>CBDULX010000129.1:0-8864 GCA_965368175.1 uncultured Gammaproteobacteria bacterium | reverse complement strand
AGCCGGGAGACTGCAACGACCCTCGGCCATCAGTTCACCCCGGGCTTTTTTTATGTATTCAATATTCAGGCCAGTCACAATGCCACGGACGTTATCGGGCATACTCATGAGCAAAGCCAGACCGCTGGCCATCTCGCCCAGATTAGCCAGTGCAATGGCATGGATAGAATTCAGATGATTGCGGACTCTTCGCCGATCACCAAGCCGAACCTTGGCATGTCCCGGTTCAAGCTCCAGCACCTGGGCCTTCAATGTCCCTGTATAGGGAACCACGAACGCGAACAGGCGGCTGAACAGCCAGATCCCGCCCGGCTTGTTGTGGAGCAGCTGCCAGCTACGACGCAATCGAGATACGGCAGATGTTCTGGCTGAAGCGGGCTGAAACGGCATTTCACAGTCTCCCTGTGTTTATGTTTTTTCTTGTAAATTCTATGTATACGTCACTGGCAGAATCAAGTCGAATATTAACGCTAACATTCGAACCCTGTAGATATTATTTTCCAGGAAAAACCTGATTAACTTGTCATTTCGACCAGAGGGAGAAATCTTTCACTTAATATAGGCAGAGATATCAAGCAATTAAGATCCCTCCCTATCAGTCGGGATGACAAAAAGACACTTGATCAGAAGTTCCCGGGCTTTAATTTCGCAAGAGCTGGTCCCTGCTACAGGCCAGACCCTGTGCTTCCAGATCTTCCGGCACATCAATATCGTTAAGTACTCCCGCATCATCAGTGGAGATGACAGTTAACAGGTCAGCGTACTGTTGCAGTATATGGCGCGCACCTATGTCACCGTCGAGCGCAGTGAGTTCATCAAAGAAGCGGGCACCAAAACCAACCGGATGGCCACGCTGCCCCTGATAATACGGCGCCGCCAGTACTGCACCGGAGCGCAATACATCCACAACCTGCCGTGTGGTCGATGGCATCAGGGATGGCATGTCTGCGGGCAGGATACACCAGCCGCTGCTTTGCGAACTGGCATTGACAGCACAGGCAATGGAATAACCCATACCCCGCACCGGTTCCGGGTTCACTACGCAAGTAACACCCTGTGCCCGCAACACAGATTGCAGCGCCTGGCCATCAGCACGCACCACGGCAATAATCTGATCGCAGGGTGCCAGTGCAGCGACACTGCGTAATATCAGTGGCTGACCGTCTATTTCAAGCAGGAGTTTACTGGCACCGAAACGGCTACTGAAACCGGCGGCGAGCAGTATACCCGTAACCTCAGCCATGCCGGACTTCGACCTGGGGCAGCTGCTGATGCTGTGTGTTACGTAGCTGAATCAACGCCGCACTAATGGCAATGGCGATTTCGGCAGGTGTGTGGCTGCCAATATCGAGTCCAACCGGCCCCTGAAGTCGAGCCAGTTGCGGGTTATTCAGACCCAGATGTTGCAAACGCTTCATGCGAGCGTTCTGATTCTTGCGTGATCCCAGCGCACCGATATAGAAGGCATCGGATTTGAGTGCCGCGACCAGCGCCTCATCTTCCAGCAGCGGGGAATGGGCCAGTGCCAGAATGGCGGTATGCGGATCGACTGCAAAACCCGGTATTAACTCCGCTGGTGGCGTGGTGCTAAATTCCGCACCTTCCACTTCCCAGCCGCTGGCATACTCCGGACGCGGATCGCAAATTGTGACTGCGTAGTCGAGGGTCAATGCCAGTTGGGCTACGCGACGGGCCAGTTCGCCGGCCCCAATAATCAGCATCCGCCAGGCAGGCCCAAATACCTTAACCAGGTTGTCACCATCAAATGCAAATGCCTGGCCAGTAGCAGCGTGCAAACTGCTCTCGGAGGTCGCCAGGCATACCCGACGCGTGATGCGCTGACGGGCGTTCATGATATCCAGCACCTTACGCAAGGGCGGGGCTGCATCGAGGTATTCAACCACAAGTTCCAGACGCCCACCACAGGGAAGACCGATACGCTGAGTCGCCGCCGTGCTAACACCATACTCGACCAGACTGGGCGGCTGCTGCTCGAATTCACCACGCAAACTGCGCTGCACCAGATCATCTTCCACACAGCCGCCGGAAACCGAACCCACGAACCGACCGTCCGGGTGTATAACCATGAGCGCACCCGGACGTCGTGGTGCTGAACCCCAGGTACGGACCACAGTCACCAGGGTAACGGCTTCACCGGCTTCCAGCCAGTTAACGGCAGCATGCAAAACTTCGTGATCACTGCTTCTGTCCATCAGGCACCGAGTCGAATTGGCAAGCTACGAACCGGCTGCCCGGTCAGTGCGAACACAGCATTGGCCACCGCTGGTGCGGTAGGTGGCACACCAGGCTCACCCACACCGCCGGGGTACTGCTCGCTATTAACGATATGCACATCAATGGCCGGGCATTCGTCCAGCCGCAGCAGCGGATAGTCATCAAAGTTGCTCTGCTGGATCTGGCCACCGTCGATGGTGATCGGGCCTTTCAGGGCCGCGGTGAGACCATAAACAATAGCGCCTTCCATCTGTGCGCCGATACTGTTCGGGTTCACCACCATGCCACAGTCCACGGCGCAGGTTATACGATGCACACGCACCGCACCTTTTTCGATGGACACTTCCGCCACCTGCGCCGCATAGGTACCGAAAGCCTCGGCCACGGCAATTCCCCGTGCGCGACCTGGCGGCAGCTCAGTGCCCCAGCCCGCTTTCTCCGCTGCCAGTTTTAGTACGCCCGCATGGCGCGGATGTTCAGACATAAGTTCCAGCCGTGCCTGCAACGGATCACGGCCGGCCAGTCTGGCCAGTTCATCGAAAAAGCACTCGGTGATAAAGGCATTTTGCGAACTGCCCACCGAACGCCAGAAGCCCACGGGTACCGGGGTGTTAACCATGGCATAGCTCACCCGCAGGTTGGCTATGTTATAAGGAAGGTTTTTGGCCCCTTCGGTGCTGGTCCTGTCGTGCCCATCCTTCACGGCGGCAGGATACAGCCGAGCAAGAATCGATGGACCAGCGATACGATGTTCCCAGGCAACCAGCTTGCCCTGTGCATCCACACCGCCACGCAACAGGTTGTAAGTGGCCGGCCGGTACTGATCATGCATGATGTCGTCTTCCCGGGTCCAGATCACTTTCACCGGCTGACCGACCATTTTGGAACACTCCACCGCATCCGTAATGAAGTCCTGCTCCGAGCGCCGACCAAAGCCACCCCCCAGGAAAGTGGTGTGCACCCGGACCTGCTCGCGCGTCAGTCCGGTAATGCGCATCGCCGTGTCCTGGGTAGACGACTGGCCCTGAGTCGGGGCATACACATCACAACCATCGGCCCGTACGTCCGCCGTGGCGTTCATCGGCTCCATACACACATGTGCCTGGTAGGGAGCGGTATAAACCGCCTCCAGTGTTTTGGTGGCCGCTGCCAGCGACTGGTTGATGTCGCCGTCGTCTCGTTCGATCAGTCCACTGTCCACAGCCGCTTTAAACTGTGCCTCGATATTTGCCGAGCTGAGAGTTTCGTTCCCGGCCTTATCCCATTCAATGCTCAGTGCATCGCGCCCCTGCTTCGCGGCCCAGAAGTGATCGGCGATCACCGCCACTCCACCACTAATGGCTTCCACCCGTTTCACGCCAGAGATTGCCAGTGCTTTACTGGCATCGAAACCCTTCAGCCGGCCCTCCATCACTGGACAACGCGCCACAGTTGCAGTGAGCAGCCCGGGCAATTGAACGTCCATACCAAACACGGCCTTGCCGTTAACCTTATCCGGGGTATCCAGTCGGGGTACAGATTTGCCGATCAACACAAACTCATCCGGATCTTTAACAAAAACATGGTCAGGCACCGGTAGCTTAGCCGCGTCTTCCACCAGCTCGCCATAACGCAGGCTACGACCGCTCGCCTGATGAATGACCGTCCCATTACCCGCATGACATTCACTGGCTTCCACACCCCACTGGCTGGCCGCCGCCTGCACCAGCAATTCACGGCCGGTGGCGCCCGCTTTACGCACAATGTCCCAGAAGCCTCGTATGGCGGTGCTGCCACCGGTGGCCTGACGACCGAGAATGGGATTGGTGTAGGCCTTGTCCGCCGGCGCATGTTCGGCGCTCACCCGTGACCAGTCGGCGTCGAGTTCATCGGCTATCAACATGGCAATGCCGGTGAGTGTGCCCTGCCCCATTTCCGAACTGCCGACGCGGATGTTGACGCTGTCATCTTTATTGATGGTGAGCCAGGCGTTAGGCGTAAACGGCACGGGTTCTGGTCTAAGTTCGGTAGCCGGAGCCTGTGCCGGCGGCGCTTTCTCTTTATCGCAGGCAGTCAGTGAAAAACCAATCATCAGACCACCGCCAGCCGCGGCAGTGGTGATAAGAAATTCTCGGCGTGAGAGTTTGATTTGTTCCATGTCACACCCCCTTAGCTTTTTCTGCGGCCAACGCTATGGCCTTATTTACCGCGGTGCGAATTCGCGGATAGGTACCACAGCGACACAATACATCGCTCATGGCCGCCTCAATCTCCGCTTCCGTTGGCCTGGGGTTACGATCAAGCAGGGCCGCTGCGGTCAGGATCTGACCTGACTGGCAGTAACCACATTGCGGAACCTCTTCAGCGACCCAGGCCTGTTGCACCGGGTGCGAACTATCGCTGGACAGACCTTCGATGGTGGTAATGTTTTTACCGGTCACCGCAGACACCGGCGTCACGCAACTGCGCACCGGTTTGCCATCCACCAGCACCACACAGCTGCCACAAACCGCAATGCCGCAACCAAACTTGGTACCTGTGAGTTTCAGGCCATCACGCAGGGCCCAGAGCAAGGGAGTATCGGGTTCCATCGTCAGCTCATGGCTTTGTCCGTTAACATTGAGATGCAACATGATTGGCCTCCTGTTTGTGGAGTTGAAATACCTGAAAGCACAGAGGCTATCATAAACATGTGTGCTTTAGGATAGTGTTTTACAGAGTTTGTGAAAAAGTCATTTTAGAATATAAAGCACTGCTTATATTTTTATAAAACTAACTAAAACCATTACGTTTTCCAGCTCCAAATATTTTCATTAACTTTCTTAACTTTTATGAACCGACCTGTCCCTGGATACCGTCATAACAACCGGGTTATTTATCGCGATTGAAATACAAAAATATCTTTAGCCATTTTAAATTACGTCGTCACTTTTGTATTTTATTAAAAATATCCAGACGTCCTGGTCACTACTGACATAACGCTGTCAGTAGTGACCTGCTATGGTGTTATCTCCATTCCACCAACGGGAGATAAAAATGGATCAACAAGCAATGAAACAACATGGCGCCTTTAGCTGGAACGAATTAATGACCACGGATGTAGCCGCGGCAAAGTCTTTTTATGGCAAATTATTCAACTGGGATATGCACGATGAAAAAACCCCCGACATGGATTACACCATGGCTAAAGTGGGTGACCAGGAAATCGCTGGCATCATGGAAATACCACCAGACGCACAGGGCGCACCAACTGCCTGGGGAGGCTATGTCACTGTCGATGATGTGGATAAACAGGCTGCCAGAGCAGAACAACTGGGAGGTAAAATCCTTATGCCCGCGCGGGATATTCCCAATGTGGGTCGTTTCTCGGTGATCAGTGATCCACAAGGTGCTATGCTCACCCTGATTACCTACACCAATCAGGGATAGATGCCATGGCGAACCCATACTTCACACCACAAAGCATCATGTTTTTACGCACACTGGCGAAAAACAATAATCGTGACTGGTTCGAAATGAACAAGTCGGTGTATGAAGAAACGGTTCGCACACCGGCCTTGCAGTTTATTACCGATATGGCTGCTGAACTGCCAGCACTTTCCTCCCATTTTCTGGCTCAGCCCAGAAAAGTGGGAGGGTCTTTAATGCGTATTTATCGGGATGTACGTTTTGGCAAAGACAAGCGACCTTATAAAACCAACATCGGTATCCAGTTCCGCCATGAGCAAGGTAAAGATGTACATGCCCCCGGCTTTTATGTGCACATCGAACCCGACGAATGTTTTGTTGGCGTTGGAATCTGGCGACCGGATTCAGTTACACTGGGCAAGATCCGTGACCGAATTTGTGAAAAGAGTGAACAATGGCAGTCCGTTGTTCAAACTAAACCCTTTAAAAAATATTTCGAACTCAGTGGCGAATCACTCATCCGTCCACCCCGTGGTTATGACAAGAACCATCCACTGATCGAAGATCTCAAGCGCAAGGATTTCATTGCTATATCCGCACTGGATGTCGATAGTGTGTCGACCACCCAATTTAAAAAACAGGTCATGGATCGTTTCAGGGCAGCAGACACCTACATGCAGTATTTATGTCAGGCGCTGGGGTTGCGGTACCAGGAATGAGGCGTGCAGATCGACTGTTTCAGATTATACAGAACCTGCATCATGAACGTGTTGTAACTGCCCGCGAGCTGGCTGTAGAACTCGAAGTTTCCGAACGCACTATTTACCGGGATATTCAGGACTTAAGTCTATCCGGTGTACCGATTACCGGGGAAGCTGGGCGGGGTTATCGCCTGCTGACCGGTTTTCAGCTGCCACCGCTGATGTTTAATGAAGAAGAAATCGAAGCATTATTACTGGGCGCACGTATGGTGCGGGCCTGGACCGATAAAGGACTGGCCCGTGCTGCGCATCAGGCGCTGCAAAAAATAGAACACGTCATCCCGGAAAAATTAAAACCACAACTGGAACGACAGGACATGATCGTACCGGACTTCCCAATGGAGGGACAGGCCGGAGAACAACTACAGGTAGTGCGTCAGGCCATTAAACAACAACACAAAATTGACTTTAGTTATACTCGCGAAGATGGACAGGCTTCTATCCGAAGGGTACAGCCACTCGGCCTGTTTTACTGGGGGAAAGTCTGGACGCTGGTTGGCTGGTGTGAACTGCGTAATACGTTTCGTCATTTTCGACTCGACCGTATGACACAGTGTAAACAGAATAATCAAACGTTTGAGTTACTAGAAGGCAGAACATTACAGGATTATCTATCGATAGAATGCCAGTCATGACAGCTGTTGCTTTAACTCAATCAAACTCTATAACTCATTCAGCCAATCGGTAGTCTTTTAAAGCCGCTATCAACCATTGCTCAGTACTAAGATACTGTTCGCCGCATTTCACTTTATAAGCCTCACCCGAGAAGCTGCTTTTACTTGCCGCCTGTTCAATAAAATCATCCGCAGAATTTAATCGGGATTTGAGATAATTATACTTTTTTTCAATATGCTTGCGCGCATCCTGAGCAACATACTCTGTTCCATTACGTATAAATATACAGCTGGACTGATCTATAAAAGACAACAGATACTGTATTTCAGATGTGGTATCAGCCTTAACAGGCGCTGCATTAATGGTAAAAACCGATAACCATAACATTAAAAATATAATACTTTGTCTGTATTTCATAAACTAAGGAACCTCTGATTAAGTCTGGTTGAGTTTAGCCAGTATAAAACAATCACAACTTGATCCGAGGTTCCTTAATCTCGGCAAGCAGTGACGATGGAACTCTAAAGATAACACTGATCGGATTATGATCAGATGAGTCAACACTATGGGTCTCTTCTTTAATTAACTCCAGGCCTCGGTAAAAAACGTGGTCCAGTGGATTACCAAATACCGTCAGACGATTATGGCTTTTGTAAATGACCGCTGTGAGTAATAAAAGTTCGGCCATATCATTAACTATTTCCATTCGACTATCACTCCAGGTATTAAAATCCCCCGCCACAATAAGTGGCCCCGTGTGATGCCGAATAGCATTCGTTAACGATGCTATCTGCTGCCCATAGGCCTCGGTGCCCAGGGTAAAGTTAATAGCATGTATATTAGCTACAAGAAGGTTCTGCTCACCGTTCGATAAACGATACTCACTAACTAACATTGTTTTAGGAATTTTTATCAGGGGTTCTTCTGCACGTAAACCACAGCTGCGCAATGCCCTGACTTTGGATGCCGTTAACACACCTGCTTCAACATCATCGTAATAGAATGCAGTATTCAGGCTCCAGTTCAGGCGTTGCCCGTTTAATGCATAATCAAGCTCTTTTTTAAGCAGCGCTTCCTGTAATACAATGATGTCCTGCTGCTTGATGAATTTTTTGAAATCACTTGCCCAGTTATCACGCTGGCCTTTATAAATGTTCCAGTTGAGCAGCGATATATGATTAGCATCAAGGGTTGAATCTGAATGCGCGCCCACCTTGATATTACCGGGTCTGTTACCATGAATACAATTAGCCTGTACCTGTAACAGGCCCATATCTACGTCCATATCCACCAGTTGAACTTGTGCAGGAATAATGACACAGCCATTAATGGCAATAAGCAGCGATATAAAAAAGAAATACCCAGAAGCACGTTTAGACATAACAGAAAAAATCTCAGGAAATAAGAATCTAAGGAACCCAGGTAAATCAGATTCCTGTAATCGAGGCACACAAATAGAATAGAACAGATCGTACACTATACAACCAAATCCAGTCTAATAACAGAACATAGCTTAGCAGTTCAATTATCAATTTGCTTAAGCACTAATACTTTTACACCTGTTACAGCTAGCCAATACCCCAGAGTACTGGCATTATAGGCTCCAAATCAGCCCTTAACTGGAAACACCTATGTCTGAAGCAATCGCCAAACAATGGCTGGAAAATGCCACCACCACCGCCAACAACAAGGATCATGCGGCACATATGGCCCTCATTTCCAGAAAAGTCAGCCTGCAGGGTGTACCGGGCTTCGAAAATATTGGTTATGAAGACTGGGCGGCACAGACCAGACACGAGTTCGAAAATAATGTGTTAAAAAGTGTGAACTATAAAGGCTTTAAACTTCTCACCACCACCGCCAGCC
>CBDULX010000128.1:0-8893 GCA_965368175.1 uncultured Gammaproteobacteria bacterium | reverse complement strand
CCGCCACCACCGCCGCCAAAAATATCACCGAATACATCACCAAAAATATCACTGAAATTGGCACCACCACCAAATCCACCGGCACCGGCTGCCGCAGAAGGATCGACACCGGCATGGCCGTATTGGTCGTAGGCTGCACGTTTCTGCGCATCGGAGAGTACGTCGTATGCTTCTTTGGCTTCCTTGAATTTAACTTCAGATTCTGGATTATTCTGATTACGATCAGGATGATGCTTCATCGCGTGGCGGCGATAAGCCTTCTTCAAATCTGCTTCGTTAACATCCCGGGACACGCCCAGTACTTCGTAATAATCTCGTTTCGACATAGTATCAGTAGTCACTTTTCAATCCTGACAACCTCGGTTGGAGGAAAATTTATTAACACGGCGAGAAAATATAAATCCTGTATATTTTTTCGACAAAGGCAGGTCATTCCCCTTCATCTCACGCAGCTTTTGTTATGTCAGTTCTTCCCTGTACTGTGCTATTAACTTCATTTTGAGTTAATAGTACGTCAAACACAGGAAATGCCTGACATGGCCAGGCATTCCTGAAACAAGCGATTATACAGTTCGGGCAGTATTCTTCTACTGCCCGCTGCATCTGGCCATTATTTGTCGTCTTTAACTTCCTCAAACTCAGCATCGACGACTTCATCACCGGCATCAGACTGGGCCTGATCAGTCGCACCTTCGGCACCACCCTCTGCCTGCTGTGACTTGGCATAAGCCTTTTCAGCCACTTTGCCCGCCGCTTCAGTTAGCGCCTGAGTTTTCTGCTCGATCAGGGCCTTGTCTTCACCTTTGACGGCTTCTTTCAGCTCTTCAATAGCTTTCTCAATAGCTTCTTTTTCAGAAGCTTCAACCTGATCAGCCAGGTCTTTGAGCGATTTCTGAGTGGCATGAATCATGTTGTCCGCTGTATTACGAGCTTCTACCAGTTCTTTCACTCGATGATCTTCATCGGCATGAGCTTCGGCATCCTTAACCATTTTTTCGATTTCTTCATCGGACAGACCGCTGGAAGCCTTGATCACAATCGACTGTTGCTTACCAGTGGCTTTATCCTTGGCTGAAACGTTCAGGATACCGTTGGCATCGATGTCGAAAGAAACCTCAATCTGTGGTGTACCGCGAGGTGCCGGTGGAATATCCGCCAGATCGAAACGACCCAGAGACTTGTTACCCGAGGCAATTTCACGCTCACCCTGCAATACATGCACGGTTACTGCGCCCTGATTGTCATCGGCGGTGGAGAATACCTGTGACGCCTTGGTTGGTATAGTGGTGTTTTTCTCGACCAGCTTGGTCATTACGCCACCCATGGTTTCTATACCCAGAGACAGAGGTGTTACGTCCAGCAGCAGGATGTCATTCACATCGCCACCCAGTACGCCACCCTGTATCGCGGCACCAATGGCAACGGCTTCGTCCGGATTCACATCCTTACGTGGCTCTTTACCAAAGAATTTTTTCACTTCTTCCTGTACTTTCGGCATACGGGTCTGACCACCCACCAGGATGACATCATCGATATCACCCACGCCCAGACCGGCATCTTTCATAGCTGTGCGGCAAGGGCCAATGGTGCTCTGAATCAGGTCATCCACCAGAGATTCCAGTTTGGCACGAGTCAGTTTGATGTTCAGATGTTTGGGACCTGATGCATCGGCCGTAATATAAGGCAGATTGATATCGGTCTGCTGGCTGGAAGACAGTTCGATTTTGGCTTTTTCTGCTGCTTCTTTCAGGCGCTGCAGGGCCATAGGATCGTTGTGCAAATCCATGCCAGTGTCTTTCTTGAACTCATCTGAAAGATAATCGATGAGGCGCATATCAAAGTCTTCACCACCCAGGAAAGTATCCCCGTTGGTAGCCAGTACTTCAAACTGGTGCTCACCGTCGATTTCTGCAATTTCGATGACCGAAACGTCAAAGGTACCGCCACCCAGATCGTAAACCACGATCTTGGCATCGCCACGTTTCTTATCCATGCCATAAGCCAGGGCCGCAGCGGTTGGCTCATTAATAATACGTTTGACATCCAGGCCGGCTATTTTACCGGCATCTTTAGTCGCCTGACGCTGTGAATCGTTGAAGTAAGCCGGTACCGTAATGACGGCCTCTGTAACCGTCTCACCCAGGAATTCTTCAGCGGTTTTTTTCATTTTCTTCAGAATACGGGCTGAAATTTCAGGTGCTGACATTTTCTTGCCGTGGGCTTCGATCCAGGCATCACCATTGTCGGCCTTGACGATTTTATAAGGCACCAGTTTAATATCGCGCTGTACCACTTCTTCATCAAAACGACGACCAATCAGACGTTTAACAGCATAAATAGTATTATTCGGGTTAGTCACCGCCTGACGCTTGGCTGCCATTCCCACTAATACTTCTTCACCTTCACCAAATGCGATGATGGATGGGGTGGTACGATCACCTTCACTGTTCTCGATAACCCTTGGTTTATCACCATCCATGATAGCGACACATGAGTTAGTAGTACCCAGGTCAATACCTATGATTTTTGCCATGTTGTAAACTCCAGTTCTAAAAGCTAAATTCTTGTCTTATACCCCTATGTGGGGCCATGTTATTTTATTTCAACAATCTTATTGGTTTTTACTGTCAGTCTGCTCTGGTGTAGTTTCTGGGGCCTTGGACACCATCACCATGGCCGGTCTGACCAGTCGATCATTGAGCAAATAACCTTTCTGCATCACCGCCAGTACCGTATTGGCATCAACCTCGGCATTTTCCTGCATCGACATGGCCTGGTGGTGATCTGGATTAAACTTCTCACCCTCCGGGTACACTTCCTGTACATTAAATTTCTCGAACACCTGCTTTAGCATGTTGATGGTCAGCTGAGTGCCTTCCTGTAAGCTTTCAATCGATACATTATCCTGAGTGGCCGCACCCAGACCCAGTTCCAGGCTGTCCAGCACCGGCAACAGTTCAGTCACAAATTTTTCCAGGGCAAACTTGTGGGCATTCCCCAGATCTTTCTGGTTACGACGACGCAAGTTATCCATTTCGGCACGGGTACGCAGCAACTGGTCCCAGTTATCAGCAGCTTTCTGTTCGGCCTGCTCAAGTTTCTTCTGCAGGCTTTCAATAGATAGCTCTTCAACTTCGTCAGGCTGAACCTCTTCCGCCTGATCAGCAGCTGTTGCGGCCTGATTTTCGTTTTGCTCGAGGATTTCCTCGTCCGACATGATGCATACACTCCCGATGAAGATTTAATTTTAGTGGGATATGGGGACTAGTTTTTAGGATTCAAGGCCGAACTTAATAATTGTGCGGTTATATCAACAATTGAGATGACCTTATTATATTCCATACGGGTGGGACCTATGACGCCCAGAACGCCCAGCACCTCACCATTGACGGCATAGGGAGCGGTAATAACGCTGCAATCACCCAGGCCTTCAAAACCGGCTTCGCGGCCGATAAACACCTGAATGTCCTCTGCCTGAATGCAACGGTCCAGCAGACTGAGCATTTCCCGTCGACTTTCGAACATATCAAATAACTGTTGTAACTTTTGAGAATTGTCGAGACTATTAAACCGGATAAGATTGGTCTGCCCCTGAAGCCGATAGTCTGCCTGAGGTACATCGATGGGTTTTAACGCCTGATTGGCGAGTTCCACCGCAGCCTGCATCAAACCATCCACCTGAATTCTTGCACTGTTAAGCTCATTGATAAGCTGATTTCGGACATTGAATATATCCTGACCGACGAAGTTCTGATTCAGGTAATTAGCAATACGCGTCAATTCATCCTGGGAATAGTCCCGATCGACATGAATAACACGATTCTGAACCTCCCTGGTGTTCACCACCAGAATAGCCAGAATGCGACGATCTGGCAGGGGCAGGAACTCTATTTGCCTGAGTGCCAGAATCCCCCCTTTGGGGATAGTGATGATACCGGCCATATGGGTCATTTCTGACAGCAGGTTAGACGCCGAATCAATCAATGATTCCTGATTCTGATCTGGATCCAGCTGTTTTCTGAGCTGCTCCTGGAGTGTCCTGTCCAGGGGATTGATTTCCAGCATGGAATCGACAAACAGTCGAAAACCCTGTTCGGTAGGAATGCGTCCAGCAGAAGTATGAGGCGCACTCACCAGGCCGAGACTATCCAGGCTGGCCATAACATTGCGTATTGTGGCGGTACTGATTTTAAGACCGGCTTCATCTGCCAGGGTACGGGAACCGACGGGCTGTCCTTCCCGGATATAACAATTAATCAGCGTTTTCAGCAGCTGTTTTGCTCGGTCGTTTAACTCAGGACGCTTAATCGTGTTTTTCATACATTAAGAAGCCTCTGATGTATTATTTGGGCTTCAGACTGCCATTTTCAATGGTGTATACCATATCCATTTTTTCGGCCAGACCCATGTCATGGGTCACTACGATCAGACTGCTATTGAACTCCTCATTGAGCCGCATCATCACCTGAATAACCTGTTCTGCGGTGTCCTTATCCAGATTACCCGTGGGTTCGTCGGCACAAATGCATCGGGGCTCATTGATCAGGGCTCGCGCAATGGCTGCTCGTTGGCGTTCACCACCGGACAACTCCGAGGGTTTATGATCCAGTCGACGAATCATGCCGACTTTCTCCAGTAATATTTTGGCCTTGTTCAGGGCCTGAGCTGGTCGTACGCCCCGAATAAGCGCTGGCATGGCCACGTTTTCCTGTGCCGTAAATTCAGGCAACAAATGATGGAACTGGTAGATGAATCCCAGGTTACGGTTACGCAGTCGGCACAGCTCGGCCTCGGACAGCCGCTCAACTTCATGGCTATTAATATAAACCTCACCCTGTGTGGGTTTGTCCAGGCCACCCAGCAAATGCAGCAAGGTACTTTTACCAGAACCAGACGCACCGACAATGGCGACTTTATCACCGGCATGTATGGTTAAATTAATGTTTTTCAGCACTTCCAGGGTGCGGCCACCCCCTTCATCATAGGATTTACTGAGATTAACCCCTTCCAGAACGATGGGTTCGCCGTTATTAACAGGCAGTGTAAGATCATTATGTGGAAGTGTTTCAGCCATTGTTGTTTTACTCATATCTCAGTGCATCTACCGGCTGAATCTTGGATGCCCGCCAGGCAGGGTATATTGTCGCCAGAACAGACAGTAAAAATGCAGATACCGAATAAACCAGTACTTCCGACACCCGAAGATCGGAAGTGATGTTAGTAATGTAATAAACATCGGCAGGCAGGAATTTGGTGTTAAACAACTGCTCGATGCCGGAGACGATATCATTAACATTAAGTGCAACGGGCACACCAAAAGCAACACCCAGCACAGTGCCAATCAAACCAATGAACACGCCCTGAATAATGAAGACCATCATCAGGCTGCCCGGAGTCATACCCAGGGTTCGTAAAATAGCAATGTCTGCCTGTTTCTCTTTAACCGTCATCACCAGTGTGGAAATAATATTGAAGGCCGCCACGGCTACAATCAGCAGCAGAATAATAAACATCACCACTTTTTCGGTTTTGAGCGCCTTGAACAGATTGCTGTGCATATTGGTCCAGTCCCGAACCCAGTAATCTTCACCCAGGGTATTTTCTATTTCATAGCTGACCTGGCGGGCATTGAACATATCGGCCAGTTTCAGCCTTAGTCCATGGACCTTACCATCCATATTGAACAGTTTCTGGGCATCGCTCATATGCATTAAAGCCATAGACCGATCAAACTGATGCATGCCGGCCTCAAACACACCCACGACAGTAAACCGTCTCAACCTGGGCAATACACCTACCGGAGTGATGCTGGCCTGAGGTGTAATGACTGTGATTTTTTCACCCTCATACACACCGAGAGCATTGGCCAGTTCCCGGCCCAGGATGATGCCGAACTCTCCGGGTTTTAAATCTTTCAGTTTCCCGGAAACCATTTTTTCATCGACGTCGGACACCTTTGATTCTTCACTGGGTAAAATGCCACGAATAATAGCGCCACTCACCCGGCGACCATTGCTCATCATGGCTTCCGCCTGAGTATATGGAGCAGAATCCATGAGATTGGGCTGGCCCTGGATTTTATCCCGTATCTTGCGCCAGTTTTCCAGTTTGCCATCATGGCCAGAAATGGTGGCATGGGAGGTCATGCCCAAAGTCCGTTCTTTCAACTCTTTTCCAAATCCATTCATCACCGATAGCACCACAATCAGTGCTGCTACACCGAGGGCTATACCGATCATGGATATCATTGCAATAAAGGATACAAATCCATTGCGTCGTTTGGCCCTGGTATATCGTAGGCCGATATAAAGCTCTTTAGGTCTGAACATGGGGTGGGATTAAAACATAATTAATGGTGGATTACTTCATTTTTATAAATGAACCGGAACTCGATTTAGAAGCTGGATTCCCTGTGGGCTGATATGCGTTTTATAAGCCATAATTTCCACACCCTGCTCCGCTGCTGTTGCTAATAATTTTGCATACTCCGGATCTATGACCCTGGCGGGTTCAACTCGTTCCACATCATTGCGCATCACAGCAAACAACAGTACCGCACGATCACCCTTACTTACCTGCTCCATCAATTCCCGAAGATGCTTCTGTCCTCGCAGGCTTACCGCATCGGGGAAACCACCCAGCTCGTCGCCCAGCTTAAGGGTTAAATGCTTAACTTCAACATAGCATCGGGAATCCTGTGAACTGAGTAACATATCGATACGACTTTTTTCATTGCCATACACCACCTCCCGGCGCAGTTCATCATAACTACTGAGTTCATCGATCAAATTTTGATCAATTGCTTCGGCCACCACTCTATTGGTAATGGACGTATTAATACAGGCCAGTGCCTTATTCTCCAGCTCCACCAGTTCCCAGCTATGAGGATATTTACGTTTGGAATTATCGGAAACACTCAACCATACTCGCGCATTTTCCGGCTGACATCCGGTCATAGCTCCGGTGTTAGCACAATGGGCAGTAATAACTTCACCGCTTTCAAGTTCGATATCCGCCAGAAAACGTTTGTATCGTTTTATTAATCTACCTTCCAGTAACTGTTTGCTATAATTCATGCCCTATGAATACTCATCGACAAATACTCCCGGAATGGGCCAGACAGTCTGCCGTAATGCTGACCTGGCCCCATGATAAAACTGACTGGCAAAAAAATATTGAAGCCGTGGAATCGGTTTATCTGGCCATGGTAAAAGAAATAAGCAAACATGAACAGCTGCTGATTGTGTACCGGGACCATCAACACCTGCAACATATTGAACAAACCATTCAGAAACCAGACCTGCTAACACGTTGTGTATTTGCCCAGGCCGATTCCAATGACAGCTGGGCCAGAGACCATGGCCCTATCACTGTGTTAGAAAACGGCAAACCCCGGTTGCTGGATTTTGGTTTTAATGGCTGGGGGAAAAAATTTGCATCCGAAAAAGACAACGCCATCAGCAAACAACTGTACAGAAACCAGGTTTTTAATTGCCCTTTAGACACTGTAGAGATCATTCTTGAAGGTGGCAGCATCGAAGCAGATGGCAATGGTTCACTGATGACCACAGAACAGTGTTTACTCACCGATACCCGCAACCCCCAGTTTACAAAATCGACCATCACCGAACAGCTAAAAAAATTACTGGGAGTCGAGCAAATTTTATGGCTAAGTCAGGGGCATCTTGCCGGTGACGATACCGACAGTCATATCGATACCCTGGCCCGCTTCTGTTCCAGCGACACCATCGCCTACTGCAACTGCGATGAATCCGACAGGGAACATTACGCCGCCTTAAAAGCCATGGAAAATGAGTTACAACTGTTTCGCAATGTCCAGGGCCAACCTTATAAACTGGTGCCCTTACCCCTGCCCTCGGCCATCTATGATGTAGAAGGCAAACGCTTACCCGCAACATACGCGAACTTTCTGATCATTAATAATGCAGTTCTGGTACCTGTATACGACGACCCGATGGATGAAGTCGCCATGAAAAACCTGCAACAGGTCTTTCATGATCGAGAAGTTACCGGTATTAATTGTTTGCCCATCATTCAACAATATGGCAGCCTTCATTGTCTGACTATGCAATTACCCGAGCACGTACTTCGCCATGCCTAAGCTTGCCCTGATTCAACACAGCTGCTCCGATAGCCCCGAGAAAAACCGTCCGCTAATTGAGCAAAAAATAATAGCAGCCGCCGCCGACGGAGCCGAACTGGTACTGTTACAGGAACTTCATAACAGCGTCTATTTCTGCCAGAACGAAAACGCCAGTCATTTCGACCTGGCCGAAACCATACCCGGCCCCAGCACCGAATTATTCGGACGCCTGGCCGAGCAATACCAGCTGGTGATAGTAAGCTCATTGTTTGAAAAACGGGCCCGCGGTTTGTACCACAATACCTCGGTGGTGTTTGATCGCTCGAAAACTATGGCCGGCATTTACCGGAAAATGCACATACCCGACGACCCCGGTTATTATGAAAAATACTATTTCACACCCGGTGACCTGGGTTTTGAGCCCATCAATACCTCCCTCGGAAAACTGGGCGTTTTAATCTGCTGGGACCAGTGGTTTCCAGAAGCGGCTCGTATCATGGCACTCAAAGGGGCTGACATCCTGCTCTACCCGACCGCTATAGGCTGGGATCCGGACGACACTTCAGAAGAACAGCAACGCCAGCTGGATGCCTGGATTACCGTACAACGAGGTCATGCCATAGCCAATGGTGTTTTTGTAGCGGCCTGTAATCGAACGGGTTTTGAAAAAGACCCTAGCGGCCATACCGCGGGTAGTCAGTTCTGGGGCAATAGTTTTATCTGTGGCCCGCAGGGAGAAATGCTGGCCCAGGCAGATGATGTGAGTGAGACTATTTTGAGTGCGGATAT
>CBDULX010000127.1:0-8969 GCA_965368175.1 uncultured Gammaproteobacteria bacterium | reverse complement strand
GACTAACAGAGAAATATCCCTATGCGATCCAGGCGTATGAAACCCGTGGCCGATCATGCCGAGCAAAAGGAACAGGATGCTGTTCGAGTGTTCGTGGTCGCCAAGGATAAACTGGCCGCTGCAGAACAACAGCTGGAGCAATTGCTGGGCTATCAAAAAGAATACGAAGATAATCTACAGTCATCCCAGGCCACAGGTATAGGTATACAGCGGATCCGTGATTTCTACAGTTTTCTCCACAAACTCAACCTCACCATTGAGCAGGCTTATCTTGAAATTGAAACCTGTAAAATTAGATGTGAGAAGAAAAAACTGCTCTGGTTAGCCTGTCGTTCGCGCAGCCAGGCCTTGAATATGGTAGTTGAAAAATACCAGCTGGAGGAATTCAAACAGGAGGAGCGTGCCGAACAGAAAGAGATGGATGAGCATGCTCAGCGTATTGTCAGTCAACGTCATTACGGTGAATCATAATTGGCCTGTTAATTGCAATTTACCCTGTAACACAAACACTTCGAACTCAGTAGTCAATACAGGTGCCATAATTATGGAAGCCAATCCACTGCCACGTGTACAAACCGTTGCAAATCATACAATAAGATCTCCGCAACAGGTTTCTGAACAGTCCAGCCAGGGAGACAATAATTTTAAGCAGCAGTTATCAAATCAGTTAGATCAGGCAGTTGTTGCCTCAAATTCAGAAAATATACAAGATAATCAAATACTTGAAGAGTTTATTCAGGGGGATGAGATGATACTGGCTGAACAGGGGGAAGTGGCCAGCGAAGTGCTCATCGATAACAACGATCATCTGTTGACAGTCGATACCATTGAGCTGGAGGCCAGGGTAAAGGATCCTCAGGTACTAATCCACACTTCAGACAGCACCGATGAAGTGACGGAAATCGCCAGTCTAGCGGATCCGGTCGTGCCACTGGAAGGCAATAACTTGCCGCCCATTGACAGTCAATTGCCCTTAATTGAACCAGTGGCGGCTTCACAGAATCCTGCTGGTACGCCAGTGGTCAGTACACCTGCTGTTAATTCTCCGGTCGTTCAGGCAGTGGTAGAGCCGGTCAAAGCCAGTCAGACAGCTATACCTGCAAACAGTCAGATGCCTGATGTTGATCTCGCCGACGGGGATGCCAGTTTCAGGGAGATGGCGCTTTCTAAGGCCGTGAGTGAGGTGAGTGGCAAACAGGAAAATAATCCACAGAATACTCAATCCAGAACTGGTATTTCAATTAGCAGTTCAGTGGCTGCGGCGGCCAGTCAGTTACAACAGGTGGCACAAACCACAGCCAGTTCGAATCTGAATTTACCCCTGTCGGGATTGCCGGTGGACTCACTGTTGAGTGTGGGGATTAATCCCGCAGCTCCAGCCATTTCCAGCGTAGTACAAAATCCGGCATGGTCGCAGGGCCTGACTAATCAGGTGGCATGGATGGTACAGGGTAATATTCAATCTGCGGAAATCAAACTGAACCCGGCCCACCTTGGGCCACTGGAAGTTAAATTATCAATCGAGGATGATGTGGCCAGACTGAGTTTTATATCCAGTCATGCCCCGGTACGTGAAGCCCTGGATGCCGCCATACCCAGGTTACGGGAAATGCTGGAACAGCTGGGTATTAGTCTGGGCGATGTCGATGTTTCACAGCATTCCGATCAGGATCAGCAATCTGCTGACGAAGCAACTGACGGAACAGGAACGCTGGCGAATCGTACAGAGTTGAATACGGAAGAATCGGGTCTGGATGATGGGGCACAAATTGGCCGGATTTCGATCAACGATGGCTTGAGCATTTACGCCTGATCAAGGTGTTTATGTACCGGGTTCACAGATTAATCAGAGTTTGTCATCAACAAAGGATCCTGCAGCTTCGGTGCAGCCCAGCTCCTTGACCAGATTGAGCTGTTCTAGCGTCTCCAGATGTTCTGCGATTAATTTTAAATTAAAATCTTTATAGGGTTCGAGCATCTTCCTGAGTAATGAAAGGTCTGGCTGGTCACTAAAAGCACTACTGATTAGAGGCAGGTATAACTGTATAGAATCACAACGGAAACTCTTCAGGTATTGCAGTGTATGCAGTGAAAATGTGAATTTATTAATCGATAATTTAACAGCTAAACTGGATATTACTTTCAGTAAATTGACTACTTTTAAATCTAACAGTCCGCATTGTTCGGTTGTTAATTCGATATTTTTCAATTCTATACTGGATTCAGTGGCCAGCTTTGTTAATAGTTCGGCATACATTTCAGCTGGACCCGTGAATGGGAATAAGGGCAGAGATAGTACTTCTATATCGGGGTGTGTTTGCTTGAGTACATTGAATTTGTTGAAGGCATAGGAAACCAGAATCTCTATGGCGTCAATGGAAACTTCAGAACGGCTGTTTAACTGTTCAAATAACGGAAATTCCTGATTATTATTTTTGTAAAAGTAGCTTTCCACAGAAACAATCTCTTCATTTTCAAGTTCAATTCTGGGTTTGAAGAGTAAATTGTAGTTGTGATTGAGGATGCTTTTTTCAAGTTCTGCTTCAGGCCGATTAGTGTTCTGTATATTTTTTGCCGCCAGGGTATGGCTGATTCGATGTTTTAATACTGACCAGTTGATGGGCTTGGTTATATAGTCATCAGCCCCTGCCTGAAACGCCTGTTCCACTGAAAAATCATCATCCAGTGATGTAATCATAATAACCGGCATCTCCGGGAAATGTTCTTTAATCAGTTTGCAGCCAACGAAACCATTTAGTTCAGGCATTACGGCATCCAGTAGCACGATACTGGGTGTGTGTTTAATGCAGAGATTAATCGCTTCCTGACCGTTTTCAGCTTCAATGACTCTAAAATGTTCTTTTTCGAGGATATGATGCAGCATTAAACGCACTGAAGGGTCATCGTCTGCAACGATAACTAGAGGAGGTGAATACTTACTCTTAGTGGTTTGCCCTGGCTTATCTTTTGAAGACACAGTTATTATATCCAAGGATTTATTTATACCCAGTGGTAACAAGTTTAGTGAATAAACTGTAAATTTCAATATATCGCTGTAAATAACTGTTGTTAGCCCATAAATTGTTCGATTACTGTTAAAGTAGTGTGGTTATATCAGTAATTTATCAATAACTTAATTTCTATAAGCTATTAATGCATTAATTAAGTGATAGTAATAGAAAGTGATATAAGAAGGTTGTGGCGATTTAACATTGAGCAATAATGTAAAAAGTCAGCAAAGTCATTACTTAAGTTGTCCTGGTGAATTACAAAGGAATTAAGGGACCTATGAAAAAAATGAGAAAGATAATAATATAGGACAAATACCTGGATTAACTGGATAATATAATGTCTGTCAATATCGAACGCTTGCAAGATAATAAAACCATAGTGATGTCTGTAGAAGGACGTTTCGATTTTAGTTTGCATACCCTTTTCAGGTTTGCTTACAAAGATGAGGAACTAAAAAATGGGGTATTTATAGTAGATTTGACTAATACTGAGTATCTTGATAGTTCAGCTCTGGGAATGCTTTTGTTGCTAAAAGAGCATGCAGAAGAAATGGGCTCTACCGTGATTATTAAAAACCCAGGTCAGGCGATCCTTGATGTATTACATATAGCAAGCTTTGATAAATTATTTAAAATAGAATAATTGATGGGAGCCCCAGCTAACATATTGATTGTAGATGACGATAGAACTAATCGACTGGTGCTTAGATCATTGTTGTCTGGATTTGGATTTAATAGCATTGAAGCCGAAGATGGGCGGCAGGCTATAGAAAAGTTGATGCTATATGATGTGGATGTTGTGCTCATGGATGTAATGATGCCTGTGCTCGATGGTTATCAGGCAGCAAAAGAAATAAAAAACCTCTCCAGTAAGTTTATTCCAATAATATTTCTAACAGCATTAACTGACGATAATGCATTGGCCAGGGCCATTGAGGCAGGTGGTGATGATTTTTTATCTAAGCCATATAGCCATGTAGTGCTTGAAGCAAAAATAAATTCAATGTTACGTATAAGCACTTTGTATAAAAAGGTTACAGAGCAGAATATTGAAATAGAACGCCATAATGTACGTTTAAAGCAGGAAATGGAGATTGCCCAGAAGTTATTTCAGAATCACTCTATTAATAGCTTCGATGCCTCACAAACAGGGCTTAGATATTCTATGTCACCAATTTCAATGTTTAATGGTGATATTATTTTGCTGGACTCCAATAAAACCAGGGGCTATGAGATCTTGATGGGGGATTTTACTGGCCATGGATTGTCAGCAGCTATTGGCTCTATTCCAGTAGCTGATGTTTTTCACACAATGCTTGAAAAAGGGTACTCTTATCAGGAAACATTAATTGAAATAAATAATAAATTGCAAAAATTATTGCCTACACAAATATTTATGGCCGCTGCTTATGTGAGTGTTGACCGTTTAAATAATGTTATCTCTGTTGTTAATGCAGGGCTGCCAAATATTTACATAATTCGTGGAAACAAAATAGTTCATGAGTTTGCATCGAAAAATATCCCTCTAGGAATTGAAAATATGGAGTCGGGTCAGTTTGAGATACAAATGGAGGGTTTTCATTATGGCGATAAATTGCTCATGGCATCTGATGGCATTATTGAAGCAGAAAACCTAGCAGGTGAGTTATTCGGGAAACGTCGATTAACTGAATGTATAGCAAACAGTCCGGTTGATGGCGATCTGTTTGATGAAATTTTAAATTCCTGTAAAGAATTCTCAACAGGTAAAGAACAGGGCGATGACATAACATTACTCGAGCTGGTGCATCTTGAAAAAATCACCAGTAATAAACAGCCTGATATAGTTGAGTATACTGAATCAGGTAAATGGTCTATTCATTATGAGCTTGATATTATCAGCCTCAAAAAAATCGACGTCTTGCCACATATCATGCAATACATCAATAATTTACATTCAATACCCAATGGTCGTTCAACCCTGTATACAATACTCAGTGAGGCATATAATAATGCACTGGATCATGGTCTGTTGAAACTTGACTCGTCTCTGAAAGATTCGGACGCTGGTTATCTGGGGTATTATAAAGAGCGAAATCAACGGCTGGAAGAAATGTCAGCTGGAACAATTAATATATTTATAATGCATGAGGTACACAGTGTTGATTATGGTCGCCTGATAATAGAAGTATCGGATACTGGTGATGGCTTTGATTACAGGCAATGCGATGTTGATTCTGAAAAAGTAAAAAAATATTCCGGGCGCGGTATTACCCTGTTAAAAAAGCTCTGTAGTGATGTGCAATATTACGGTAAGGGTAATAAGGTTAAACTGGTGTATGACTGGCGCCGCTCATAATACTGGCGGCAGGATTGAAAATGCATCAGGCTCGGGTTCAGGGTCTACCACACTCTTGTTTAGGTGCCAGTTAAGTAAATCAAAATAACGCCTGATATTTTCTACATATTTTACCGGCTCCCAGCCACGAGCATAGCCAAACTTTGTTTGTTTATACCATTTGCGTTGAGACAGTAATGGTAAGATGTCTTTTAGATCTACCCATTTATTGGGGTTTTTATCCAGCTGTCGCGCAATAATTCTTGCGTCTTCCACATGATAGTAGCCAACATTATAGGCCGCTAATGCAAACCAGGTACGATCTGGTTCTGTGATTTCTTCTGGGAATCGTTTTCTAATCTGGGCCAGGTACTTGGCGCCACCAAATATACTGCTTCTGGGGTCGAGTCTGTTTTTAACGCCCAGATAACCTGCCGTTTCACGGGTTAGCATCATAATGCCTCTAACACCAGTGGGTGACACTGCTTTTGGATTCCAGTGTGATTCCTGATAACCCATTGCAGCCAGCAGACGCCAGTCCAGTTCATGTTTATCAGCGGCTTTATTGTAGAAATCCAGGTACTTATTTAATCGAGTTGAAATATGTCGTATGTAAATTCGGTTGCCGACATAATCAAATTTCTCGACATGTCCATAGTGTTTCTCGATGAGATGTGTGATTTCACCGTTATTAAGGATTTTCCAGAAGAATACCATGGCTTTGTCATACAGGCTTTTATCCTCGGATATGGGGAAGGCCCAGGCCAGTTTCTGCGGCTCTGAAATATCAAAGGCGACTCTTAACTCCATTAAGAATCGCTGGTTCATAGACAATTCATTGGAGTCTGCCACAGTAAAATCGATCATCTGATCCTGAACCAGCTGTAAGAGCTGTTCGCTCTCCAGGTCATTGTGTTCAACCCAGTTTAGATTGGGGTGATCTTTTTTAAGGTTCTGTAAGTTTTCCACATGACTGGAGCCGGCGATAACTTCCAGCTGGCTCTTATACAGGTTTTCTAAGGATTCAGGTTTTTTCGTCTGGTTATGGTAGATCAGCTGTTGGGTAATTTCCATATAACTGGGACTAAACCGGACACGTTCTTTACGAGAATCTGTGATGGTGAGACCGGCTGCAGCAAGATGCCCCTGTCCTTTATCCAGCATGGTGAATATGTCATTTAGGTTTTCAGGGATAACAATTTTCAGTTCAACACCGATGAAATTAGCAAATCGTCGCGCCAGTTCGTATTCAAACCCGGTGGGACCCTGAGGACCTTCATAGAATGTGGTTGGGCTATTTCGGGTAATAACTACCAGCTCACCCGCATCCTGAATCTGTTTAAGCAGACTGGGCTTGAAGATAAGGGGGATGCCTTTGAATATGAACAGGATCAGAAGAATTGCGGTTACAAGTGAGCCTGAAATGATTCTGCAGCGAGTTATTGAGAAAAATTCACCCAAGTTAAAAACCACCAAAAATCAACTACTTAGAAATTAACATAACATTAGTCTGGTTTAAAAAAGACTACTGTTAATTCCCTTTAGTTCAAATGTTAATTATATACCAGCCAGCACCAGTTCGGGCTATTCGTTGAGATTGACTACTTCATCATAGCATTACTCAGAGCCAGTCTGATCACCCGAACGAATGACCAGGGAGCCTCTGATCAAGCATCAGATACTTGATCAGAGGCTCCCTGGAGCTCAAAATCAGCCCAGACAGGGCAATGATCGGATGGTTTATCCATACTCCTGATGTCGTAATCGATACCCGAATCACGGCATTGCCTGGCTAAGGTTTCAGTAGCCAGAATCAGGTCGATTCGCAGTCCGCGTTTGGGCTCGCGATCAAAACCCTTGCTGCGGTAATCAAACCAGCTGAAGCGGTCATTAATATCCGGATTGAGTTCTCGATAGGTATCGTACAGGCCCCAGTCGTAGAGTTTCTGCAGCCATTCCCGCTCTTCCGGCAGGAAGCTGCACTTACCGGTTTTTAACCAGCGTCTGGCATTGTCATCGCCAATACCTATATCTTTATCCAGCGGGGCGATATTCATGTCACCCATAACAATAAGATTGTTACTGGCTTTATGTTCAGACTCGACCAGATTAGTTAAATCGGCATAGAATTTTTGTTTGGCTGGGAATTTCAGAGGATGGTCGCGACTTTCACCCTGCGGGAAATAGCCATTCATCACGGTCAGGTTCTGGCCGTTGTATTCGAAAGTCGCTGAAATAAAGCGCTTCTGGGCGTTATCATCATCACCGGGGAAGCCTTTTCGCAGGCTTAGCGGTTGCTGTTTGTAGAGCAGTGCAACACCATAGTGAGTCTTCTGGCCATGGAAGGCTGCATCAAAACCGAGCGACTGAATCATATCGAGGGGAAAATCTTCATCCTGCACCTTGGTTTCCTGTATGCCGATGACATCTGGCTGATGCTTTTCAATCAGGGCTTCCAGCTGGTGCTGGCGGGTACGGATGCTATTGGTGTTGAATGAAATAACCTTCATGTGAAATCTACCAGTCAGTGTTTTCAGGACGGCATACCCTATCATTTTTGATATGCTGTGCCTACAGGGAGGTAGGTAAGGAGCGTGAGCCGGGAGCGGAAGCTTTGCCTACAGGGAGGTAGGTAAGGAGCGTGAGCCGGGAGCGGAAGCTTTGCCTACAGGGAGGTATTTTGGCTAGTTAAATCTTTGCCGCAGAGGCGCAGAGGACGCAGGGAGAATAATTTTTGTTGTAGGATCACTAATAAAAACGTGCGTACACCAAGGTCATAGATCCTCTGTGTACTCTGTGTCTCTGCGGCAAAATCCTTAGGTATCAACCTATAGAAGGTGCACACCATGGTAAAAATCAGGCCGATTCCCGGATTTTCCGATAATTATATCTGGATGTTGCAGCCGGAGGGTTCCCATCAGGCCGTGGTGGTCGATCCCGGGGATGGCTCCAGGCTGATGCCCTTGCTGGAATCTGAATCCATTGATCTGGTGGCGGTGTTGATCACGCATCAGCATATCGACCATGTGGGCGCCGTGGCCAAATTAGTTGAACGCTATCCCGGGCTGGAGGTTTATGGCCCGAAACAATCGGTGGTGTCTAATACACGATTTGGACCCGAGCGCCCGATACCTGATCTGATTACCCGACCATTAATCGACGGTGATCGGATCAAGATTGAGCCACTGGAACTATCTTTCCAGGTGCTCACAGTGCCGGGACATACCCTGGATCATATTGCCTATTACGGGGAAGGATTACTGTTCTGCGGTGATACCCTGTTTGGCTGTGGCTGCGGGCGCATCATGGGCGGCAATAAACAACTGTTTGAAGCTTCGTTAAGCAAAATCGCAAGCCTGCCACCAGAAACCCTGCTCTACTGCGCTCACGAATATACCCTGGACAACATTGGCTTCGCCAGATGGGTAGAGCCAGACAATCCAGATCTGTTACAGCGCGATGAGGCGGACATGGCCAAACAGGAAAAGGGCATACCCACCGTACCTGCCAGTCTTGAACTGGAGCTGAAAACCAATCCTTTCCTGCGCTACAAAATACCGGCGGTTCGGCAGGCTGCAGAAAACTACACGGGTGCTAAACTGGCACCCGATGCGGATGTGTTTGGGGCTATACGGGCCTGG
>CBDULX010000126.1:0-9006 GCA_965368175.1 uncultured Gammaproteobacteria bacterium | reverse complement strand
CGACTTACGACTTACGACTTACGACTTACGACTTACGACTTACGACTTACAACTTTAATTTCTTTTGCATCTGTGCAACAACCTTTGACAAGCCCAGCCTTAATTTCTGATCCGCTGCAGTGATTAATGGAAAAACCAGTCGTAAAGCGGAGGCCAGCTGCTCATGACTCACCGGCTGCCCCAGTCTCAGCCTGTCCAGCAATTCCTTTATATCAACCTCCACCTGGGGCAGCGAGTCAAGATGTTTGCTGCTCGCATCCTGAAACACTACAAACTGTCCACCTCCGCCCTGGCTGGCTTTTTTAACTGCAGACTCAGCCTGATCTATCAAGCCGTCTACACCCAGTCCCTGCAAGACATCGGGCGACGCCACGCCGGCACTGATACTGATCTGGAGCTCTCGATCACCCAGTTTAATTTTCATGTTTCCCAGACGTTCATTTACACGCCTTATGACCTGAACAGCGCCATCGGCATTTGTGCTGGGTAACAACAGACCTATTTGCGACAGCCCCATACGGCCAGCCGTATCTTCCTTGCGCAAACCTGCTTTAAAAAGTTCGCATATTTTTTTCAGAATCTGTTCAGCCACCTGTTTGCCGTATTTCACGAAGAAATCGGCATAATGATCGATATCACAGCGCACCAGTGTCAGGTCATCATGATGCCGAATGGCATAGGACAACGACTGATCCACATGCTCCTTGAATACCAGATCAGTAACCAGCCCTGTGAGCCTGTCTGTGGCGGCATTTTTTTCCAGTGACTGGACTTCATTGCGATAATTTATGTGCGCAGCAGCACGGGATTTCAGGGTTATTGAGTCGAAAGGTTTACTGATAAAATCAGTAGCGCCCATCCGCATAACTTCTTCGCGGGCGCCTTCAGACTCATCAACTCCGGTAACGATGATAACCGGTAAATTAGCTATGGCAGGATCGTCTGATTTACGGATGGTCTCCAGTAATTCATAACCATCCATATTGGGCATATTCAGATCTGAAAAGACTATTTTAATAGCCGGGTTGCTGTTCAGCTGTGCCCAGGCATCGTCACCATCCTCGGCCTCGACGACATGGTAATCCTTATCAAGAATTTTTACTGCTGCACGGCGAATGATTCTGGAATCATCAACGATCAGAACCTGGCTGCTCTCTATTGACACTGCTACTCCTGAACAAAGGAGTCAGTCTGGACTCGGTCTGTATTTAAGCCCTAATTCCATAGAGAATGAAGTTAGGACTCAGATATAACTAGAGACTAGTTGATTGCAGCGTTTATGCAATCAACAGTCATTAGTCATTTTATCAAACCTTTTATTTACCAGGCCGGGAAGCCCGTTTACGCTCGTTTTCTGTGAGTAACTTCTTACGCATGCGGATGAAGTTAGGTGTAACTTCAACCAGCTCATCATCATCGATGAATTCCAGTGCCTGTTCCAGAGTCATCTTAATCGGTGTTGTCAGCGTTAAAGCCTCATCGGTACCCGAAGCACGTACATTCGTTAGCTGCTTGCCCTTGAGTGGGTTAACCACCAGATCATTATCACGGGCGTGAATACCCACCAGCATGCCTTCGTACACTTCATCACCGTGGGACAGGAACATTTTGCCGCGTTCCTGCAGGTTATAAATTGAATAGGATAAGGCCTTACCTGCACCGTTGGAAATCAGTACACCCTTACTACGCTGTCCAATAACAGCATCAATTCTGGGACCGTAACTATCAAACACGTTATACATCAGACCATTGCCCGTAGTTGCAGTTAAAAATTCGGTGCGGAAACCGATCAGGCCACGGGTTGGAATAATGTAATCGAGGCGCACACGGCCCTTACCATCAGGCACCATATTTTTAAGCTCACCTTTGCGTACGCCTAATTTCTCCATTACAGCGCCCTGTGAAGCCTCGGGCACATCCACGGTTAGCTGCTCATAGGGCTCACATTTTTTACCGTCAATTTCCCTGATGACGACCTCAGGGCGCCCCACACACAGCTCAAAACCTTCACGGCGCATAGTTTCGATTAATACGGACAGATGCAGTTCGCCTCGTCCTGAGACACGGAATTTATCACCCGTCTCACCCGGTTCGACTTTCAACGCCACATTATGGATCAGTTCCTGCTCCAGACGATCGGCAATATTACGCGAAGTCACAAATTTGCCATCCTGGCCTGCCAGAGGACCATTATTCACCTGAAAGGTCATGCTCAGGGTAGGTTGATCTACAGACAACGGCGGCATGGCCGCTACATGTTCCGGATCACACAGCGTATCGGAAATATTCAGTTTATCGATACCGTTGAAGCAGATAATATCGCCGGCCTCTGCCTGATCAACCTCAATACGTTCCAGACCATGGAAACCCAGAATCTGCTGCATACGCAAACCAGTGCGGACTTTGCCTTCCCGGTTAATCAGAGTCAGCGACTGATTGCGCTTAACTGTGCCATGTTTAATACGGCCAATGCCGATAACACCCACATAAGAATTGTAATCCAGTGAACTGACCTGCATCTGAAAGGGCGCATCCCCATCAACATCCGGTGCCGGTACATATTTAATAATGGCCTCTAACAACGGTGTCATATCACCTTCACGGACAGTGTCATCCAGGCTGGCGAAGCCACCCAGACCTGAGGCATAAATCACAGGGAAATCCAGCTGCTCATCGGTCGCACCCAGTTGATCAAACAGATCAAAGGTTTGATCCAGCGCCCAGTGTGCACGTGCGGCAGGCTTGTCGACCTTGTTGATGACCACAATCGGCTTAAAGCCCATATCGAAGGCTTTCTGCGTCACGAATCGCGTTTGTGGCATGGGGCCTTCCTGGGCGTCCACCAGCAGCAGTACAGAATCGACCATTGAGAGAACTCGTTCTACTTCTCCACCAAAGTCAGCATGGCCCGGTGTGTCTACAATATTAATACGGTAATCGTTCCATTTAATCGCCGTATTTTTGGAAAGAATGGTAATGCCTCGTTCTTTTTCCTGGTCGTTCGAATCCATAACGCAGGAATCCATATCCACTCGGGTGTCTATGGTGCCTGATTGCTTGAGCAATTCATCGACAAGAGTGGTTTTGCCGTGGTCAACATGGGCGATAATGGCAATATTCCGTAATTTCATAATAACAACCGGGTATAAAGATCTAGATAAAGGGGCGCGAATTATACATCATATTAATGCCTGATGATCTGTGTAAAATAGACATATTCAATCTTTTCGTCGTATATAGTCATGCAAAACACTCATTATGAACGCCTGGGAGGCGAGCAAACCCTGCGCAAACTGGTGGATCACTTCTATCAATTGATGGATGAACTACCAGAAACCCGCGATATTCGTAACATCCACGCCCCGGATTTATCCGATGCACGTGAAAAACTGTTCATGTTTTTATCTGGCTGGCTGGGAGGGCCACCTCTGTATATGGAAAAATACGGACACCCACGGCTAAGACAACGCCACATGCCTTTCAAAATCAGTGAGAAAGAACGGGATCAATGGATATTGTGCATGAATAAAGCCATGCAGGATCTATCTATAGCCGAGCCATTAAAAACTGAATTAGCGGCGGCTTTTTACAAAACCGCTGATTTTATGAGAAATCAGTAAGCTATTTTGTGAGGTCTTAATTGTGACGGACATATCAAATTTAATTTATACCTGTATAAACTTAGATAATTATTTGATAAGGATCACAATATAGACAGGATCATTAATTATATAGTACATATGAGGCTTTTTAAGGGCCGTATGCAGCATCAATAACGATATCGAGTTAACTAATGAATAATCGAACATATACCATTGGCCGTCATGGCAATATTCAAATGTTTGATAGAACCACCAGCTCACGACATGCCGAACTGGTCGTATTAAATGACGACTTATATCTAACTGATCTAGATTCCACAAACGGTACTTATATTGTGGAGAATGGACAACGCAAACGCTTCAAGGAAGGCTATATCACTCTTAATCAGACACTTGCCTTTGGTAATCAAGTCTGTTCAGTTAGAGAACTGGTGGCCAGAGCTCAAATGTGCTCCTGACATTCATGCCCATGATTCAGGGTTATTCCTTTTCAAAATAGGTATAACCCTTAATACCTTCTTCCATTTCATTGAAGAAGGTAATTTTTTCATTCTCCGATAATTCAATCGCATCTATTTTCTGCTGGTAGGTTTTCAGCATGGCTGCAATATCAAAGTGCACATAGGCCAGCAACTCCTCGATACTATCTCCCAGTTCTGCCCCATGCAGATTATGACTACCATCCTCGTTAAGTTCCACATTAATGGCATCGGTATCGCCGAACAGGTTGTGCATATCCCCCAGTATTTCCTGATAGGCCCCTAATAAAAACATTCCCAGCCAGTATTCTTCATCGGGTTTAACCTTATGTAGCGGCAGGGTAGTTTCTATCCCTTCACTGTCGGGATAAAACTCAATCTGACCATCGGAATCACAGGTCAAATCGTGCACTATGCCACGACGATCCGGTTGCTCATCTAACCGATGAATAGGCACCACCGGAAACACCTGACCAATCCCCCAGACATCGGGCATGGATTGAAACACTGAAAAATTACAGAAGTATTTGTCTGCCAGCTTTTCGTTGATTTCATCCAGTACATCACTGGCGCGGCCGTTTGATTGCAGCGCCTTTTGAATATTTTTACAGATGGAAAAATACAGTCGCTCTGCTTCGGCTCGCTGTTGCAGGTTTAAGCTTCCCAGGGTGTACTGGCCCTGGGCCTGCTCAAACCAGTACTGGGCATGGTGATACTGCTCAATCGAAGAACGCCGCTGCCCCTGATAAACCCGCCAGAGTTCTGTCAGTGGCAGCGGCGCGCCCTGATCGGGCTCCTGCAACTGCTCATATTGTACAGCTTCAGTTTCAATCACGTTACTGATCAACATAGCGTGATGCGCGGTCATAGCACGACCAGATTCAGTAACGATCTGGGGATGAGCCAGGTCATTTTCATCACAGGTAGCTTTAATAATCTTCAGCACATTGAGGGCATATTCCTGCAGGCTGTAATTCATCGAGCAATCGTTGCGTGAACGAGTACCATCATAATCCACAGCCAGACCACCCCCGACATCGAATACTTCCAGTTTTGCACCCAGTTTACTCAGTTCTGCATAATGTCTCGCTGCTTCCTGAAGCCCACCCTGCAGATCATGGATATTGGCAATCTGGGAACCCATGTGAAAATGCAGCAGATTGAGATACTGAAGGCTATTCCGTTGTTTAAGGTATTCCACCATGTTCAATACCTGGGCGGCCGACAGTCCGAACTTGGCTTTTTCCCCACCGCTATTCTGCCACTTACCCTTGCCTAATGAGGCCAGTCTTAAGCGGACGCCAATCATAGGCTCCACACCCAGTTCACGGGATTGTTGCAGGATCAGTTCTATTTCCGTTGGCTTTTCAACCACGATATAAACCCTGTGCCCAAGCTTCTGACCAATCAGGGCCAGACGGATATATTCGCGATCTTTATAACCATTACAGACAATAATACTGCCCGGCCTGGATGCCGCCAGTACTGCCATCAACTCTGGTTTGCTGCCGGCTTCAAGGCCGACCCGCTCACCACCGTGCTGCAGGATTTCTTCCACCACACAACGCTGCTGGTTTACCTTGATAGGATAAACCGCAGTATGTCGTGACTGATAGTCTAGCTGGCTGGCAGCATCGACAAAAGCACCGCAGAGCTCCTGGATGCGGTGTTTGAGGATACCAGGAAAGCGTACCAGCACCGGGAATCTGAGACCCGACTGTTTTATCTCTTTAATCAACTGCGACAGATTAATCGATTTGGCAGACGCTGGATCCGGACGCACCAGTAAATTACCATCATTACTGATATCAAAAAAACCAGCGCCCCAATGATCTATGTTATAAACCCGGCGCGCCTGTTCAGTGTTCCATTCAGCCATAATCTGCAAACTTTATTATCAGTCTAAAACCCGGATATTCTACGCCCGCATAAAGATGTTGCCTATAGACCAGACTGATTTAAAATCATTACTTTAAGCTTACATCTGGCCACACACTGGAAATCTTCCAGCCGCCTTTTTTACAGGATACGAACAATATGTCACTTGATAACAGCTGGTTCACTGAATCTGTCCCCGCAGAAGGCACGGCCTTTTCACTAAAACTTGCAGAAGGCAAAAAACTTGAAGAAATTCAGTCCCAGTTTCAGAAAATCGAAATCTACGATACCCGGAGCTTCGGTAAATTGATGGTGATTGATGGTTACATCATGCTCACTAGCCGAGATAATTTCCTCTATCATGAAATGATGAGCCACCCTGTTTTATTCACTCACCCCGAACCGAGGCGGGTATTAATTATTGGCGGCGGAGACTGCGGCACATTAAGTGAAGTACTCAAACACCCAAATGTCGAACTGGCCCAGCAGGTAGATATAGATGAGCAGGTCACCAGGCTGGCAGAGAAATATTTCCCGGAGCTTTGTAAAAACAACAATGATCCCCGGGCCGAACTGCATTTCGATGACGGGATTAAATGGGTGCGCGATGCAAAAACCGGTTTTTATGACGTAATCATTGTCGACAGTACCGACCCGGTAGGGCCAGGTGAAGTATTGTTCACTCCGGAGTTTTTCAGTAACTGCCATAGAGCGCTGGCCGAGGATGGCTTACTTGTACAACAAAGCGAATCCCCGTTGTTGCACGCAGACAGTATCATAAAACCTATGCACATAAATATGCGAAAAGCCGGCTTCCAGGCCACTCAGACGCTGAATTTCCCTCAGCCCTGTTATCCCAGTGGCTGGTGGAGTTGCACTATGGCCGGCAAAACTGAAAAAATTCCAGAAATTCGTAGTGATTCGGTAGAAAATAAAGGATTTATAAACCATTATTATAATATAGATATACATCGTGCCAGTGTTGCTCTTCCAGAGTTCCTTAAATCAATGCTGGGATAGTCATAAAACAGGAAACAATAATGCCAAAAAGCCCCGAAGAGCTGGTCAAAGGTGTCATTAAACTGATTTCACTTCCGGAGATTTTTATCCGGGTGAACCAGGTTATGTCCGATCCCAAACATGACGCCAAACAGCTAGGGGACGTCATCAGCCATGACCCGTCGCTCACTGCGCGTATACTGAGGATCGTTAACAGTGCTTTTTATGGCCTGCGTGTAAAGATAGAGCTGGTCAGCCGCGCTGTGTCGGTAATAGGGGAAGAAGATTTACGAAACCTGGTACTGGCCACATCGGCGGTGGAAACCTTTAAACGCATACCCAATGAACTGGTGGATATAGACCTGTTCTGGCGCCACAGTATCCATACCGGTATAGTTGCCAAATTACTGTCCCGTCATTGCAACATTCTCCATGGTGAACGCCTGTTCGTAGCGGGTTTATTGCACGATATTGGTAAACTGATCCTGTATTACCAGGAACCTGAGTTGTCAGAGGATATACTGATGGAGGCGAATAGTACGGATGGTGTTATTTTCCGCGCCGAACAGGAGATTCTGGGTTATACCCACGCAGATGTCGGTGGTGCACTCATCACTGCCTGGAAACTGGCAGACACATTAAAAGACACCATCAGCTACCATCACGACCCATTAAAAGCTCGCAAATATCCAGTTGAAACTGCCATCGTCCATATCTCCAACTGCATCGTCAATGCCATTGGACCGGAAACTGAAATTAATGAGCACCTGCTGGACGATTATCCATATTTTGAACCTGAGACCCTTAACATCACAGGTATTAATCTTAACATTCTTCCACAACTGATGGATCAGGCCTGGGAACAGACTGGTGAAGTCCTTGATATTATCTGCCCCAAGGTCGAAAGCATGTAATCGAGGACCTGACCGATACTGCTAACTTATATCTGAACCCCCTGGCTTCATAAAACCGCAGATTGAGCTATAAAATACAATTCTGATTTATATGGTGTTCAGCAAGTATGTTAGAGTGAAAGTTCGTAAATGCATTTGTCGCTCATGACTATGAAGCGCCTAAAAATGATAAAACTCTATAAACGGCAATTAGATCGCACCAACGGACACCAGTGAAGCTATTTTTCCTGGCCAGCATTTACGGATGATTACTGATCATTGCTAACTATATAATTTTGCATCAGCTGAGTTAATCAATGAGCAGTGACACTCCTATAGAAGATTACATACCTGAACCTGGCAGCACCGATTTCAAACAATTAAATATTGAAATCACTCGAATTCTTAATAAAACCATTTCCGAACTATTAAGCAAAACACTAATTGCTGCCGACAACAAGCTATTTGCACTTACAAAATCCTCTGAACAGGCTGAAAACCACGACCATTACTTCAACAATATGCGCATGTTACGAGCAGAGCGCAGCAATATTGGACGACGTTTTGCACAGTCGCTTAGCGCCCATATGAAAGCATCCAGGAATGCTGATATTGATAGTGCATCTGATCACATTCATAAATTGGTTCCAGAAAAACGAAAACAGGCAATAGCCCTGCTTCATGACAAAGCGGCTAAACTATACGAAACTTCCATCACAAAACTCGAAGGACAGTTACTCGAGTTATCCAGCCAGACAAATTCATCCATTCATCCTAAAGCCATAATCCCAAACAACTTCTGCGATGCATACCTGGCATCCATTTCCGAACTTGAATTAGATGAAGACATAGATGATATCCTGTTTGAATTATTCGACACCGATTTTGTTAGCCGACTGGATCTTTTATATGATGCAGTTAGCAAATTATTAGAGCAAAATGGAATTCATAACACATTGGAACAACAACCCGATGAGCTTGAAATAACTGACGAACCTGAAAACCTGGATAATCAAAACATTATTAATGAGCCTGAAACTAATTCTGATGAGCTTGTAATAATTGACAAACCTCAGGACCCGAATAATCCTGACAACATTATTCAGCCTGAAACTCAATCCGATGAGCCTGAAATAATTGACGAACCTCAAGAAC
>CBDULX010000125.1:0-9066 GCA_965368175.1 uncultured Gammaproteobacteria bacterium | reverse complement strand
GGGGCCTGCTTTGAAAGGCCCTGCGTCAGGGCGGTCGGTGTTGATTTTCTTGTTAGGGACCAAAAAGCCAAAACAGTTCACTCGTTTGTTTGAACATTAAGTTATTAAATGAGATTTCCTCGTTATTAGCAATGAGACTAATATTAAGGCTAAAATTCTTAACTTCGTTCATTTTTACTGGAAATACTAATTTGGTTATATTGCTGGGTAATTTAGTAAAAACATTAATTGTATTTTTAATTTCGCATTTTTTACTCATAGAATGACACTCGTATTTAATGCCATCATTTCGTTCTATGTATGTCTTATTGAGATTGATTTCATACATAGTGCTTTTATTGTTTATAAGCTCAAGTGTTAAGTTATTATCTTCGTAGTTATGCTTTTCAGGAAAGGGTATTATTGTAAAAAATAATGGTCCTGCAAGAATACCACTATAAGAGATGTCTGAGAACGAAACTGTTAAATCGATAGTTTTGTTATTAATTCTACACTTTTTATAAGATAAGCGGCTGTTGCTATTTTCAAGCGGACCCGTAATGCAGTTATGCACAATATTATTGTCACTTACTATAGGTTGATAATAAGTCTTAGTTGCTAGAGCAGAACAGCCTGAATTGATCAAAACTGCTAATAATATAATCAATATTCTCATTACAATATTTTCCCTAACGCTTAAATAACCCGCCGACCTGCCTGCGCGGGGCCTGCTTTGAAAGGCCCTGCGTCAGGGCGGTCGGTGTTGATTTTCTTGTTAGAGGATATTTTAGCATCAGTTTATTCATTGTCATGTATATTTTTATACGGTACTACAGATACTGATTCTATGCTCGTGCCACATGTTTTGCAAAAAATTGCGCCAGGAACATTAATACGAGAGCAGGATGGGCATTTTTTCCCATTAATGAACTTTCGGGCTTTATTGGTTGTGAAAAACGGTTCTACTGCTTTATATGTTTTAAAGAAAATATATAAATTAATAAGAAATAAAATAATAATAACTAAAGATATTGCACTTCTAGAGGAGGTGGTTTGAATAGTGCTAATAAGTAAAAAAAGATTGAATATTATTGAAATGAAAAAACTAAATAAAGAAATGTATTTAGATAGGCTTGATTTTAACTTATAAAGAAAATAGGTTATTAAGAAAAGAACACAGTTTATAAAAATAAAAAATACACCTGACAGTAAAATTATGCCAAATACAGCTCCTCCTCCGCCATACATTTATTTTTACCTCTAACTATTTGATATGGTGCCCAGTGCAGGCTACCTATTGTTCAACTATATTAACCCACTAAAGGCAACCTATCACTATATATGGGGAAAAAAGTTGCCGTATATTAGAAAACATCAATAAATGGTCTACAGGCATTAAAAAAGCAATCGACTAAATTCCACGATTTCGCAGGATGTTTGTAAATATTCACTTTAAATCAAGAAGCACAAACTCCCATGCATTTGATCATCATCCCCTCTGGAGTAAGCTGAGGAGGGAGTGATTTATGAGGAGTTGTCTGCGAGGATGTTTGAGCAAACAATGCTTTTTTTGTTTGTGAGTTCCGCAGCAGCCTCATAAATCACGAGTGACGAAGGAACCACTATGCACTTTAGCTTTTGCATAGTGGCTTGCGACCCGGGGCGGCATTTTCTTGGTTATCTTCTTTGTTGCTGAAGACAAAGAAGTAACTCGCCAGCAGGCGAAACCACTGCCAAAAAGTATCACCCCCCCTCAAACCCTGGAATCATAGAATGATCCACCTCATCAATCTGACTGGGAATAAGAAACTTCTCAGCATACTGTAAATAAATTTTATCTTTTACAAACACATCAAAAATATCCGGATCGATATGATTATCCAGTTTCATATTACCCAGTATTTCCAGACACTGACTGAGTTTTTTACCAGGCTTATAAGGTCGATCACGGGCAGTAAGTGCCTCGAAGATGTCTGCCAGACCCATCATCCTGGCTTGCCAGCTCATCTGTTCGCGGGTTAATCCTCTTGGATAACCCTTGCCGTCCATACGTTCATGATGGCCTGCGGCATATTCCGGTACGTTTTTTAAATGTTTTGGAAACGGCAGACCTTCCAGCATCTTGATGGTGACAGAAATATGATTATTGATCACCTGCCGCTCTTCAGGGGTTAGCGTACCCTTTGGAATACACAGATTTTTAAGCTCATCGGCCGTCAATAGACGTGCATGGACACCTTCCGGGTCATGCCAGCGATACTCTGAAATTTCCTGCACCCTTTGCTGATCCTGCTCAGACATGAACTCACCACCAATGTTGGCTCTGCGAACAAAATCCCTGTCCTTATCCAGTTGCTCAATTTTCTGTTGATATTCCAGTTCAAGTTGTTTCAGCGCAGGCTCATCAGTAATGCCCATAGCCATTCGACGCTCAAGATAATCAATTCGGGCATCCCGTTTCAATACTTCGAAACGTACATCCAGAGTATTGATGCGATCATATATGGTTTCCAGCTTGGTAGATTTATCGATGACATATTCCGGTGTTGTGACCTTGCCACAGTCGTGCAACCAGCCGGCTATGAGCAACTCATAGCGATCACCCTCGGCCATTTCAAACTCAGCCAGGGGGCCGGTTTTTTCTTTATTGCAGGCATCGGCAATCATCATGGTCAGATCCGGCAGTCGTTTACAGTGCCCGCCGGTGTAGGGAGATTTTTCATCAATAGCGGTAGCGATGAGCTTTATCAGGGATTCAAACAGTGCCGTCTGGGCATCGATCAGTCGTTTGTTGGTGAGGGCAACTGCTGCCTGTGAAGCCAGAGATTCCGCCAGTTGTTGATCGGATTCGGAAAAATCAATCACGGCCCCGGTTTTTGCATCCAGCGAGTTAATCAGTTGCAATACGCCGATGATATCCCCTTCATGATTCTTCATCGGAATAGTGAGTAAAGATTTGGTGCGATAACCGGTTTGCTGATCGAATTTACGGGTGCCAGAAAAATCATAGCCTACGGCATGGTAGGCATCGTGAATATTAATGGTTTCATCCTCCAGCACCGCCCGGGTTACCACCATGGACAGGTATTCTTCTCCATCTACATACAGAGGTAAGGGAGGAAATATAATATCATGGCCACTGGTGCCCCCCATGACAATGCCCAGCGAATCGGTGGACACCACTTCGAATTTTAATTCCTGATTATCAGTAAGCGTGTAAATGGTGCCACCATCGGCATTGGTGAGTTTTTTCGCACCATTCAGAATAATTTCCAGCACCCGTTGATTATTTTTTTCCGATGACAGCGCAATACCTATTTCATTAAGCAGGGCAATTTTTAATAACATCTTATCCATAGGAACAAGGCCTCGGGGTGAATCTTTATTTCTGGATGCCACCCAGGGTTAAATCATAGGGTGACAGCAAACGTTCGAGTTCGCTGCGGGACAAATCGGTGAGTTCTTCCGCCACATCAATCACCGCACGACCATCGGCATAGGCGATTTTGGCGATTTTGGCACCCAGCTCGTAGCCAATCACCGGATTTAATGCCGTCACCAGAATCGGGTTGCGTCTCAGTGCTGCTTCTATGTTGTCATGATTGACGGTAAAACCGGCAATGGCTTTATCCGCCAGCATGCGCGCACCATTGGCCAGAATTTCGATACTCTGCAACAGGTTATAGGCAATCATGGGTAACATAACATTGAGCTGGAAGTTACCAGACTGACCACCAATGGTAATCGCCGCATCATTACCAATCACCTGTGCGCAGATCATGGCCATGGATTCGGGAATCACCGGGTTGACCTTACCCGGCATAATGCTGCTTCCCGGTTGCAGGGCCGGCAGGGCGATTTCACCCAGTCCGGCCAGTGGCCCACTGTTCATCCAGCGCAGGTCATTGGAAATTTTCATCAGGCTAACCGCAATGGTTTTGAGTTGTCCGCTGAGCTCCACTGATGCATCCTGGGCGCTCAATCCTTCAAACTTGTCAGGGTTGGACGAAAAAGCTTCTCCGGTTTTATGACTCAGACAGGCGGCTACTCTGGGCCCAAAATCCGCATGGGCGTTAATGCCGGTGCCCACTGCTGTACCACCAATCACCAGGGAGCTGATACGGGGCATGACCGATTTCAGTCGATCTATGCCCAGGCCAATCTGGGCGGCCCAGCCACCGAGTTCCTGCGACAGCCTGACCGGCATAGCATCCATCAGGTGGGTACGTCCGGTGAGCACCACATCATCCAGTTCGTTGGCCCTTTTCTCGATTACCTGTTTCAGATGCTCCAGTGCGGGCAGTAACAGTCCGGCGGTTTCTAATGTGGCACTGACGTGTATCGCGGTGGGTATAACATCGTTGGAACTTTGCCCCATATTGACATGGTCATTAGGGTGAACTTTGAGCTGATCGTGACTGGCCACATGGGCGATCACCTCATTGGCATTCATATTACTGCTGGTGCCGGAGCCAGTCTGAAAAATATCGATGGGGAAATGGGCATCATAGGCCCCGGCCGCCACCTCATCGGAGGCTGAGATAATAGCTTCAGCCAGTGCTGCGTCCATATCCCCCAGATCCCGATTAACTTCCGCACAGGCGGCCTTCACCAGGCCCAGAGCCTTGATCAGCGCGCGGGGCACCGGCAGGCCACTGACCGGGAAGTTTTCCACTGCCCGCTGGGTCTGTGCGCCGTACAGGGCGTCCGCCGGTACCTGCAGTTCACCCATGCTGTCTTTTTCAATTCGGAAATCGGTCATTCTGGCTCCTTATATATCTGCGCCGCAGGCTGTATAATTTGGGTCCATTTTAGCCTGAATTTCAATTGATAGAAGAACGAATCCTATGCAACTATCTGAACTGACTGCAATTTCACCCGTTGATGGCCGTTATGGCAGCAAAACCTGCGATTATCAGGCCATTTTCAGCGAATACGGTCTGATCCGTCATCGAGTTCAGGTAGAGGTGCGGTGGTTACAGGCCCTGGCCGCCCACCCTGACATTGCCGAAGTGCCTGCGCTCGGTAAACATGCTAATAACATATTAAACGACATTGTAGATAAGTTCAGTGTTGAAGATGCGCAAAGAGTCAAGAATATCGAGCGTACCACCAACCACGATGTAAAAGCCGTGGAATATTTCCTTAAAGAAAAGATCACCGGCAATCAGGAACTGGAAGCGGTCTCTGAATTTATCCACTTTGCCTGCACTTCTGAAGACATCAACAACCTGTCCCACGCACTGATGCTTAGAGAAGGCCGCAATCAGGTGCTGTTAAACCAGATGGATGAGATCATCGACAACATGCGGCAACTGGCCCATGACCATGCAGAAGTACCCATGCTAAGTCGTACTCATGGTCAGCCTGCCTCACCCACCACCATGGGCAAGGAACTGGCCAATGTGGTCTATCGACTACGACGTCAGCGCGAACAGGTGGCTGCGATTAAAATGCTGGGTAAAATCAACGGCGCGGTGGGTAACTACAATGCCCATCTTTCCGCCTACCCCGATCTGGACTGGCCGGGCTTTGCCAAAAACTTCATTGAATCACTGGGCCTGGACTACAACCCCTACACTATCCAGATCGAGCCCCATGATTACATGGCTGAACTGTTCGATGCCATCGCTCGATTCAATAACATCCTTATCGACATTAGCCGCGATATCTGGGGTTATATTTCCCTGGGTTACTTCAAACAGAAAACCGTGGCCGGTGAAATTGGTTCATCCACCATGCCGCACAAGGTTAATCCCATTGACTTCGAAAATGCCGAAGGCAATCTGGGTATAGCCAATGCCCTGTTCGATCATCTGGCCATGAAACTGCCCATTTCCCGCTGGCAGCGGGATCTCACCGATTCCACCGTTATTCGTACCCTGGGCGTTGGCTTTGCCCATTCCAGCATCGCCTATCAATCGGCACTGCGTGGCATGAGCAAGCTGGACATTAACCCGGCGGCGATGGAACGCGATCTGGATAATAACTGGGAGGTACTCGCCGAACCTGTACAGACCGTTATGCGTCGTTATGGTATAGAACAGCCCTATGAAAAACTGAAAGAGCTGACTCGCGGCAAATCCGTCGATCAGGCAGCGATGCAGGCCTTTGTGGAAAAACTGGATATTCCTCAGGAAGCTAAAGATACTTTGCTGGCGATGACACCAATGAACTACATTGGTAATGCGATTGAGCAGGCTAAGAATATTTAAGACACTCTAATAAATTCATAGTCTGTCATCCCGACCGAAGAGACGAGCCCATGGATGGGCGAAGGTAGAACAATGCAGGAGCTATTGTCGAGGGATCTTAAACTAACGTTTTTCAGTGATGAGAAACATTAGATCCCTCCCCTTCGGTCGGGATGACAGTCTTATCAGAATCTCCATAAAAATTATTATTATGCCTTAGCCCTCTTACTGGGCATGACCTTTGCGACAAAATCATTATGCAAAATAACATCAATCCCTTAGGCGAGTTGCCACCTGAAGAATTCCTGAAAGATTACTGGCAGAAAAAGCCGCTGGTAATTCGTCAGGCTTTCCCCAATTTTGAATCGCCGATTTCCGCTGAGGAACTGGCGGGGCTGGCCTGTGAAGAGGATGTCAACTCACGTATTGTCATGGAACATGGAAATGACCATCCCTGGCAGGCTATTTATGGCCCCATGGACGATAAGGTGTTTGCTCGCATGCCAGACACGCACTGGACACTGCTGGTCAATGATGTTGAAAAACACCTGCCGGAACTGGCCTGGATAGTGGACGCGTTCCGCTTCATCCCTGAATGGTATCTTGATGACCTGATGATTAGTTATGCGCCCGAAGGTGGCTCGGTGGGCCCACACATGGATTTGTACGATGTATTTATCCTGCAGGCCCAGGGGCACCGTCGCTGGCAGATCAACACTCAATCACCTGCTGAAGATAATCAGGTAACCGGCACCAATCTGCGTATCCAGAAAGACTTCATTGCAGAACAGGAATGGCTGATGGAGCCCGGTGATGTTATATATATCCCACCGGGAGTCTCCCATCACGGTGTTGCCACCGATGACTGCCTGAGTTTTTCCATCGGTTTCAAAGCCAGCAGCCATGCCGATCTTGTCAGTGATTTTATCGGTTACATTACTCGCGAACTGCCACCCAGACTCACGTTCCAGTATGACAACTTGAACTTACAGAATAATTCGGCAGAAATTACCGATTCTGCACTGAAAAATGTACGAGAAATTTTCAGTCATTATCTGAAACCCGACAACCCGGAATTAAAACGCTGGTTCGGTCGTTATTCCAGTGACAATAGAACCGACCTGCAACACCCACATGACGATGCCGTCGATAACATTGAGCAACTCAAACAATATGTTGAAGATGGTGAGCAATTAACACGACACCCTGCCAGTCGATTTGCGTTTACTCAAAACAACTCAGCCGCCATCCTGTTTATCGATGGCGAAGATTATGATGTATCACTTGAATTTGCATCTCAGTTTTGTCAACAGCGTGATATAGACTTAAATAAATTACTTAAAATCTGTAACCGTGATGAACAGAATCTACTTATCGAACTCTACAACCAGGGTAAACTGTTTATAACCGATGAACATTGAGTACACCATTGTCCATGCTTCGTGGCAAAAGTATCAGGCTGAAATTAGAAACATTCGGGTCAAGGTATTTATTGAAGAACAGAATGTCCCGGTTGAACTGGAATGGGAAGGCAGTGATGAGCAGTTCCATTACCTGCTGGTACTTGATAACAGCGGCCAGGCAATAGCGACTGGACGCATTGGAGCAGATGGCCATATCGGCCGCATGGCGGTATTAAAACACTGGCGGCACAAAGGGGTGGGTAGCGCCATGCTTAAAACCTTACTGGACTATGCCCAGCAACAAAAAATGGCCCGGGTTTTCCTTAACGCTCAAAGTACTGCCGTCCCCTTCTATAAAAAACAGGGTTTCAATATTACCAGTAATGAATTCATGGATGCCGGCATTCCCCATAAAACCATGGAAAAAATCATCCAGGAAGCCTCAGATTATGAAACAAGATGATTCCTTTTCCGAGCTGACCGATTTTCATAAACAGGGAAAGGCCGACGATGATACCGTACTGAGCAACCTGGATGAAATTAAATCTGCATCTGTAACCGTTGCTGATCAGGCCCTGCGCAGCATTAATATAATTACACCCGATCTTGAGCCAAAAATTTACGACAACCAGGATTTTCTGGACAAACTACTCAACCTTTGCAGGGGTAACCGACATGCCAGAATTCAAATACTGGTGAAAGATTCCACTCTGGCCGTAAAACGTGGCCATGGTTTAATTCGACTTGCACAGAGATTGACTACCGCCATCGAAGTGCGTAATCCACTGGAAGAATATCTGACTCAAAATTCTGGTTTTTTATTAGCCGATAATTCTGCATTCGTGTATAGAAAAAACTGCGATATCCCAAAAGCCATCAGTAACACTGACTGCAAGTTCCGGGGCAATGCACTGCAGGATCTGTTTAATCAGGTCTGGGAACATTCACAACTGGATGATCAAATTCGCAGACTGTTTATATAAATACAATGACCCACCTGAAATAACTGGATACCATCCTTCAGGGAAATAAAACAAAACAGATTAAAGCAAACCCAGCACAAAGAACTTAATACTTGTCATCCCGAGTATAACGAGGGATCTTAGTACTATATGATTAAAAATAATCCAGCAACTAAAGTCCTTCGAGCTACCCCCAAAAACCAGAAAAATTATTGCAGTCAGTCAGACTAAAAAACAAGATCCTCACGTTTCACTCAGGATGACAAAACCACGGACCTGCGACCTGCGACCTGCGACCTGCGACCTGCGACCTGCGACCTGCGACCTACAACCTACAACCTACAACCTACAACTTACAACTTACAACTTACAACTTACAACTAATGTAGTTTTCCATAACTGTGTGATATGACACAGTCTTTATGTCATATCACTTAAATTTAAAATTTATTTTAACTTCAATTAAATTAAATTATTTTTGATACAGTTTAATGTATACAGCAAGTTTCAATTTATTTAATATTTGAA
>CBDULX010000124.1:0-9094 GCA_965368175.1 uncultured Gammaproteobacteria bacterium | reverse complement strand
TTCCAATACCGCGATTTGTGTCAGTACCGAGTGTGATAAATTGGAACAGACGATAAAACATAAAACACTTTACTGGTATGAAAGATAAAGTGTTTTTGAAACAGGCGAATTAAATTAGAGATGATTTTATGAGATTAAAAAGTAACAGAGGTTTTACCCTGATTGAGCTGATGATAACGGTGGCGATCGTGGGGATACTGAGCAGTATTGCTTATCCATCCTATCAGAACTATGTAAGGCAGTCCTATCGATCGGATGCTTATAACGGCCTGACCAGTCTGGCGGATCAGCAGGAAGTTTATTATCTGCAAAATCGCGGTTACGCCGCCGATATGGCAACTCTTGGTGCGGCTACTACAACAAAGGAGGGTTTGTATACTCTGGCTGTCGCAGCAACCACCACCTCGAGTTATACGCTGACGGCGACGGCAAAAGCCGGCACTCCGGTTGCCACTGATAGCGAAGGGGGCACCAGCTGTGTGGTGTTAACCTATACTTCAGCCCAGGTAATGACACCAAGGGTATGCTGGAATCGATAAATAAAGCTGTTTACCGAAGCTCCTTCGGTAACTGAAACACGATCTGTTCTTTGGGGCCGCTGTCTTCACTGAGGCTGGCCCCAAACCATTCTTTTAATCGACTAATCACATCATTGACCAACACTTCCGGCGCCGAGGCACCGGCGGTGATGCCGATGCGTGTTTTATTTTTAAACCAGTGTTTTTCCAGGTGATCCGAGTCGTCCACCAGGTAACTGGGGGTGTTTAACTTTTCTGCCAGTTCCCGCAGTCGGTTAGAATTGGAGCTATTAATTGAACCCACCACCAGCATCAGGTCGCAGTCATTGGCCAGCTTTTTAACCGCATCCTGTCGGTTCTGGGTGGCGTAACAGATGTCGTCTTTGCGGGGTCCGTGGATCCTGGGAAATCGCTGTTTCAGCAACTCAATGATGGCGATGGAATCGTCCACCGATAAGGTGGTTTGTGTCACATAGGCCAGTTGATCGGGTTTATTCACTTCGATGGTCTGTGCATCTTTTTCATCTTCTACCAGATAAATCTGCCCACCCTGCTCATTGTTGTACTGGCCCATGGTGCCTTCCACTTCCGGATGTCCGGCATGACCAATCAGTATCACGTCATCACCGTTCAGGGCATGACGAGCGACTTCAAGATGCACCTTGGTGACCAGCGGGCAGGTGGCATCGAATACTTTTAGCCGGCGATGACTGGCTTCGTTCTGTACAGCTTTTGATACGCCATGGGCGCTGAAAATCAGGGTGGCGTTGTCGGGTACGTCTTTGAGGTCTTCGATAAAAATAGCGCCTTTTTCTTTCAGGCAACCGACCACATAGGTGTTATGCACCACTTCATGGCGAACATAAATGGGTGCGCCGAACAGTTCCAGGGCACGGTCTACAATTTCTATGGCCCGATCGACACCGGCACAGAAACCTCGGGGATTGGCTAATATAATTTGCATCATAAATCCGCTGAATTATTGACCTGAATGACCTCGGCGTTAAAAATCAGGGTACGGCCGGCCAGGGGATGACTGAAATCGATCCGCACCTCTTTGTTTTTGAGTTCCACTATGGTGCCGACAATATCTTCATCGTTGGGTCCGTCAAACGCGATCACCTGACCCGGTTCAGGGCTCAGCTCATCGGGGAAGTCGGACAATGGCATGCTGTGGATGTTGTCCGGGTCGGGATAACCAAAGCAGGCATCCGGTGGCAAAGTTACCGACAGTTTATCACCGGCGACATGATCGATCAGAACATTTTCCATGCCATCCGTCAGCGTGCCATCGCCCATGGTGAAATCCAGGGGTTCTATGTCCTGGTTGCTTTCAACTTCAGTGCCGTCTTCCAGCAGTAACTGGTAGCGCAGCAAAACCTGGCTATTGTCCTGAATTTTGTTCATGGTTTTTAAAACTGTCGATGATGAGTAAAAGGGCTCCCACGAAAATGGCTGAGTCGGCAATGTTAAAGGCGGGCCAGTGGTGAATGTCGTAATAAACGTCGATAAAATCGATGACATGGCCGTAAAGGCTGCGATCTATCAGGTTGCCTATAGCCCCACCGAGAATCAGGGCGATGGAAACGGTCTGTAATTTCTGTTGCGGTTTAAGTTTGCGTAGCCAGAACACCAGTACTACGCTGATGCTGAGGGATAACAGAATAAAAAACCAGCGTTGCCAGCCGCCGGCATCACTTAAAAAACTGAAGGCCGCACCCTCGTTGTATACCAGGGTGAAATTAAACAGGGGCATTAGTGGTACGGGTTGATGAAACACCAGATATTGCTCGGCGGCGATTTTGGTGGCCTGGTCCAGGACGATTACCAGCAGGGTGATCCAGAGCCAGTGTCGCCAGTTGTTTTTAATATCAGGCATAATGTCGCTCTTCACCTTTGCCGGTAACATTGTCGACACAACGACCGCAGAGTTCCGGATGTTCGGAGTGTTTTCCCAGGTCTTCTCGGTGGTGCCAGCAACGCACGCATTTACCATGTTCAGACGCACGGGTACGAATGGCCAGGGTCTCACCGGATTCAGTCGTGACGGTTATGGCGGAAGCATCGACCTGTTCAATAGGGTGAATGCGGGCATAGGAGGTAATTAAGACAAAACGCAGCTCGTCCTCTAATCGACTGAGTACTTCGTACAAACCCGGAGTACAGAACAGGTCCACTTCCGCATCCAGTGATGAGCCAATATCCCCTGCCACGCGTAGCGCTTCCAGTTGTTTGCTGACCAGGGCACGGGTTTCCTGTGCCTGAGACCAGAAGTCAAAGTTCATGGCGCTGGAATCGTCCAGGTCGAACAGTTCTGAATACCAGGTTTCGGTAAAAATGGTATCACCATGTTTACCGGGTATCTGCTGCCAGATTTCTTCCGCGGTGAAGCTTAATATCGGCGCCAGCCAGCGAGACATGGCTTCGACAATATGGAACAGGGCGGTCTGTGCCGAGCGCCGGGCTACGCTGTCTTTTTGACAGGTGTACTGTCGGTCCTTGATGACATCCAGGTAGAAACTGCCCATGTCCACCGCACAGAAATTATGCAGTTTCTGGTAGATCAGGTGAAAGTTGTAGTCCCTGTAGGCGTCAGTGATCTGCTGCTGTAACTGCAGGGTCTGGGCCACTGCCCAGCGATCCAGTGCCAGCATGTTTCCGGCCTCCAGCATGTCGGTATCCGGGTGGAAGCCATTGAGGTTGGCCAGCAGGAAGCGTGTGGTGTTCCGAATACGGCGATAAGAGTCGGCCATGCGTTTCAGAATTTCATCGGACACGCTCATGTCGGCACTGTAATCGGTGGCAGCAACCCACAGGCGAAGGATGTCTGCGCCCAGTGAGTTACAGATCTTCTGGGGCAGGATTACATTGCCGATGGATTTGGACATTTTTTTGCCATTGGCGTCCACCGCAAATCCATGGGTGAGCACGGCCTTATAAGGGGCATGGCCGCGAATCGCTACCGAGGTTAGCAGTGAAGACTGGAACCAGCCTCGGTGCTGATCCGAACCTTCCAGGTATAAATCGGCAGGTAGACTCAGGTCATCCCGGTGCTCCAGGACACAGGCATGGGTGACGCCGGAGTCGAACCAGACATCCAGGGTGTCGCTCACCTTGTCATAGGCATCGGCCTCATTGCCAAGAAGGGCTTCGGTTTCCATGGAGAACCAGGCATCGACGCCATCTTTTTCGATTAACTGCGCAACCTGTTCAATCAGTTCTGCTGTATTGGGATGCAGCTCCCCGGTTTCCTTGTGCACAAATAATGCTATGGGCACACCCCAGGTACGTTGACGTGAAATGCACCAGTCGGGCCGGCTCTCAACCATGCCTTCAATTCGCGCCTTGCCCCAGTCTGGCATCCAGTGGGTTTCATTGATGGCCTTCATGGCGTCATCGCGCAGGCCATTTTGCTTCATGCTGATGAACCATTGTGGCGTGGCACGGAAAATGATCGGGGTTTTATGTCGCCAGCAATGGGGGTAGCTGTGTTTCAGTTTTTTGTATTTGAGCAGTGCATGGTTATTTTCCAGCACTTTGAGTATTTCATCATTGGCCTTGTTGACGTGCAGGCCGGCGAACAGCTCTGTGTCCGGCAGGAAGACGCCATTACTGCCGACCGGATTATAAACTTCCAGATTATATTTCTGGCCGACGATAAAATCGTCCTGACCGTGGCCGGGGGCAGTATGAACGGCGCCAGTACCCGCCTCTGTAGTGACATGGTCGCCCAGAATGAGGGGGACCTGACGATCATAAAACGGGTGCTGCAATAACTGATATTCCAGTGCATGTCCCTGGCAGTGGCCCAGGATTTTAAACTTGCCTGCACCATAGCGCTCCAGCGCCTGCTCATGCAGGGCCTCAGCCAGGATCAGGTTGCAGGGGCCTATGGCGGTGTCTGCCTGCACCAGTACATAGTTCAGTTCAGGGTGCAGGGACACCGCCATATTGGCGGGCAGGGTCCAGGGTGTGGTGGTCCAGATAACAGCGAAAACAGGCTTGTTGTTTTCGTTGGCCTTGCAGGCTTCAAAGATTGCAGTGGGATCGACGGCTTTAAAGGCGACATCGATTGCCGGTGAGGTTTTATCGTAATATTCCACTTCCGCTTCGGCCAGTGCAGAACCGCAGTCCAGACACCAGTGCACCGGCTTACTGCCCTTGTGCAGATGGCCCCTGTCGATGATTTTGCCCAGGGTGCGTACGATGTTGGCTTCAAACTCATAATCCATGGTGAGATAGGGGTTGCCCCAGTCACCCAGTACCCCCAGTCGTTTGAAGTCTTTGCGTTGGTCATTGACCTGGGTCTGGGCATAGTTACGGCATTTGTCGCGGAAGGTTCTGGCGTCTACCTTTACCCCGGGCTTGCCGACTTTTTTCTCCACATTCAGTTCGATGGGCAGGCCGTGACAATCCCAGCCCGGTACGTAAGGGGCGTCGTATCCATCCAGGGTACGGCTTTTGACAATAATGTCCTTAAGGATTTTGTTAACGGCATGGCCTATATGTATGTTGCCATTGGCATAGGGCGGGCCGTCGTGCAGGATAAAGGACGGGCGACCCTGGCAGGCCTCACGAATTTGTTGATACAGATTTTTTTCTTCCCATTGTTTCAACATTTCCGGTTCGCGCTGTGCCAGGTTGCCGCGCATGGGGAAAGCTGTATCGGGTAAATTTAACGTGGGTTTATAATCGCTCACTGCTGTTTCCGTTAACGTTGTGAGGCAAAAAATATTTTTGCCTGTTCACTATCTTTAATTATTTGCTGTTTTAGCGCCTCAAAAGATTCGAAGCGTTGCTCATTGCGCAATTTGTGTTTGAATTGTACACAAACCTGGCAACCGTAAATTTCTTTATCAAACTCGAATAAATGCACTTCCAGTTGCAGGTGGTGGCCATCGACGGTGGGGCGTCTGCCAACATTGGCGACACCTTCAATGGTGCGGCCATCGATGCCGGTCATGGTCACCGCATACACGCCGCTCAGAGGTGTGGCGTGGCGGTGCAGTTTGATATTGGCCGTGGGGAAACCGATAGTGCGGCCTCTCTTGTCACCATGGGCGATCCTGCCACACATCTGGTAGGTATGGCCCAGCATTTTTTCAGCCAGTTCAAGCTGGTCATCTGCCAGGGCTTGCCGAATGCGAGTGCTGCTGATGCGTTCATTATCCAGGCAATGACTGTGGGTGTTTACCACTTCAAATCCATGTTTTTTGCCTGCGGCATACAGCATCTCAAAATCACCCACTCGGCCTTTGCCAAAGCGAAAGTCATCACCAATCACCAGGTAATGTACATGCAACTGATCGACCAGCACCTGCTGGATAAATTCCTCGGCGCTGAGATCCGCCAGCCAGTGATTAAACTTGATGCATAGATACTGATCGACGCCGGTATTTTCCAGTGCAATGAATTTTTCTCTGAGCCGTGTCAGACGGGAAGGGGCCTGGTCCGGGGCAAAGTATTCCTGAGGTAATGGCTCGAAGCTCATGATGCAGGCATCGACATCCAGTTCACGGGCTTTTTCGACCAGGCGTTTCAATATTGCCTGATGACCCAGGTGCACGCCATCGAAATTACCTATGGTCAGAGCACAGGCTCTGTGCCTGTCGCGCAAATTGTGTAATCCCCGAATGAGTTCCATGTAGTGTTTTGGCTTCGCCCAAAAAACAGCGATTATACCCTATTCTGCTGAGATCTAAGGAAATTTCAGTGTATTAATGACGCAGTTGCGCAGGTCTGAAGCCGATACTGATCAGGCTTATGAAGTAGACCAGAGCGGCTATAACAATAAAGCCCGTAAGATAACTGATACGATCCAGTAACGACCAGAGGTTCCAGGTTTCAAGTGCAGGAGAAAAGTACAGCAGAAAAGCTGCCATTAACAGGTTGGCGATGAAGATGCGCGAGCTTAGTGACAACCAGCCGTCCTGAGGTTGATAGATGCCCTGACGACGCAGCCCAAGATAGAGCATGATGGCATTCATATAAGCCGAGACCGTGGTGGCCAGTGCCAGCCCGGCATGGGGCCCCTCTATACTCCAGTACACCATTGGCACTACAAACAGCAGGTTGAGAAACATGTTGGCAATCATGGCGCGTATGGCAATGCGAACCGGGGTTCTGGTGTCCTGCCGAGCGTAATAGCCGGGGGCCAGTACTTTAATAAAAATAAAGGCCGGCAAACCAAGTGAATAAGCCATCAGGCTCATGCGGGCCATTTCGGCATCCTGCATATCAAATTCACCGTAGTTAAACAGGGTCACCAGCATGGGGCCTGATAACAGTAGTAAGCCTATGGCCGCGGGTAGAGCGAGCAGGAACACCAGTCGCAAGGCCCAGTCCAGGGTTTTGTTGAAATGTTCCAGGGTCTGTCGTGCGTGTTGTTTGGACAGGCTGGGCAGGATCACGGTGGCGAGGGCGACACCGAACACGCCCAGGGGAAACTCCACCAGGCGGTCGGAATAATAGAGCCAGCTGACGCTGCCCGCCACCAGGAAGGAGGCAATGATGGTATCAAACAGCAGGTTGATCTGGGCGACTGAGGAGCCAATGATTGCCGGAATCATCAATTTGATGATTTTAGTCACGCCCTCATGCTGGCGTTTGAAGCTGGGCCGTGGCATGAGTCCAAGTTTCAGCAGGAATGGGAACTGAAACAGCAGTTGCAACAGACCCGCCAGGGCCACGCCCCAGGCCAGCGCCACGACCGGTTGCTGGAAATAGGGCGATAGCCAGATAGCGGCGGATATCAGGCTCAAATTGAGTAATACTGGCGTGAAGGCCGGGATAGCAAACTGGTTGAAGCTGTTTAATATGCCGCCGGAAAATGCGGTCAGGGCTATAAAAAAGATATAGGGGAAGGTGATGCGCAGCATCTCGGAGGTGAGCGTATAACGATCGGGTTCATCCCAGAAACCCGGTGCAAACACCATTACCAGCAGGGGCGCAGCCAGTGAGCCCAGAGCGCTGATTAACAGTAATACACCACCTAAAGTGCCTGCAACATGGTTAATCAGGTCTTTCAGGGCTTCGCGACTGCGGGTTTCTTTATATTCGGAGAATACCGGGACAAAGGCCTGTGAAAATGCGCCCTCGGCAAACAGACGGCGCATAAAATTAGGAATTTTAAAGGCCACGAAAAAAGCATCGGTGCCGCCAGAAGCGCCGAAAAACGCAGCTAGAATTATGTCTCTCAGCAGCCCCAGTACGCGTGACAGAAACGTCATCATACCGACCACGGCGGTGGACTTAAGTAATTTCAGGCTCAGGGTTATTCTTCCAGCTGTTTGATGAGTTGTTCATGCACATAGGCATTGATTAACAGGGTTTGTTCATCATCCAGACCGATGAATTGCATGCCATGTTTGTAGATTGTTGTTTCTGATTCTTCATTTTTACTATCGATAACAGTCAGGTTGCGGATTATAGCGGGAATCCTCAGGTATTTGTCCAGTCCACTGATGTACAGTTCTACAGAAATCAGGAGCTCAGTATTGGTCTTGCCCAGTTGTTGACTGCACTGAAGCAGTGAACCGGTGGCGCTGGTGTTTAGCATTGTGGCAGAAACTATTTCATTATTTTTTTTCTGAACAGAAACGATGAGTTCAGTATTAACCCGACGTGAGCCGCGAACGGTTTTGGATTCAACATCTAAAGGGTGGCTGAGATGAATATGAGGATAAGGCGAGGAGTAAGAGCGTAATAGCTCGGATTCGAATCCATACATATTTACCCCCTGCATCATACGCACGATGAAGCGTTGATTTTCACGCAGCAGGGGGGCTTTCCCATTAAACGTGGGCGCAGTAACAATAATACTTCGATTAGGCGAATGTCCGATGACTTTGGCATTAAGGCGCTCCCGCCCTTCATCTGGAATGTATTGTAACTGGACAAGATCGCCGAGTTTGACTTTAAAATCCGCTTTGTCTTTCATATTCTCTATTATTATTTTAAATATAAGCTCTGGATGTGTGGATTCTAGCCTATTTCGGTTGACAAAAGGGACTAAAGCTGGCAATTTACGTGCCCTAGATTTTTTCGTTACAGGACAAGTACCTTGGCTAATTCTCCACAAGCAAGAAAACGTGCACGTCAGGCTGAAAAGCGCCGGACACACAATACTGGTATGCGTTCTATGTTCCGGACCTACATCAAAAAGGTTGTATACGCTATCGAAGCTGGTGACAAGGCGCAAGCAGAAACTGCTTACAAGGCAGCGGTACCTGTAATTGATAGTATCTGCAATAAAGGTCTGGTGCACAAGAACAAAGCGGCACGCCACAAGAGCCGACTTAATCAGCGCATTCGTGCGATGGCATGAGCTGATTTAAAAGTACTCTAAAAAACCGGCTCAGGCCGGTTTTTTTATGGCTGGGTATTTTTGTCGCAAAGACGCTAAGACGCAACGTTTTGGGGTCATTTATGCGTTGTGATTTTGCTTTATGATCTGAATCCCGAGCAGTCATATGCAATGGTCTTTGTCTTTATATGATTTCTTTGCGGCATCGCGTCTTTGCGACAAGGCTTTCAGGGCTCAATATATTTAGAAGATAATTAGATTATCCCGGTGG
>CBDULX010000123.1:0-9146 GCA_965368175.1 uncultured Gammaproteobacteria bacterium | reverse complement strand
CGACTCACAATACGAGTCAAAGAAGTAAATGCAAATACCCGTGCTTTTGAACATCCCCTCTGGAGTAAGCTGAGGAGAGAGTGATTTATGAGGGTTTCAGATTTTTCTTTATATATCCCCTTTGCAGTTTACTGGGCGTTGTTGAGCTGTAGGGTAAATCCGACAGGGAAGGCGGATTTAGTTTTGTTATGCATGGATACGATAAATTCGTCTGGAGCGAATTTAAACATGCTTTGCATGGCCCAACGGGTGAATTACAGGGATGTAATTCATAATCAAAATGGCTGTTAATATGCGTGCTGTCGCACGATAAATTTGCGTGTCGCCTACACACGCAAGTACGGGGCGGTATTTTCTTGGTTACTTCTTTGTTGCCTACAGGACGTAGGTAAGGAGCGTGAGCACGACTGTATGGATACAGGAGGTAGAGTAACGCAGGAGCGGTTACCGAGGATGCGGAAGCTTTGCTGAAGACAAAGAAGTGACTCGCCAGCGGGCGAAACCAATGCTAAAAGTTAATACATATTTAACATTTCAGATACCTCTCTCCGCTCAGGATGACAATATCCGAATTAATAAGAGGCTCCTTAAATCTATTACAGAATACCCGCACATTCCTGTTAACAAAATACAAAAACAGGCTCAGATCACATCTTTAATAATAGTTTCCAACTGCACCATATCAATAATACTGGCCTGCTGCCCCTTAACCATAACCCGCTGGGCAATCGCAGGATGCTCCACAGGCAAGCTATCGGCTATCACATCTGTAGGCACAACATTCACAGCCTGAGGTGCACCCTGCACCAGAAAAGCCATAAAATTAAATTTTCGGTCATCACTGATGGTGTACACCACTACAGCTTTAACTTCCTGGCTGGACAGGCTCGGCATGCGAATGCCCCCAATCAGCTCAAATGACACCAGTGGTATGGACTGGCCACGCCAGTCAAGATATCCCAGCAGCCATCCTGGTTTGTTTGCGACATTAATCAGGTTTCGAACCGGCACTATTTCTGCAATAGCCGCATTAGGCATCACCACTTTATCGACATTAGTGGTCAACAATACACATTTCAGCTGTTCCAGAGATTCTGCCATCTATACTAACCAATTAATTCGTGAATATTCGCCATCAGCTCATCTTCCTGATATGGCTTACCAAGGTATTTATTAACTCCGATTGCCATCGCTTTATCTTTATGTTTGGCGCCACTGCGCGAAGTAATCATAATGATTGGCAGGTCCTTGAGTCGATCGTCATTTCTTATATGAGTGGCCACTTCATAGCCGTCCATGCGAGGCATTTCTATATCCAGTAACATGACATCAGGCTTCATGTCCTGTAATTGTGAAACCGCATCCACACCATCTTTTGCGGTCACTACTTTCATGTTATGACGGCCCAGCATACGCTCTGTTACTTTACGGATAGTAATCGAGTCGTCCACCACCATGACGACAGGTATATGTTCTTCAACAATATTGGGAACTACCTGTTCTGCGGCTATTGCATCTTCACTACCAACCTTGATCAATGAATCACCGAGTACCAATGAGTTCATTTCAAGGATAAGAACGACACGGCCATCACCAAGAATGGTTGCACCTGAAATGGTTCTGACATGGCCTATCTGAGGCCCCACCGGTTTCACTACAATTTCACGGCGACCCAGTAAATCATCAACATGTAACGCCACAAACTGATCACCCACATGTGACAGCAATACTGGAAACAATTGACCTGATCTTGAATAGTCGGGTTGATAGCCGGTTAATATTTTACCCAGATGTTTCAACTCATACTTCACGCCGGCAAATTCATATTTACTGCTCGCGCTATCATAAAACATCTGTAACTCGGGCCCAGACAAACGCACCACGCCTTCAATGGCATTCAATGGAATGGCATACATTTCTTCGCCCGCACTCACCATGAGTGCATGGTTAATGGCCAGAGTAAGTGGCAATCGTATGGTAAATGTAGTACCACGACCTTCAATGGTAGCAATTTCCAGTACACCACCGAGTTGCTTGATTTCACTATCAACTACGTCCATGCCGACACCGCGACCTGAAATCTGGGTCACCTTCTCTGCGGTACTGAAGCCAGGCTTCATAATAAATTGCAGCACATCATGATCACTCAGTGTACTACCTCTATCCATCATGCCCTGTGAGATCGCCTTGCTACGAACGGCTTTAATATCGATACCCTGGCCATCATCAACCACCTTGATAACAACATCACCACCCTCTCGGTCAACACTGATATGAATAGTCCCACTTTCAGGCTTGCCCGCCCTGGCCCTGACATCCGGGATTTCGATACCATGAGAAACCGCATTACGTAACATATGTTCCATAGGAGCGATTATTCTATCCAGTACGGTACGGTCGACTTCACTGGATTCACCCGTGATTTCCAGCTCAACTTCTTTGTCCAGTTCCCGGGCTGTCTGTCTGACGATTCGTCGTAATCGAGATGCAAGGCCACCGAAATGAACCATGCGGGTTCTCATCAGACCTTCCTGCAAATCAGTACTGACCCGGGACTCCTGCAGCAGTAAAGTTTCTGAATCTCGAACCTCTTCACTAAGGATGTCCCTGATACTTTCCATATCACTTACAGTTTCCTGCAAGCTTCGTGAAATCTGCTGCATAGTGGAGAAGCGATCCATTTCTAATGGATCGAAATCCTTGTCATACTGGTCCACCTCTTTCTCGTAGCGCGAAAGTATTTGAGCTTCAGTTTCTATACTAAGTTTTCTGAGCTGATCGCGAAGACGAGCAACCGTTTGATCCATTTCTGAAAGGTTAAATGAGAAATTCGCAATCTGCTGGTTCATACGAGCGTGATAAACACTCACCTCACCTGCATGATTCACCAGCTCATTTAACAGGTCAGAGCGTACACGAACCTGCTCCTGAGCTATATTGCTTTTTGCCGGCTGATCTTCAGCTGTCAAAGCCTGCACAGACTCATCTTTCATCTCAACACTGACAGGTTCTGAAGGTGGTGGCACAACTGCAGGTTCTGACTCCTGTTGCAGCATAGACTCAGTGAGCGCAGCATCGGCGAAGATATCCAGATCCAGTACATCTTCATCTCCAGCCAGACCCGTGTGAGGCTCACTTATGGCATCTTCGCCATCTGGAAAGAATTCTTCAGAAAAATCCAGCAGTGAAACTTCTTCTTCCTGCTCTAAAGAAGATGCCAGCTCACTTCCTGCTGCACCGGGAATTTCTTCTTCCTCATTTTTTTTTACGTCTACTGTTTCTCCTCGACGTAAAGCATCCAGCAAATTGACCAGCCGGCTCGCAGTATATAGAGGCTCACGGGTTTTGACCTTGGCCAGCATATCAGAAAGATTATCCATGGATTCATGCAACACATAATCCATATCTTTATTGAAACTCACACGCTTATCATTAACTGCAATAATTAATGATTCCAGGGCATGAGTCAGATCACCGATAGTTGAAAGATCAGCCATCCTTGCGCCACCTTTCAGGGTATGCAACTGACGCTGTAACTCCTGAACACTCTCGGCATCATTGTTATTGCTGCTCCATTTCTGCAGACTGTTTTCACAGCCATCGATTAACTCTTCCGCTTCTTCAAGGAAAATATCAACCAGCTCATCATCGACATTGCCATAGGCCACCAGTGTTTCATTGGCAGGAGGCGTTGTAGTTACAGCTGTCGCTTTAGTCGCAGCAGCAGGTACAGGAGATGGCTCTGGTTGTTCGAAATCATTAAATGGTTCAGGTTCAATATCTAGCATGAATTCTGAATCGGTATTTTCTTCAACTTCTAAAGATGATGCCTGTCGGGGGATCTGGGTAGCTAATTCATCATTAGCGGCCTGAATGCGTAACAACAGGTCCTGATTGGAGTTCAAGCGCGTACCAGGGTCGGCCAGTGATTCAAGCATTGCAGAAACACTGAGATGTAAATCATCAATCAACTGTACGCCATCATCAGCAATATGCTCTATACCCAGATCGGTATGCATGCGTACATATTTTTCCATTGCACCACAAAGGTCCGCAATCGGATCCACTTCTGCGGTACGCGCACTGCCATACAAAGTATGTAAAGCACGAATCATTTCCTGCCCAGCAAGAAGTGGCTGTTCACCTATATAATGTTGATCCAGTAATTCGCGTATCTGCTCCAGGTAAGTTTCAGACTCGCCTTTATAAATTTTAAACAGGACAGGATCAACATGTATGGCCAGGCTTTCTTTTTCAAACGAAAACTCGTCATCATCCGTATTCAGTGACATTCCATCCTGTGCTGAGCTGGAGTCATTGAAGCTTAGATCTGAGCCTGATTCTGATTCATTGATTTCTGTTAAATCAAGTTCTATACCCAGATCTATTTCGTCTCCACCTGCACCATCCGTAGCCATTTGCAATGACTCCAGGTCCGAAGTCAGGTCAATATCGAAATCATCGCCCAACCCGGATTCCATTACCTCTTCATCAACTGAATTTTTTGAAAGTTCATCCTCTTCAGTCGTATCAAATGCTGACAGATCAAGATCACCAAAATCATCTTCTGGCTTTTCATTCAATTCTTCATTTATATCCGCGCCTTCCAGTGACAATTCACCGATAGAATCTTCAAATGATTCGTCGACAAAAGTCGCAAATGCACTCTCAATATCTGTTTCAGTTGGCTGATTCTCATCGCTAATCGCTGATTTAACGTCACTTCCTTGTTTTGTCTGGGCTGGCTGGTTTTTAACGGATGATTTTGCTTTATCCGTTTTATCCCACTTTCCCAGAGCATCCACCCGAGCTATAAGCTCATATACATTTGAGACAGGCTCTCGATTTCCCGTCAGTTGTTCGACTAATTGGGGCAAGACACCCAGGGCTTCATCCAGAGCATCAAATACATCCTGGTCTGCCGGTCTTGATTTTTCAATCACCCGGTTAAGCATGTTTTCAAATGCCCAGGAAAACTCACCAATTAAATCAGCACTGATAAGACGACCACTGCCTTTCAATGTGTGGAATGATCGCCGTATGGTGGTAAGTGCTTCTTCATCATCAATGTTTTCACGCCAGCGTGGCAGTTGCTCATTAATAGAGGCCAGTTCTTCAAGCGCCTCTTCGATGAAAATTTCCAGAATTTCCGGATCAGCATCATCACCAAGAATTCTGAATTCCTGATCACTGACAGGCACGGGCGAAGGTACCGCAGTAATACCACTACTAGACGACTGACTTTTAGTAGACTCTGGCTCGTCCGGTAGAGCCTCAATTTCCATCTCTGTAACATCGGCGTAGGCAGACGCTATTTCCAGTAATTTATCAGCTGCATCTTCACTACTGGCAAGTGACTTTGGCTCACCCTCGATCACCGATTCAAGATAATATTCGATACCCGTCACTACATCGGCAATATAGTCCTGGGTCTGAGCATCTGGGACTTCTCCTGCATTCAGCAGTACCTTCATAATGTAACTGCGCAGGGAGTCGATCTGTTTATCCAGGTGCTGGAACGGCATCATAAACATGGCACCACTTACCTGCTCGAGACGAGTCAGTACCACTTTGAGCAGCTGTTTATTATGCGGATCTTCCAGGTAACTTAGAATGGCCTGGCGAGCATCGCTGAAATCCTGTAAAGCCTCACGCACAACAGCCGTTAAAACTTCTCGGTATTCACCATCCGGCATGCCACTGTCCGCATCCGGTTTACTGTCCTTATTGAGATTAGCAGAACGATTGGCAATGAAACTGTTTAGCTGGGCCTCTACAGTTAGCAGTACACTGGCTATATCCATGATGCTATCATCAGAAGGCTCAAAAGCACCCTGAACAATCTCGTTGACCTTTTCTTTCTGGGTCAGTACATTTTCTCGCGGTTCACCCAGCCCCAGCATTCCCAGAGTATCTGCGATTTTGCCCAGCAACTCAGGCAACACTTTTAATCGCTCCATATCCTTGGCTTCACTATGGGCATAGATTTCAAGGATATCTTTAACTTCAAGCAGATCTTCCCGAATACCCTGGGATACGGTTTTCAATAATTCAGTATTAAGCCCTCCCAGACCTGAGCGGGCTTCTTCCAGTTCTTTATCACCGGGCAGCAGTTCACTGAGTCGGTAAGTGTCCTTTATCCTGTTAACCCGGTCGCTCTCTTTATTAACTCGGGCTACGTAATAGAGCAGATTTTTTAACAAATCACCGGAAACGGCTTTAGCAAACTTATCCTCACCCGTATCAATTAATTGCTTGATGCTGCGATCCACCTGCCCCAGTAGCATCTTGACACTAAGACTGGAATCCAGCCCCTGACTGGTCAGGCCTTCTATAATTCCCGCACTGATAGACCACAGGCGACGAACAGCGGCATGGGATGAATTTTTTTCCAGTTCATCCAGTACAGCCAGTATACGTTTCAGGCTGGAGGCGACTTTATCGCCCTTAAACCAGCCCAGCAGACCCACCTGGTAATGGGGGCGTAATTTTTTTGCCACTGACAGCAGCTGTCCCTTAGCCACATCCGTGGATACTTCGGAATCGTCGGTTAAATCTATATTGGGAAAAAACAGAACATTTTCAGATAACAGGCTGGCATTGCGTGCAGCACGTAAATCATTTAACAGGGGCAGTAACACCATGGGTACGTCTTTGCTGCCCGCCAGCAGGCTTTCCAGATAATCCGGCAGTTGCAGCATGGCGCTCATCAGCACATCATAGGCGTCGTCCTTTTTATCTACTTTACCAGCCGCCAGGGATCGGGCCAGATCCTCCATCTCCTCAGCCAGTTGAGAGGCTCCGAACAGTTCCACCATTTGCAGGGTACCCTGGACCATGTGCAAATGTTCGATACACTCATTGAGCCGGCTGGACTCCCCTTCCGGATCCTCAATATAAGCGGACAAAGACGTCTGGGCCTCGGTGAGGATCAGATCCAGCTCTTTTTTAACCCACTTTAGTGAGTTATATTCAACAGTATCCTCTGTCATGTTCCCGCCAAACCTGCTACTTCTTGGTTAACCATTCAAAATAACCGTTTCAACCTGACCATCGCTATCAGGCAGCTTAAAGCCTGCCACCGATTTACGAAGTTCATTCGCCAACTCACTAAGGTTACCGATAGAAGCCGATGTTTCTTCAGTGCCTTCCGATGTCTGCAGAGTAATTTCCTGTATAACATTCATGGTATTGGATACATCCAGTGCCACCGACGCCTGCTTACTCGCAGATGTGGAAATACCCTGGATCAGACTTGCCAGTTCATCGGATACGTTTTCGATTTCAACCAGTGCGCCACCGGCATCCTCGGCCATCTTCGCACCGGACACCACGTTGGTGGTACTGGCTTCCATTGAGCTTACTGCTTCATTTGTATCGGACTGGATGGTTTTAACCAGTGCTTCAATCTGTTTGGTTGCATTACCAGCCCGTTCCGCCAGTCGCTGTACCTCGTCCGCTACCACGGCGAAACCACGACCCGCCTCACCGGCGGTGGATGCCTGAATCGCCGCATTCAGTGCCAGTATGTTGGTTTGATCCGCAATTTCAGTAATCAGCCCCACGATATCTCCGATTTCCTGGGATGATTCACCCAGTCGTTTAATACGTTTAGAGGTTTCCTGGATCTGCTCGCGGATGGTATCCATGCCCTGGATACTACGACGTACAATGCCCGCACCTTTCTGGGCGATTTCTAGTGACTTATGCGCAACTTCCACCGAGCCTTCCGCATCTTTCGATACCGCTGACATGGAATCGGCCATATCGGTAATCGCGGCACTGGCAGAAACAATCTCACGGGCCTGATGTGAACTCGCATCAGCCAGGCGCGATGCCGTGGCCTGGGTTTTCTCAGCCGCCGAGGTTATCTCCATTGCCGTCGTGTTAATGGTAGCGACCAGACTTCTAAGTGCATCGATCGCGTAGTTCACCGAGTCGGCGATGGCACCTGTAATTTCTTCGGTTACCGTGGCATGCACGGTCAGGTCACCTTCCGCAAGGTTAGCCATTTCATCGAGTAATCTCAGGATCGCACGCTGGTTTCGTCGGTTCTGCTCGAGTGCCGCATCCTCACGTTCCCCGGAGTCGCGCACCATCAGGAAACCCATCAAAATAATGAATAACACCGCCATACCACCCGTACCTATACCCACCCAACGTACGATATTCAGGAATTCACCGTGTTTGGTAACCTGTCTCTCAAGAGTTTCAGTCGAAGCCAGCAGTCCCGCACTTAAGTTCTCGATTTTGTCGGCGGCGGCTTTTACATCAAACAGGTCGGGAGATAATTCCAGGATGGCTTCTACGTGGTCACTGACTGAGCTGAATAACATAGCCACTTCACGCAGCTTTGCTTTAACCACCTCATCGTTGATTTGTTTCACACGCAGTGCACGGGAACCTTTCAACATACCTTCAAGTACACTGCCAAAACGAGCGGCATCTCGACCGAAACGGTCTGCCGCTGCGGCGGCACCTTCACCACCCACCAGCACTCGATTCATATTATTTTCAATACGCTGGGTCAACATCAACTGGCGACCGGCGATAAATATTTCATGAGGTGACGCATTGCGCTCCACCAGAAGATCCACCACTTCCTCGGAAAAAGCCAGCAGCTGAGGAATGAATTCCTGAATGACCAGTACAAATTCACCCACCTCGGAGATGGCCGCCTTACCATCCAGTATACGATCAACATTCTGCCGAAAGCCGTCTTCTTCCAGTACGTTTTCACCTCCACTTCCCTGCCAGCCTTCTTTTACTTTATCCAGGTAGCTAGACAAACTTGAGGCAAGAGGCGGCAAGTTGTCAATTTTATCTCCCTTGTATAAAAAATTGAGGGTCTGATCAAATCGTTTTCTATACCTTTCTAACTGAGAAAACGCCGGTTCCTTGCCTGCTGCAGACTCAAGTGCAAAAGTCGCAATTCGCTGCGATAGCAATTTTTGTTCCGACACCAGCTCCAGATAACGCTGTTGATAGCCCTGCTGAACCGCTGCGTAAAACAAACTGCCAAGCATCGCTGCAATTGATAAAAACAGGAGAGAACCGAGAAATAAAATCGGCTTACTGATCGAACCCATGGAAAATGGATTACGTTTTACAACACTCATCTTTTTTTCTACTCCAGACTACCGGAT
>CBDULX010000122.1:0-9217 GCA_965368175.1 uncultured Gammaproteobacteria bacterium | reverse complement strand
GCACCGGCTCGCATAGCGCGAACAGCCATGGATACATCGTTGCTCTGTGTCAGTATAATCGTTGGTAACTGTTTATTTAGCCGAGTGAGTTTTTTAATTAGCTCAAGGCCATCAATGCCAGGTAATGATATTTCGGTGATCAGGCAGGCATAATTCTGGTTTGTAAGTTTAGTTAAAAATTCTTCGGCACTAATATAAATGTCGATGTTTAAATTATTACTCTCAAACAGGAGAGTCAGACTGTCACGAATGATTTCATCAGGCTCGATAATAGCCACTGCTGGAGTATGATGATCTATTAACGTTGTAGTGTCTGAGCTCGACATGGATTTATTGATGGCTCACATATAAAATAAGAGTTTATAAATAAACAGGTTATTTGTTTAAAATGGGTTATAGCATACTTTCCTGCGCTACTGCTTTTCAGTAAATAAGGGATTGTACGTACGACTGTTTTGAATAAGTTATCGAGACGGCAGATAATTGACTTGCATAAGCATGCGCACAAGCTGTGCGAGGGAATGAGCCTGCATTTTTTTCATTACCCGACCACGGTGTATTTCAACCGTGCGCTGACTGATATCCAGATCAAAGGCAATCACTTTGTTGGCTTTACCTTCCGCCATCAGTAGCATGACTTCAGCTTCGCGCCTGGTCAGACTGCTAAGCTGCTGTGAAATTTTCTGTTGTTGTTCAGTTTCCTGGAGTTTCTCTGAATACTCATTCAGCACGTCATTAATACGCTTCAGAAGCACCTGATCCTGGAATGGCTTGGGAAGAAAATCTGCAGCACCTCGCTGAATGGCATCGACAGCCATAGGGATATCGCCATGGCCGGTTATAAAGATAACAGGCAGGGTGAACTGTCTTTTACTAAGTTCCTGCTGGAGTTGTATTCCATTCATTCCCGGCATCCGAATGTCGAGTATGAGGCAGCCATTACAGTCTCTGGTGCAGGTATCCAGAAAGGCTTCGCCAGAACAAAAAGTGTCAACTTTATATCCAGCAGACTCGATTAGCATGGCTAGTGAGTCTCGTACTGCTTCATCATCATCGACAACAAATACGGTTACATCAGTGTTCATAATTTCATTCTCCAGTGACCACTGGCAGGCTAAAGGAAAATACGCTGCCTCCTGTAGAGCGGGGCGTGTAATTTAATTCTCCGCCGTGAGCGCGAATAATAGTGCGACTGATAGAAAGACCCATGCCCATACCCGTTGATTTGGTTGACACGAAAGGATTAAAAATATTTTCGGCGATATGTTTGGCAATACCTGTACCATTATCTTCTACAGCAATAAGAATTTTATTATTTTTTTCAAGGCAGGAAGAAATACTGATTTCGGATTGCGGTGTCCTGGCGTCTATTAATGCATCCGCTGCATTTCGGACAAGATTGAGAATCACTTGCTGAATTTGCACCGAGTCAATGGATACTGCGGGCAGATTTTTACCGAGTTTCAGTAATACAGATATACCTTTCATACGTGTATCGAGTTCCGCCAGTTGCACGACCTTACGAATCATTTCATTACAATTCACCCGTTCATGTCTGCTTTCGCGCTGTTTGATAAAGTCACGCAGCTTTCTAATGATGTCGCCGGCACGTAAAGCCTGATCACTGATTTTAACAAGTGCGTCCGCCAGCTTTGGTGATGTTGGATCTGTATCGAATAGCCTGCGACATGCCAGTGCGTAATTTGCAATGGCGGTTAGCGGCTGGTTGATCTCGTGGGCAATGCCGGCCGTCATTTCGCTCATGGTACTAAGCCGGCTGACATGGGCGAGGCTCTCTCGCAGGTCGCGGGTTTCCTGCTCCATTGCTATACGGTCTGAGATATCTCGTATTACAGTAAGGAAGCCTATAGGCTGATTATCCGGGGCCCTTATGATTGCACCGATTGACTCGCCGGGAAAAGCTTCGCCGTTTTTACGCCGGTAGTTGACTTGATAGGGTGTGAGAATTACATCTGCCCAGCGATTGAAACGCAGTTCTCCCTGGAGTTCGAATTCGTCTTTATTTTCGTAAAGAACTTCTGCGCTCATTCCGATAAGTTCATTTTTATCATAGCCGAAGATCCGGCTGGTGCTCGGATTAGACATGAAGATGTTACGCGCGAGATCAGCCACCATCAGGGCATCGGGGATGTCATTAAAGATGGCTTCCAGTAAAGCCTTCTGCTGCTGTAGTTCGTCCTCGGTCTGTTTGCGTTCGGTTACGTCGCTGGCGACAATCAATATTTCGCTGACCTGACCATCATTTACACGGATGGGGATTTTATTGCTTTCTAACCACCTGTCCGGTTTACCCGGTATGGATAATTTTTCGATCACTCCCAGTTTCGGTTGACCGGTACGAATCACTTCGAGGTCGTCCTGATAATATTGTTCGGCATGCTCCGGGCTGAACAGTTCGGTAGGCTTGCCCGCCATGGCTTCAGCGCTAAGCCCAAATTCCTCCGCCGCGAGCCTGTTAACATGAAGAATATTATTCCTGTTATCTTTGTAGATGAGGCGGGCGGGTATGTTATCGATGATAATATTGAGTTCCCGGTTAGTTTCCCGCAGTTGTTGTTCGCTTATGCGTAATTTCTGTTCTACCTGTCGTTGTCGAAATTCCAGCTGCCTGACCAGATGGAAAACAAGCACACTGGTCAGGAGAATAAACAGCCAGCCCTTGTACATCCCAATTTGGATCATGGTGTCGAAATCCGGTGCCAGGTTTGTCAGGATCGTATCGGAAAGCATGATCCACAAAATGCCGACCATGAAGTAGATCAGGGTGATCCGAATAGCGGATCCTGTACCGCTCGTAGTACCAGTATCATCCATCATGATGCCATGTTATCTGTTTGTCGGGCTGACCCAATATACCCCTATTCCGAGTCATTTGTCTCCTCTCACTGTAGTAATTCATGGATAAAGTAGGTACAAGTCCTGATTACCTGAACCCACCTTTGGCCGTATAAATAACATATTGAAACAGCATGAGCGAGGCAGGTCTGGTCGGGTAAGCTGTTTGCGACTGTTGTGCTGGATTTGTCAATGTATTAAATGGACTGGAAACATGAACAATCATCGCCACAATAAACGCATCGAAACAGACGAGATGCTAAATGTAGTGCTTTATCGCTATGGCAAGCCTGTTGCTACTGGAAGAATAAGCAACGTGTCCGCAGGCGGTGTGTTTATCGAAACTGCCTATCAACTGAATTCGTGTAAGCGTTATATTGAATTCATTGCTGTTGCAGATAATAGCAGGGCTTCAGCTGAACACCGTGTCAGAGCATTGATCATTCACCGGAATGAACAGGGTTTCGGATTGATGACCGATGATATTGGGCCCCTATTCGGATTTATAAGGCGACTACTCAATACATCACAATTGCGGCTACTCCGCCAGGGGGCATCATGAATAGACAGGACGAACTTCAGGCAACCATTGATGCGATGGTGCAAAAGGGCAAAGGCATTCTGGCTGCCGATGAAAGTAGCCCGACAATCGCCAAACGCTTCAAGGCGATTGCAGTTGAATCAACCGAAGAAAATCGCCGGGCTTATCGAAGCCTGATACTGGCAACGCCAGGTCTGGGTGAGTTCATCAGCGGCGTTATTTTGTTTGAAGAGACTCTCGGACAGCGCACGGATGATGGCATCAGCTTACCTGAGCTGTGCGCACAGCAGGGTATAGTTCCTGGCATCAAGGTTGATAAAGGTAAACTTGCCCTGGCCAATGCACCGGGGGATGAAATCACCCAGGGCCTGGATGGGCTGGATGAGAGATTGCAGGGCTACAAACAACAGGGTGCCCGGTTTGCAAAATGGCGCGATGTCTACCACATCACCGAGACTACACCGAGCTGGCTTGCCATCAATGCCAATGCCGAAGTTCTGGCCCGTTACGCGGCTATTTGTCAGGCACAGGGTATAGTGCCCATTGTGGAGCCTGAAGTGCTTATCGATGGTGATCATAGCCTGAGCCGTTGCGTAGATGTCAGCGAAGCAGTGTTTCATGCCGTGTTTCATGCCCTGCACAGGCATCATGTGGTCCTGGAACACATGGTGTTGAAACCCAACATGATGGTGCCCGGTAAACTGAACACACAAAAGGCAAGCCCGGACGAGGTTGCTGCGCAAACCATCAGAGTCTTGCGTCGAACGGTACCTGCAGCCGTGCCCAGTATCAATTTTCTTTCCGGTGGCCTGACGCCGGAACAGTCCACGGCCTATCTAAATGCAATGAACCGTTTGTCGGCACAACCCTGGGAGTTGAGTTTTTCCTATGGCCGTGCGTTACAGGAACCTGCCTTGCAGGCATGGCAAGGTGATGCGGCCAATGCCAGCCGTACCCAGGCTGCCCTGTATCATCGCGCCAAACTTAACGGCGCGGCACGTCGTGGTGAGTATAGTCCCGCCATGGAGTCCGCTAGTGAGTGAACAATCAATATCTCGTGCGTTGAATATTCGCATACCAAAAAGCCTTGTTTTGAGGAGGAACAATCATGAACGATAAAAAGAAAACTGATGTTACAGCATCAAAAAAAAGCCAGGACATTCAACATGTCACTCCGAGGTCTATGTTTAATCCATTTGAGGAGATGGAACACTGGTTTGAAAATGTATTCCCGGCAAGACTGCGGCGACGCTTTCGCGGTGGCTGGCCTTCCTGGGACGAATTACCCATGCCTTTTGAAGGCCGGATGCCCTCTGTTGATGTTATTGATCGGGATAACGAGATTCAGTTGCGCGCCGAAATACCCGGTGTGGACAAGAAAGATCTGGATATCTCGGTAACCGAGGATTCAGTCAGCATCAAAGGCAGCACAGAACACGAAGAGGTAGAAGAGAAGGGCGAGTATTATCGTCGAGAGACCTCAAGTGGTTCATTTTCTCGTACAGTGATGCTACCCAGTGAAGTGGATTCGTCTAAGGTCAAGGCGAAGTTCAAGAATGGCGTACTGGAGATGACTTTACCAAAAGTAAAACAGTCCAAACGGCAGAAAATTCCAGTTGAATAGTATTAGCTGAAAGCCTTGATGTTTTAGGTTAATAACTGGAGCAGCGCTTCATTTCTATGAGCGCTGCAAGCTAACAGACAAAGGTTTAGTCAGGTTTTTTTAAGGAAGCTCTGATTAATACATAACATGTCATCCCGACTGAAAGGAGGGATCTTAATGTTTGATATCTCTCAACTTTTAAAAGAAAGGTTACTCCCTCTGGTCGAAATGACAACACATCAGAGCTTCCTTAAGTATTAAAACTGTAGATTTTTAAATGAAATTATTCAGACAGGAATAGTGTTATGAAATCCAGGAAAACTACAACAGCTAAAGGTTTATCCAAATCACGCGAGATGGTTTCTGCTGGGCCTGTAGTTAAAAAAGTTACACCGGAGGCACGACTGCATATGATCGCAAAAGCGGCCTGTTTTCGTGCCGAACATCGCGATTTTCAAGGCGGTAGCCAGGACCGGGACTGGCTTGAGTCTGAAGTTGAAATTGACAGTTTATTGGCACCCTAGTTACTAGTTTGTATTTACCTGGTTGGGAGCGGTCATGAACACAACAACACATTACATCCACTGGTTTGACGAGATCAGTGTGGACGATGTGCCTCTGGTCGGGGGCAAGAACGCATCCCTCGGTGAAATGTATCGCGTACTTACCCCGCAAGGTGTTCGTGTACCCAATGGTTTCGCCATCAGTGCTCAGGCCTACCGGGATATGCTCGATAAAGCCGGGGCCTGGACAGCTCTGCATGCCTTGCTGGATGATGTCGATACTGCTGATGTTGAGGACCTGGCCAGCCGAGCGCATAAGGCACGGGAACTCGTTTATGGTATCGGGCTTTCTGCTGATTTACGTGATGAAATTCTGCGGGCTTACCACTCGCTACAGGAAGAATACGGTGCCGACCTGAGCCTCGCGGTACGCAGTTCCGCCACCGCAGAGGACCTGCCCACCGCCAGTTTTGCCGGCCAGCACGAAACCTATCTGCATATCCGAGGCGACGAAATGTTGCTCGATGCCTGCCGACGTTGTTTTGCTTCTCTGTTTACCGAACGAGCCATTGCCTACCGTATTGATCAGGGCTTTGACCATTTCAAGGTGGCTCTGTCAATTGGTGTGATGAAAATGGTGCGTTCGGATCGCGATGCCAGTGGGGTGATGTTTACCCTGGATACGGAGTCCGGCTTTCGTGATGTGGTTTTTATCACCGGGGCCTATGGACTGGGTGAAAACGTGGTGCAGGGTGCGGTGGACCCGGATGAATTCTATGTGCACAAGCCCAGCTTCAGAAAGGGCTACCGCGCGGTACTGAGGCGCGTGCTGGGCAATAAAAAAATCAAAATGGTTTACGCCCAGGCGAGAAGTGGCGAGACCACCCGTAATATACCCACCCCGAAAGCTGACCGGGAGCGTTTTTGCATCAGTGATGCGGATGTACTCACACTGGCCGATTATGCCATCAAAGTCGAGGATCATTACAGTGAACGAGCAGGTCAGCCTATGCCTATGGACATGGAATGGGCCCGGGATGGTCTCGATGGTCAGCTGTATCTGGTACAGGCGCGCCCGGAAACGGTTGCTTCCCAGAATACCGGTTCCAGGCTGGAGGAATATCGTCTTAACGGTAGTGGTGAGTTGCTGGTGAGTGGGCGTTCGGTCGGTAGCAAAATAGCCAGCGGGCGTGCCCGGGTGATTCCGGATGTACACCACCTTGCAGAATTCCAGCCGGGCGAGGTGCTGATTACCGACATTACCACCCCGGACTGGGGGCCGGTGTTAAAAACAGCAGCAGCCATAGTCACCAACCGTGGCGGACGCACCTGCCATGCCGCGATTGTTGCGCGCGAGCTGGGTATCCCGGCGGTGGTCGGTGCGGAATCGGCAACGGAAATCATTCGTGACGGCGACAATGTGACAGTTTCCTGCGCCGGGGGTGATGTGGGCAAGGTATATCACGGTGAAATTCCCTTTGATGTAGAAACCACTGATCTAAGCGATCTGCCACGCCCGGCGACCCGGATCATGCTTATCCTGGCTAATCCGGATATGGCTTTCAAAACCAGTCTGCTGCCTAATGATGGGGTAGGGCTGGCACGCATGGAGTTTATTATCAGCGACCAGATAAAAGCTCATCCTATGGCGCTGGTACATCTCGAAAAGGTACAGGATGCCAGTGAACGCGCCGAGATCGAACGCCTTACCCGGGCTTATGCCAGACCGACGGATTATTTCATCGAGCGACTCGCCGAAGGCGTAGGTACGATTGCCGCTGCCTTTTATCCCAGGCCGGTGGTAGTGCGTATGTCAGACTTCAAGACCAACGAGTATGCCGCCCTGTTGGGTGGGCGCTGGTTCGAACCGGTTGAGGCCAATCCCATGCTCGGCTTCCGCGGTGCCTCCCGTTATACACATCCCGATTACGCGGAAGGTTTCGCCCTGGAATGTGCCGCCATGAAACGGGTGCGCGAGGTAATGGGGCTGGATAATGTCAAGCTGATGATTCCGTTCTGTCGCCGAGTGGATGAGGCTGAACGGGTGCTCGAAGCGATGGCGGCTCAGGGACTCAGGCGTGGCGACAATGGCCTGGAGATTTACGTCATGTGCGAGATTCCCAACAACGTTATACAAATCGATGCATTTGCCAAACTGTTTGATGGTTTTTCGATTGGCTCGAACGACCTGACCCAGCTTACTCTGGGCGTAGACCGTGATTCTGAAACCGTTGCTTTCGATTTCGATGAGCGTGATCCGGGTGTTAAGGAAATGATTCGGCTGGCCGTCGATGGCGCCAGACGCAATGATCGACATTCCGGACTCTGTGGCCAGGCGCCGTCCGACTATCCGGAAATGGCCGAATACCTGGTGAATATCGGCATCGATTCCATCAGCCTTAACCCCGATACGGTCGTCAGGACTACGCTGCATGTACTGGATGTTGAAAATGCTCTGGGGCGTAAACCGCGAGAGATGGATGAGTGAAATTGATATGAATCACCAGGGGAGAGAGATATTTTGCCAAGGATGACGGTAATCCAGCAGATCCTGTTAGCGATATTTTAGCGCAGCACCCGGGCTTTCGGATAGCCACAATTAACACACTATATGGGAGAAACTTATGGCTACATTTATCGGCCTTATGACTTTAACCGATCAGGGCTGCCGTCACGTAAAAGATACCACTCAACGTGCGGAAGAATTTGACAGTTTTGTAAAGCAGATAGACAGTTCTTTAAATGCTGTCTACTGGGCAATAGAGGAACACGAAGTGACAGTTAAAGATATTTACTGGAGTCACGGTATTTATGACGGGATTATTATTCTGGATGCGCCAGATGCCGAAACAGCCATGTCGGTTTTTTTGCGCCTGGATTCCCTCGGTAATGTGCGAACCCATTCGTTTCAGGCATTTTCGAAAGAAGAGATGGCCAGGGTAGTGGCAAAATTAGACTGAAGCAGTGTGCTGAACGACCAGCCGTCAATGCTCCGCCTGGTTAAGATGATAATCAGTTCCTCATCATCAATCATGCATCAGATTTGTAGTTAATCAATGTTAAAAAGAAAAGGAAAAAGCCATGGCACAGATGAATGAACGTTTGCAGGAAGTTGCCGAACTTACCAAACGTCTAAAGAAAGATCACCCGGCTGAAATTAATGCATTCCTGAATTTTATGCAGAAAGCGGAAGCTGGACCTGCACTGAATGCCAGGGAAAAAGAACTCATTAACGTTGGCATTGCGGTGGCGGCCCAGTGTGAATGGTGTATTGCGATACATGTGAAACATGCTATCAAGGCTGGTGCCACACGGGATGAAATGATCGAGGCAGGATTCCAGGCCGTGCTTATGCATGGTGGTCCGGCACTGATGTATCTGGTTGTGCTGTTTAAAGCGCTGGATGAATTTCTGCCGGAGCTAAGCTGAAAATTGTTATTGTGGCGCTTATACGTGCATCATCAATCCGCCAGGCTTCACCATCAACTCACCCGGAACCACTCATAATTCTCGGCCAGCGGTCGTGCACCGCATCCGGCATTTCAGGTACTACGGTGACCACATACACTCGTTTTTCATCGTTATAACGTGCCAGTAAACCCTGTATCCACTGACCTTTGGTGAGTTCATACCAGTGGCTGCTGCCTTCGATGTCCTTTTCCATGAACTGGTCGAGTATGATTTTCACCGGTTTGGGAAACCAGCGATCCCATA
>CBDULX010000121.1:0-9249 GCA_965368175.1 uncultured Gammaproteobacteria bacterium | reverse complement strand
CACCTGCATGTCCAACATTAATAAAGTGGTCCTGGCCTATTCTGGTGGCCTGGACACCTCAGTCATCCTGAAATGGCTGGAAGATACCTATGAATGTGAGGTAGTAACCTTCACTGCCGATATCGGTCAGGGTGAAGAAGTTGAACCTGCACGAGCCAAGGCACAGGACATGGGTGTTAAGGAAATCTACATCGAAGACCTGCGTGAAGAGTTCGTACGTGACTATGTATACCCAATGTTTCGCGCCAATGCTATCTATGAAGGTGAATACCTGCTGGGCACTTCCATTGCCCGGCCACTGATAGCCAAACGTCTGATCGAAATCGCCAACGAAACGGGAGCCGATGCCATTTCCCATGGAGCGACTGGCAAGGGTAACGATCAGGTGCGTTTTGAACTGGGCGCCTATGCACTGAAACCGGGTGTGCGAGTGATTGCACCCTGGCGCGAATGGGACCTGAATTCCCGTGAAAAACTGATGGCATACGCAGAAAAGCACAGCATTCCTGTCGATTTTGCTAAAAACAAGAAAAAATCACCTTATTCAATGGATGCCAACTTGCTGCACATTTCCTATGAAGGCGGCATTCTGGAAGATCCATGGGCAGAAGCCGAAGACGATATGTGGCGCTGGTCGGTAGCGCCAGAAGCAGCACCGGATAAAGCCAGTTATATCGAACTGAGTTATGAGAAAGGCGATATCGTGGCCATCGATGGCGAACGCATGACGCCAGCCCAGGTACTAAGCAAACTAAACCAGCTCGGCGGCGCCAATGGTATCGGTCGCCTGGATATTGTAGAAAATCGTTATGTAGGTATGAAATCCCGAGGTTGTTACGAAACACCCGGAGGCACTCTGATGATGAAAGCTCATCGTGCCATAGAATCCTTAACGCTTGATCGTGAAGTGGCGCATCTGAAAGATGAATTGATGCCTCGTTATGCTTCGCTTATCTATAATGGTTACTGGTGGAGTCCTGAGCGTGAAATGATGCAGAAAATGATCGATGCCTCACAGGAACACGTGAACGGAGAGGTGCGTCTTAAACTGTACAAGGGTGCCGTCAGTGCGGTCGGCCGTCGTTCAGCGACCGATTCATTGTTCGATGAGAAAATCGCCACCTTCGAAGATGATGCGGGTGCCTATAACCAGAAAGATGCTGAAGGTTTCATCAAGCTCAATGCATTACGTTTACGTATAGCCGCCAACCGTAAGTAAGTTCCTATTCAGACCACTTTGAGGCCATGGGTCTCAGAGTGGTTTCGTTTAAACTGTTTTATATCAAACTGGCAGTAGCAATCTATTTAATATCTATATCATTCATTTGAACGAGCAGATAAATATATATTTAATGTATGGCTGAATGTACTGAGATAAAAGCTATTACTGGTGTTCAGGTCACGGTTTTAATGAAATCAAAAATATCGAAAATTCGCGCCAGATAATGGTCTTTGGGGTGAAAACCTTTACCATCGGCAATATCAAAGCTCTGTTCCAGGCTGGATACTATTTTGTTTAAACGACGTTGATGAATTCCAAACCAGCGTTGAAAAGGATCCGTAAGAATACCGGAAAAAGCCGATGCGACACCCATGGCCGCCAGTATGCTTGCGGTGGATGCCACCAGTAAACCCATAGAGGCTTTAGCTGGAAACAGAGAGTAATAGACTGAACCCAGGGTTTCACCAAAAATAAAACCCGATATGGCAGACTGCTGGGCCATTGATGCAGCTAAAGCACTACCACTGGTAATGGCACCTGGAGTCAGTTTTTTAAAGAACAAAGCGCCGGCGGACATATTCAAAACACTACAGGCCATATCGGCCGCTGCAATTCGAGTGCTGCCATAGGTATCCAGCTCACGTTGTAAAGCCTGCTCAAAATCATCACGGCGAATATGTTGATGGATGTCTTTTAGCTGGTTATTCAGTAATGCAACAATGGCTTCCTGCTTGAGTATGGTTTCCAGAAGTGCATCCTTTTCTGAGCGTCGTTTTTCCTGCTCATAGGGTAATTCCAGTAATTCTGTGCGTACTCGCCAGTCAACTTCTTTTTGTACCCGAGTCTTGAATCCGGCAGGAGTCTTACCTAAAAAACGACCAACTGGGCCTAATCCGGTTTTACTACTGACTTTAGATAAACTCTGAATCCCAAGATAAGGAACCGCCCAGAACAAATTAATGGGGGCGCGAATCATATCCAGTCCAAAGGCTTTGCTGTTGGTCTTGATTGAACCTTTTACCGAGTAGATATTACGTACAAATTCCGGAATTTTATCCCTGCGTTCCTGAAAATACTGACAAGCACCGGCTTCTACTGCAGTTAGTATTAACTGCAGCTCGTGGTCACTCAGGTTGGGATGTTGTTTATCCATAAGGTATAAAGCTAAATTGATTACATATAATTATAAATAGGGTTGGCAGTATAAGTGTGAAATAAGTCATATCTAAATAAAATCCTGCCTGATTAAAGCTCTTGCAGGTCTGAAATGACATGTGTTATTAGTATTTAGTATGACTTCAATGGTTTTGTCAGGTTCAAATTCATATTTTGTAGCTTTGTTTGGTAAAGACGGTTAATTAACTGAAGAAATAAACATATTTTTAGCAAATTATTAAAAAATAACTATAAAATATAGCGATGATTGATGCTTGACGCTTGAATAGTTGAATTTTAATAATATACTTAATCCACGTAATAAGAACCTGGAGACACAAATGGCTCGTAAAAAACTAGCAAGAAAGAAGAAAACTGCAGCGAAGAAAGATCCTATGGCTGCAATGAAAGCACGCTTATCTGCATTAACTGCTGAATTAAAAGATGTGAAAGCAGCGACTAAAGTTGCTCAACAGCGTACAGTTGATCTGGTTAAACAAGCTGCAGCAGTAGCGGCAAAGCCAAAAGCTAAAGCCAAGGTAAAGAAAAAAGGCAGAAAAAAACGCGCTAAAGCTAAAAAATAATTAAAAGGGCCGCAAGGCCCTTTTTTTATGCCATCAATCTTCAGTAAAATCGGTGTTATCCATTCCGTTGTACTTAATCCGAGATAAAGTTTTCCTAAGAGCTGACATCCTCTAATTTAAAATCAATAGATTTGCCACAGAGTCACGGAGTGCACAGAGAAATATCTTTTAGTAAACACTCTGTGTACTCTGTGACTCCGTGGCATAGTTTAAATTTTATGATCAGGTTGCTTCTGACTAGTAGCGACCTCTAATTTAGTGTTTTTAAAACAAGCTTTATTTCACTGCGAATATGTTCAATGTCCGAGATCAGCCGATCGGTCGAGGTTTGTTCGGAGCTAAACCGGTTCCAGTGTTCTGACCAGCTATTTTGCAGTTCTTTTGCCTGTCGATTAACTGAGTCACTGATTAAGCTGCTCAGATCCAGAATCAATCCTACTTTAACCCAGCCTTTCCTCGGGTTTCCTTCACTGAGGTTGCGATCATAAAATCCTGAATAGATGAGTTGTTCCAGCTCAGCAAGTTCTTTTAAAACTTCAAAAGAGGCGGTTCTTATATTGTTGTTATCTTCAGTAGCTTCCAGCCGCCAGGCATTATAGCTAAAGCCAACCACTGCAAAAACGACACCCAGTATGGCTGTTATGTAATAGGTTTTGAGTTTGTTTTCCAGGTTCATTGTGTTTTAGTAGTCGCTGGCCTGTTTTAGTTCATTCATTCGGCTAAGGCCTGGTGGTTCCAGCCAGTATATTAAAAGAGTAAGCCGGTTACTGTGAATGCTTAATTGTCAGAATAACCAACTAAACAAGTCAACTATAGATGGCCGATTATTAGCTATATAATTAATTAACTAAGTGACTATAAGTTTTATATATCAGTATATAAGAATTGTTTTATTTCTTTTGATCTTGATCAAAACGATCTTTTTATCAGCTACTAGACTCCCAAAGTAAGACGAATAACTAGCATATGTGTCATTCCAGGATGGTCGAAATCAATCGCTAGGCTGTAGCACTCCCCCTCTGAACAGCCGCCTTAACGGGCGGTATTGAATAATTTTATCCTGGAGGTTGAAATGTCTGTTAACTTCGACGAACTATTAGCAGAGCCGGATGAGTATGTCGGCAGTCTTAACGGAATCTCACGACGAGATTTCATGAAATTCTGCACCGGTATTGCAGCGACCATGGGTCTATCAGCTACCGCAGGAATACGCCTGGCAGAAGCTGCCTCTGATCCTCAGCGACCTCCAGTAATCTGGCTTTCGGCACAGGAATGTACCGGTTGTACTGAATCGTTATTACGCTCCACGCATCCAACTCTGGAGCAACTGATTCTGGATGCGATCTCTCTGGATTATCATGAAACACTCTGCGTCGGTGCCGGCCATCAGGCTGAAGACTTTAAACATGCATCCATGAAGCAGAACCACGGTAAATATCTGCTAATCGTCGATGGTTCGATTCCCACCAAAGATGGTGGAATTTACTGTAAGGTTGCCGGTAAAACCATGCAGGAACATGTGACCGAGGCGGCCGAGGGTGCAGCTGCCATTATCGCTATAGGTTCCTGTGCTTCCTGGGGTGGTATTCCTTCTATAGGACCTAACCCAACCGGGGCAGCTCGGGTATCCGAAATACTACCGGATAAAACCATTGTTAATATTCCAGGTTGCCCACCCAATCCATATAACTTCTTATCTACGGTATTGCATTTCCTGGCTTTCAAGCGTTTGCCTGAGCTGGATGACAAAAACCGTCCTAAATTTGCCTACAACCGTCTGATCCATGAAAACTGCGAACGACGTCCGCACTTCGATGCTGGTCGGTTTGCCATTAATTTTGGCGATGAAGGTCATCGTCAGGGCTGGTGTCTGTATAAACTGGGTTGCAAGGGCCCCGAAACCTTTGCTAATTGCCCTTCCATTTTATTTGGTGATGTGGGTTCGGGTGCCTGGCCGGTCGGAACCGGTCACCCCTGTATTGGCTGCACCGAAGAAGGTGTGGGATTCAGCAAGGGCATTCATGAGCTATCAGATGTCAGGACTCAGACACCACCCGATACTTATGTTGGTATCAATCATAACATTGGTACAGGCGTGACGCCGGGAGCTGCAGCATTGGCAGCAGGCCTTGGTGGCCTGGCCATAGGTGCCGGTGGTGTACTGGCAAGCCGACTGGGTAAGGATGATGAGCATGCTTCTGATGACGAGAAGGAATAGGAGTCCAGGTCATGACACTCAATCGCAGAGACTTTTTAAAAATTGCCGCCACCGGTGTTGGCACAGCACTGTGTAGTCAACAGGCTCGGGCACTGCAACGTGACAACATACCCCTGTCGCCCGACGCTGTAGGTATGCTGTATGACTCGACCTTATGCATCGGATGTAAGGCCTGCATGGTGGCCTGCAAAGATGCCAATGGTATGCCAATAGAGGCCAGTGTTGAGCAGAGTTTATGGGATCTACCCGTAGAAACTTCCGGTGATACTATCAACATTATAAAACTCTATAAAGAAGGCAAGGGTGAGCACAAAGACCAGGAGACCAATGGTTTTGCTTTTATGAAGCGCCATTGCCTGCACTGTGTCGATCCATCCTGTGTTTCGGTCTGCCCGGTCAGTGCCATGACTAAGGACCCGGTTACCGGCATTGTTGAACACCATGAAGACCGTTGCATAGGCTGCCGTTACTGCGTCTACAGCTGTCCCTTCGGTATACCCAAATACGAATACGACGAAGCCTTTGGGCAGATTCAAAAATGCGAATTCTGTGTACACCTGCAGGCCAAAGGAGAAATCCCCGCCTGTTGCGATGTTTGCCCCACAGGCGCTACCTTGTTTGGCAAGGTGTCTGATCTAAAACAGGAAGCCAGCAAACGGCTGGAAAAAGCAGCCGGCGAGACACATGTTTTCCCAAGGGGCAAGCTGGGTGCAAACCGGCCACCCCATGAAGCAAAAATTCCGCAATACAAACAGCATGTGTATGGCCTGAATGAATTAGGCGGTACGCAGATTCTGTATATGTCGGCCGTACCCTTCGACAAACTCGGGTTGCCCACTAATGTGCCGGATTACAGTTATCCATCTATAGCCGAAGGTATTCAGCATACTCTCTACAAATGGATGATAGCGCCAGCCATATTACTCAGTGGCCTGGCTTTTGTTGTCCATAAAAATACACAGCATTCCCATGATGAAGACGATTCATCAGGTGAGGGGGAATCATGAGCGAACATGCACCCGTTGGTGGAAAAATATTAACCAGGCCATTTATGTTCCTGTCGTTGTTATTCATGATAGCCATGGCTATTTTGCTGGCTCGACTGGTCATGGGTATAGGCCCGGTGACCAATTTGAACGACGGTTATCCCTGGGGTATCTGGATTGTGATTGATGTCATGATTGGTACTGCCTTTGGCTGTGCCGGTTATGCTCTGGCACTGCTGGTGTATTTACTGAACAAGGGTGAATATCATCCGCTGGTACGGCCTGCGATGATGGCCGGTTTGTTTGGTTATGGTCTGGCCGGTCTGGCCGTAATGATTGATCTGGGTCGCTACTGGAATTTCTGGGCTCTGTTATGGCCCGGATACATGCAGTTCAATTCAGTGATGCTGGAAGTGGCATTGTGTGTCATGGCCTACATTATGGTACTGGCTATAGAGTTTTCTCCGGCATTTCTGGAGCGCTTCGGCCTGAAAAATATCCACCAGAAACTGAACAAGGTACTGTTCTTCTTTATTGCGGTAGGCATTTTGTTGCCCACCATGCATCAGTCATCACTGGGCACCCTGGCTGTTGTTGCCGGCCATCAGATTTCTGCGCTCTGGCAAACTCAGTTATTACCCCCGCTGTTTTTAATCAGTGCACTGCTCATGGGTTATGCCATTGTACCGTTTGAATCAATCTTGTCTTCCAAGGGTTTGAAACGCCCGATGGAGACGCCGTTACTGGCCAAAATTTCACGAGTAGCCTGGATTGTGGCGCTGGTGTATCTGACGATTCGTGTGGCTGATTTAACTTATCGTGGTGCCTGGGGCCTGGCATTTACCACTAATCTCGATGCGCTGATGTTCTGGATCGAGATGCTGCTGTTTATTATTCCGGTGGTGCTACTGTCCAGCAAAGCCTACTGCATACATCCGCGCATGATTTTCATTTCGGCCATTAGTTTACTGCTGGCGGGATCTGTGTATCGATTAAATATTTATATTGTGGGTTATCACCCGACTGCGGGTGGAAGCTGGAGTTACTTCCCCTCAGTAACGGAAATGCTGCTTACTCTTGGGATCTTCTCACTGGAAGTCATGCTGTACCTGATTTTCGTGAAACGACTGCCAGTATTACACCGCGCATGATAGCCGTAACAGATACAAGTTTATTTATGAGGAGCAAACCATGTCCAAACGTATTGTCATAGATCCCATGACTCGAATTGAGGGGCACTTGCGCGTTGATTGCGAAATCGATAACGGCAAGGTCACCAAAGCATGGTCATCAGGGCAAATGTGGCGCGGTATCGAACTGATACTCGAAGGCCGAGATCCCCGAGATGCCTGGGTGATTACCCAGAGGATTTGCGGTGTTTGTACCACCGTTCATGCCATAGCTTCAGTACGTTCAGTGGAAAATGCGCTGAAACTTGAAGTGCCGCTGAATGCGCAATATATACGCAACATGATTATTACTGCTCACGGTATCCATGATCATATCGTGCATTTTTATCATCTATCCGCCCTGGACTGGGTAGATATTGTGTCCGCGCTCGATGCAGACCCTGTAAAAGCCGCCGGCATAGCACAGAGTTTATCCGACTGGCCAATGAACAGTGCCCAGCACTTTAAGCAGGTGCAGGAAAAACTGGCCAGCTTTGTCAGCAGTGGCCAGCTGGGTGTGTTTGGTAGTGGTTACTGGGGTCATAAGGCGATGAAGTTACCGCCTGAAGTCAACCTGATGGCTGCCGCTCATTATTTTCAGGCGCTGGATTATCAACGCAAGATCAACCAGATTGTATCCATACTGGGTTCTAAAACGCCCCACATCCAGAACCTGGCCGTGGGTGGTGTGGCCAATGCTATTAATATGGACAGCCAGTCAACGCTGACCATAGAACGGCTGACTAAAATTAAAAGCATTATCGATGAAATGGGTGACTTTGTTAATAAGGTCTATCTGGTGGATGTCGCCGCGATCGGTGGATTATATGCCGACTGGACCAATTATGGCGCTGGCATCACCAATTATCTGTCGGTACCCGATCTGCCCATCGATACCATGGGAACTCAATTTGAACTGCCCGGTGGTTATATTCACCAGGGCGATCTTTCTACCTACAAACCGATTAATAGCTATCAGGATTCCTATTTTGAACAGGGCGTAAAAGAAAGTGTGAAACACGCCTGGTACCAGGGTGGTAAAGGTGCGCTGCATCCCTATGATGGTGAAACCATCCCCGAGTACACCGACTTCAATGATGATGAAAAATACTCCTGGGTTAAAGCTCCGACTTTTTATGATGAACGTGTCCAGGTAGGGCCTCTGGCTAATGTACTGGCCATGGTCGCGGCAGGTCACGAGCCTACCCAGCGGCATTTAAAAACAGCACTGGATATAGTGGGCAGTATAGCCAAAACGACCATCCCAGTATCAGCATTGCATTCCACCATTGGTCGACATGCCGCCCGTGCGGTAAGAACCGCGGTATTACATGAAACACTGGGTCATCAATGGCAATTGCTGATGGAAAACATTGGTAATGGCGATTACGCAACCTTTAATCAGCCGGTGTTTCCAAAAGAAGAAGTTAGAGGTTTTGGTTATCATGAAGCACCCAGAGGTGTGTTATCGCACTGGATAGTCATCAGGGATGGAAAAATAGCCAATTATCAGGCCGTCGTGCCCAGTACCTGGAATGCAAGTCCCAGAGACGAGGATGATAAGCCAGGACCGTATGAAGCTTCCCTGATGGATAACCCGGTGGATGATCCAGAAAAACCCCTAGAAGTCATACGAACCATCCATTCATTCGACCCCTGTCTGGCCTGTGCGATCCACATGGTCGATACAGAACAGAAAGAAATCGTAAAAGTTCATGGTGTCGGTGCAAATTGTGGAGTGAGTTTCTGATGAAAGATAATGCCAGTACATGGTTGCATGAAGACTATGGTAAACCGGCACCCATACTGGTGCTGGGCCTGGGAAATGTGTTAATCGAAGATGAAGGTATAGGTATAGCGGCTATCGAATATCTCAACAATTACTACAAATTCGGTGAAGAAGTTGAGTTACTGG
>CBDULX010000120.1:0-9352 GCA_965368175.1 uncultured Gammaproteobacteria bacterium | reverse complement strand
TAACTTGTAACTTGTAACTTGTAACTTGTAACTTGTAACTTGTAACTTGCAACTTTTAATGCAGGCTATCCTGATTCCCCCAGGCCCGGTTGTATTTTTCCATCACCTTACGCACATGATCGGGGTATCCGATAATATCCATTTGCTGCATGCCTTCGATAAAAAACGCTTTGGCATCTACCGGGATATTTTTCACCAGTTGTTCGAATACCTTATCCATCAACTCTGCATTATGACTGCGGGTGGCCACTATGCCCCAGTTGAGATTGATAATTCGCCAGGGTCGCATGGGATTGGTCTGTTCAAGGTCCTGCCGGATTTCAGCGCTGGCATGCTCAATGATCTGGCCTATTAAACGACTTAATCGTTCCAGCTCTGTCGGATCTGTGATGGTGTTGGCCAAACCGGACAAGGCATTCACAACTATATCCAGTTTGGCAATTTCAGCGCCTTGCTGAATTAACCAGTACGCCACCGGTAATGATAATCGTTGCAGGGCAATCATACTGTCCTGCATACCCATGTTTGCCGCCACTATGGCCAACTGTTCCAGCAGATTCATGGCAAAATCGCCGATTTCACTCAGTTCCTTACTGCTCAATACTCCGGGAGCGTTATTTTTCCGGTCAGACTGTTGTCGCATCATGATATCGATGGTGGATTGCATGGCCTTGATCATATCCAGGGCCGGACTGGCACCGACATCACTGGAGGCCTGCAAACTCAGCATCATAGGGCGGGTATTTTCAGCAAAAATATCTTTAATTTGCTCTGGCTCGATGTTTAATCCATTCATAATGTTCGTCTTGATAAGAAATTAACTTACAATGACACCATGCAAAGCGATTCGTCACATGACCAGAAATTTCGATTTCCCTGGCAACATGGCAACCGATTCAAATTACTGATTGATGGTCCGGTTTTTTTCAACAGCATGCTACAAAGTATGCATCAGGCACAGCATTATATACTGATGGAAATGTACCTGGTCAACTCCGGCAAGGTTTCACAGCGTTTTTTTCAGGCTATGGCAGAAGCACAACAGCGCGGCGTCCAGGTTTATTTTTTAATGGATGCTTTCGGCAGCCGCAAACTCGCTGGCAGTGATTTACAGTTTCTACAACAAAACAAAGTACATGTCAGCTTTTATAACCCGATAGAATTACAGAAACACCAGCTCGCCCTGTTCAGGGACCATCGCAAACTGCTGGTGGTGGACGGTCGCATCGCTTATGTTGGCGGCGCCGGACTGATCGATGAATTCGATCCTGCTGATCATACCAGCAAAACCTGGCGGGAGAACATGGTTAAAATCGAAGGGCCCAACGTACTGCAATGGCAATCCCTGTTTGCAAATAACTGGCGAATCTGGTCGGACATCCCATTAGCGGAATTACGTGAAAAGTCAGATAAATTCGACCAGCTGGGACGGGTCACTATGACCCAGGGCCCTCGCTTTCTGGAAATTAAGCGCTCCTTTATCCAGCATGTTCGTCATGCCAGAAAACGGGTGTGGATGAGCACGGCGTATTTTGCGCCTTCCCGCAAGTTACGCCGGGAACTGCGCCGTTCGGCATTGCGTGGTGCCGATGTGCGTATACTGATACCCGGCCCGATTACCGATTTACCCATGGCGCGTTACCTGGCTCAGCATTATTATCACCGTTTGTTACGCGATGGCGTGCGTATATTCGAATACCAGCCCCGCTTCATGCATGCAAAACTGGTGTTGTGTGACGACTGGGTGTCACTAGGCTCCTGTAATATCGATCGATGGAATCTGCTATGGAACCTTGATGCTAATCAGGAAATTCAGGATGATGGCTTTGCCAGTTCAGTGGTGTCCATGTTCAATCAGGATTTCCAGCAATGCCATGAGGTGCTACAGGAACAATGGAAACGCCGTTCCTGGTTGAGTCGCCTCAGAATATGGTTCTGGTCCGCTTATATACAACTGGCTGACCACCTGTTAAACCGTTTGAGGATTCTCAGACACTGGAAAATCATTCTTAAACAGAGGAATTACTGATATGCGCCTGTTACACACCATGATCCGGGTCGGTAACCTGGACAAATCGATCAGGTTTTACACCGACATCCTCAACATGAAATTGCTCAGGCAAAAAGAGTACCCCGAGGGTCGATTCACTCTGGCCTTCGTCGGTTATGGCGACGAGAAAAGCAATAGCGCCATCGAACTCACCCATAACTGGGACACCGAGAGCTATGACCTGGGTACAGGCTTCGGCCATCTGGCTGTCGAAGTAGAAGATGTTTACAGGGCAGTAGATAAAATCAGGCAGCAGGGCGGCAAAATTCTCAGGGAAGCCGGGCCAATGAATGCGGGCACCACCATTATTGCCTTTGTGGAAGACCCTGACGGCTATCAGATCGAATTACTGGGGCCGAAAACCTGAGACACCCTGAACAGGTCATGATTGTTTTATGCTGGCTAAAAGCGCCCAGTTACCCCCGATTTCGTTGCAATAGAATAACTACCGCCTTACTTCATTAAAAATCTAAACAATCAATTGCAGCCTGAACTCAACCAGACTTAATCAGAGGTTCCATGGAGATTTCCTAATGGCTTTCAAGCGCGGCCAGTTCTGGCTGCTCCAGTCTGGTCGTAGTGACCCGATTACGCCCCTGACTTTTACTTTCATACAAACACTGGTCTGCCGCCCGCAGTAGCACACTGCTGGATTGCTCATACTCGGCAATAGTACTGGCCACACCTATGCTCACAGTAAGCCAGGGGCTGACATCAAATTTACCGGCCTGCAACTGCGATCCAACTAGCGCCTGTCGCAAATGCTCAGCCAGTTTACGGGCATATTCCAGATTGGTTTTGGGCAACAGGATGACAAATTCCTCACCACCGTAACGGGCAATAAAATCCGACGCACGCTTTAACTGTCCTCCCAGAATACTGGCCACACTATACAGACAGATGTCCCCCACCAGATGTCCAAAACGGTCGTTATAGTCTTTGAAAAAATCAATGTCGATCATGATCAGACTCAGTGGTGTAAATTCACGTTGACTGCGTTTCCACTCATCTTCCAGCACCATATCAAAATAACGCCGGTTGTAGGTGCCCGTTACACCATCCATAGTCGACAGCTTCCTGGCATTGCTATAACGGCGATCCGATCTGCGTAACATGATCAGGGAGATAAGGATGCTCACGATAAATATGGAACTGGTAATCATCCATCGGGATTCACGGGACTGCATGTGATCTTCGACCAGCTGAAGATAATTTTGCTGCTGCAATGCCACCAGACGGTCCAGTACATCCAGCACATTCTGCATCGCCACCGAACCACGATTGGATATGAGCCAGAGCTCTTCACTGCTCAGGGTGCCGAACATGATATTCTCAATCAAATAGGCATGATAAGGCTGTGCGTAATTTACTGCATCCAGCAGTTGCCGATAGGTGGCTCGGATCTGTCTGGACTGGTTGAGAAATTTAAGTTTATTACGGGCCAGCAAAAATTCTGTGCCATATGACAGATATCGCTGGTATTCCTCGTCCTGCTCGAATACATCCCGAAGATTCAACATACGTTGAATACTCAACTGCCTCAGGCTCACGGCATCGCGCATCTTGTGGCTGAACTCGGCTTCCTGATGAGCCATCATCATCGAACTAAACTGCTCTCGATTTTGCATATTGAACTGCCAGAACAGGGCAAATATCAGCATCAGACCGGTAACCACCATCAGTCTTAAGCTTATTCTCCGAGAAATTCCCAGGTGTTTCGCCAGAATTCGCCTCATTCCCTAAAGTATCCTTTCGAATTACGGGTACAATAGGCACCCTGTTAGCAGCCATCGTAAAATGCCTATGACCATTGACTACATCGAGACCCAGCAAGCTTTTGAGGCATGCTGTCAACTATTTGAGCATAGCCGATTTCTGTGTATCGATACCGAATTCCACCGGGAAACCACTTATTACCCCGAGCTGGCACTCATCCAGCTAGGTGACGGACAACACACTGCCTGCATCGACCCTTTACCATTGAAAGACTTCGAGCCTTTACTGGCCTTATTCCGCAACACCAATATTATCAAGGTTTTCCATGCCGCTGGTCAGGACCTGGAAATTTTTCACCATGATTTCGGCTGCCTGCCAGATCCTGTCTTTGACACCCAGGTTGCGGCCACCCTGCTGGGCTATGGCGAGCAGGTCGGTTATGCCGCACTGGTCAAAACCTGTCTCGATGTTGATCTGGATAAATCCCAGACCCGTACCGACTGGATGAAACGGCCACTGAGTGATAAACAGCTGGAATACGCGGCCCATGATGTGTTGTATCTGGCCCAGTTATTTCCGGATATGGAACAAAAACTGGAGAAGCTGGGTCGACTGGACTGGCTGGCCGAAGACTTCGCCCTGCTCAGCCAGAACCAGAATTATCAGGTGGATCTGGTAAACATCTGGCGCAGAGTCAAAGGCCATCAACGACTACGAGGCCAGCAGCTCGCCATATTGCAACAGCTGGCCAGCTGGCGTGAGAGCACAGCCATCGCCCGCAACCGGCCTAGACGCAGGATTTTGCCCGACGATACCCTGATCGACCTGGCCATTCAGAAACCAGCCGATCCAGACAAGATTCGCGCCCTGCGTTCACTGGGCAAATTCAGGGTTAACGATGATGACCTCAGACAACTGGTTGAATGCATAAACCGGGGTCTGGCAATCGACAAACAGGACTGGCCCCAGCTACCCAAAAAATTTAAACTTCGTCCCCAGCAGGATGCGCTGGTGGATACCCTGCAGGGCCTGCTCAAGCTCAGTGCCCAGCAACACAATATCAACCCCAGCAGTCTTGCCAGCCGCAAACAACTGGAAGCTCTTGTATCCGGGGAGCGTAACCTTGAATTACTTAAAGGCTGGCGCAAACTACATGGTGGACAACAACTCCTGGAATTTCTTGATGGCAAACTAAGCCTGTCATCACAACAGGGTAAACTGGTGGTTAAATAATATGGCTGATGTTTCTGGAATCAGTGATTTCCTCAATCAGGCCGGTACCCAGTACCGGGTTTTCGATATGGGCCGACGCATACAGCCTGTCGAGGCCGACACTTTCCTGGCATTCGAACAGGCTGAAATCCCCTACCCGTACCCCCTGCAACAGCAGGCCTGGCTGGGCATTCTGGTGTGGCATAATGATAAGCCGCAGGATCTGGTGATCTGGTTTCTGAGATTTCCACTGGACGCCAAAGGCTGTCTCACACCCGTCATCCGCGACGATTTCCTTTCACGCCTGCTCAAAAAAGAACAGGAGGATGACCAGGATGACAACAATCCTTACGGTTTCAAACCCAAGCAGGAGCATATGGCCGTTTTCCACGCCAAAGTGGCCAGGTTACTCCAGCAAGCGCCCTCACAATTCTATGAACATGCCCGGGACTACTTTGCCGGTACACCGGGCTATGAGCAATGGGCCTTCGTAGGCTTTCAGGGTATTGCCGATGTGGCCTGCAGACTGGACGAAGAGGGTAACGCCAAACTTTTGCAACAGGCCATCAGCCAGCTACCAGAACAACCCCTTGATGCTCTCTCGCAATGTCTGGAACATGAACGCATTCCCGATGAACTGAGCCAGGCTCTGGCGGATCGCCTGCAAACAATATTGAGCAAAACGCCAATAGACCACAACCTGGTATCCATGTGCCTGCGTGCCCTGTCCAATGCCGATAATACCCAACTGGCCCAGCAACAGGTGAAACGGGTACTGGCATCTGAGGCTGGAATTAACCCGGAAGTACTGGCATCAATATCTGGACGCTGCTGGCTAACATTGAAATCACCGGAGCTGATGCTGGCTTTTCTGGAGCAGCTGGCCCGCTGCAAGGAAGGTCAGGAGTTTTTCAACCTGGTTATCATCGATCTGATCAATATTCCGGGTATGCAGGAGCACCTGAACCAGGCGATTCGTAATAGCAATCGCTCCGAGAAGCTTTCCAGCGCCATTGGCCGATTATTTAAAGACTTTACCCAATAATCTTCACCATAGATTTAGGTTATACACTTAAATCTATGGTTTTATTGAAATAAAACTTGATTTGTTCTCATTTTGTTCCTAGTATCATTTTATTGAAATTTGTGAAGCCATTTCCATGAACAAACTGAGTCTGCTGATTCCCAAACACCAGCACCCGACCTGGGTAGCGAACCTCGTGCCTGCCGATTACCCGGAAATCGAACTGTGCGATATTCCCTTGCTGGGAACCATCACCGCAGGAAACCCCATTGAACGGGTGGAGCACCATGAGCAGGTCTCTGTGCCTGCCCATATGGTTCGCAGAAATACCTATGCCCTGAAGGTGCGTGGTCATTCCATGATCGATGACAATATAGAGGATGGTGACATCATCATCGTTGAAAAACGAGAATCCGCAGAAAACGGCCAGTCGGTAGTTGCTCTAATTCATGGTGAACAGGTAACTTTGAAAAAGTTTTACATTGAAGTCGATGGCATCCGTCTGCAACCGGCCAATCCGGACATGGGGCCCATTATGCTGAAAAACTCCGAGGTTCAGGTGCTGGGTATAGTGGCCGGCGTTATTCGTAACTACAACTGATACAACGACTGTACAGCAGCCTCAACACATTCGTTTTTACTTATACCCGGTAAATACAATTAATTTCAGTTCTTAAGCTTTGAAATAAGACTTCAACAGATAAGTAAGTGGTGGTACCTTAAAGGTGATACTGCACTATAGTTGTACTAATAAATGATTATCAGAACGACTGAAGAGAGGCCCCCCTATGATTTTAATAAAAAAATATACGATAGGCACACTCCTGACCATAAGCAGCCTTCTGGCTTTCAATGCTTATGCCGAAAATTCAAAAAGCTTTGGTGACTATGTGGTTCATTATAATGCCTTCAGAAGTGATACTCTCACTCCTGAAATAGCCAAAGCCTATCAGCTCACGCGCCGCAACAACCGTCTGGTTGTGAACATTGCGGTTCTAAAAAAAGATAAGGGGCACACCACACCAGTGAAAGCCAATGTCTCCGGATTTGCCAGTAATCTTACCGGCCAGATAAAAGATCTCGAATTCAAAGAGGTGGTTGAGGCAAATGCCATTTACTATCTCGCCCAGGCCCAGGTCAGTCACCGTGAGACCCTTAAGTTTGAAATCAAAACCACTCCAGTCGGCCAGTCCAGATCCACCACGGTCAAGTTTGACCAGCAGTTTTTTACCGATTGAGTTCATATAACATCAAGGTCCGGTAGTCGATCTACCGGACCTCGATCAAAAAAACGGCAATTTCATCCTTTAAATAGCTAAATCACCGGCTTCGTCTTGATTATCTGCATACCATCCAGCCAACATTTCCTATACAATCCCCCCCTTATACGATTTAAGATAACAGGGCTGTCCTTTAGATGACGAGACAAAGCGCTTTTAGCCGTGAAGAACTGCTTAAATGTGGCCATGGTGAACTGTTCGGACCGGGTAATGCACAACTACCGGTTCCCAACATGCTGATGATGGACCGTATCAGCCACATTTCCGAGGAAGGAGGCGAGTACGGCAAGGGAGAAATCCGAGCTGAACTGGATATAGCCCCGGGTTTATGGTTTTTTGAATGCCACTTTCCAGGTGACCCTGTCATGCCGGGCTGTCTTGGTCTGGATGCCATGTGGCAACTGGTGGGCTTTTATCTCGGCTGGAAAGGCTTTGAGGGTAAAGGACGTGCGCTGGGTGTTGGTGAAGTAAAATTTACCGGGCAGGTTTTACCCACGGCCAAAGTCGTCAGTTATCAGATCAACCTTAAACGTGTCATTGCCCGCGGTCTGATCATGGGTATTGCCGATGGATCGGTTTTCGTAGACGACCGTGAAATATATACTGCAAAAGGTTTGCGGGTAGGACTGTTTAAGAACACCGAAAACTTTTAGGTAAGCATTAGAATGAAACGAGTAGTAATCACCGGCCTGGGCATAGTGTCATGTCTGGGCAATGACAAAAAAAGTGTTACTGAATCTCTACGGGAAGGCAAATCCGGCATTAGCTTTCAGCAAGAGTATAAAGACATGGGCATGCGCAGTCATGTCGCTGGCAGCATAGATATAGATATAGACGCCCATATAGATCGCAAAGTGAAGCGTTTTATGGGAGATGCCGCCGCCTATGCTTATATTGCCATGCAACAGGCCATCGATGATGCCAGCCTCACCCCGGAACTGGTGTCCACCCCCCGTACCGGCCTGATCATGGGTTCCGGCGGTGGTTCTCCAGTGAATCAGATGAACGCAGTAGACATACTGCGAGAAAAAGGCATTCGTCGTGTTGGCCCCTATATGGTGCCCCGGGTAATGACCAGCACCGTTTCAGCCTGCCTGGCCACACCATTTAAAATCAAGGGTGTGAACTACTCCATCAGCTCAGCCTGCGCCACCAGTACTCACTGTATTGGCAATGGCGTGGAAATGATCCAGATGGGTAAACAGGACATAGTATTCGCCGGTGGTGGTGAAGAAGAGCACTGGACTTTAAGCATGCTGTTCGACGGCATGGGCGCCCTGTCATCCAAGTACAACGAAACCCCGGAAAAAGCCTCCCGAACCTATGATACCAACCGCGACGGTTTTGTCATCGCCGGTGGTGGTGCCGTGGTGGTACTGGAAGAACTGGAACATGCCCTGAAACGTGGCGCCAGAATCTATGCCGAAGTTACCGGTTACGGCGCCAATTCTGATGGCTTCGATATGGTGGCCCCCTCTGGCGAAGGTGCAGTGCGCTGCATGCAGATGGCCATGGCCGATCTGGATGTACCGATTGATTACATCAATACCCATGGCACCAGCACGCCCGTAGGCGATGTGAAAGAAATTGAAGCCATCCGCGAAGTGTTTGCCGGCCAAACTATTCCCCCTATCAGCTCAAGTAAGTCCCTGGCAGGACATTCTCTGGGGGCGGCCGGCGCTCATGAAGTGATTTATTGCCTGCTGATGATGGAGAACAAGTTCATTCAGGCATCTGCCAATATCGAAACCATGGATGAAGCAGTAACCGATATGCCAATCGTCACCCAGCGTGTGGATAATGCCGAGCTGAACACCGTACTTAGCAACAATTTCGGTTTTGGCGGCACCAATGCCTGCCTGGTACTGCAAAAATATAAAGGCTAATATTAAAGAAAACGCGAATTAACGCGAATATTTTAGTAGATCGGTTTTTAGGCAACTAGCTACATCTTATACATTATGCTTCTAGCTAGAGGAGCACAAAAAAAGCATTAATTTTATTTGCGTTGATTCGCGTTGCCTGCATGGACGCAGGTAAGGGGCGTGAGCACGACTGCACGGATGCAGG
>CBDULX010000119.1:0-9566 GCA_965368175.1 uncultured Gammaproteobacteria bacterium | reverse complement strand
TATGGATGAACTAATGTCGCAAGCGCAAGGATGCGCAGGAGCGACCATTTTCAGACTAATAAATTACATCCTAATTCACTTTCACACCCGCAAACTGCTGGTAACCATCATTTGATTTTCCGTCCATTAACAACATATCTGAATAGCGCTCCCGATCCATTTTCATATGCAACAATACTACTCGTTGCCTTTCAAAATTTTTTCTCTCTTCAACCCTATATGGCTCAAAACCCAGTTTTGAGTACAGCAATAAGGCTGGAGTATTGTCACTGAATACAGAAATTCTGGCTTCCATCAATCGGTATTTATAGAACACCTGTTTCAACAAATACTGAACCATGCCCTGACCTATTCCATTGCCTCGATAATTCTGATCAATCACCAGGTTACCAATAAAGATATGCTGGTTAGGTTCGTAACCATAAAGATTAGCAAAGGCCACCACCCTGTTGGCCACTGTTGCCACACTGAGCTCCATCCTTATCAACGCCAGCTGATTAACCTGCTCAAGGGTAAAAGGATAACGGCCCGCAGGATAGACACGAAACAGTTCTTCAGGTGTGGTTATTAAACTGGATATTGCAACATAATCATCCGCATTGGCCCGACGATAGTCCAGGGTATCCATATCATTCTCTTTGGGGGAAGTAGAAAGTTAATAATTGTGTCTGATGAGTCACGACAGGTGAATAGGTAATCAGCTCAATTCATCAGGAAAGCTAAACCAGATTATAAGGATTGTTATACAGATCACAAAATATCGCAGAAAAAACCCAGGGCATTAAAAAAATTACATCCGATTTACTTTACAGAAAAAAACAGGCTTAACCGGGGTGCCCCCGGCTAAGCAGGATCAGCGTTTCAGATACTGAAGTTTATTTGGCACATCTTCCCATTGGCTGGCATCCGGGAGCGCTGGCTTCAACTGATTGATTACCGGCCACTCACTGGTCAGTTCAGCATTGAGCTCCAGAAAGTGTTTCATATCGTCCGGCAAGTCGTCTTCGGCAAAAATGGCATTGACCGGACACTCCGGTTCACATAACTGGCAATCAATACACTCCTCAGGATCGATGACCAGAAAATTGGGGCCTTCATGAAAACAGTCCACCGGACAGACTTCCACACAATCTGTGTATTTACAGTTGATGCAATTGTCGGTTACTACATAAGTCAAAGCCAGTCTCCTTTAGGGAACCTCTGGTCATGTATATGAGGCTCCCTTAGATTAAATACCCAGGGAATGAATAGTCCAGCTGCTACCAGCCGGAATGGCTGACGGATGGTAATGCCGTACTCTTTCTTCCACTTCTGCAACATCCTTTTTCTGCACATCTACCATCAATAATACTTCACCATGGGACAGTGCATGCTCGAATTCACGAAGATGAACTTTAGGCATAAACTCAGCAAACCAGTTACCCGTTAAGAAAGTCACCAGCATCAAAGCCAGTGCCGCTAAAGACCAGTACAGAGAACCCATGACTAAAACTGCCAGAAAAACTATCAGTGCAATAAAAAAAACAACCAGGTCTGAACGCCAGATAACATTTTCCAGACTTTGTGCCAGATCCATTTTTTGCCAACGAGTGGCGGCCGGTAACTGACTGGAACTGACATGCTTCACATGGGCATGCAAATTTCGCATATCTATACCGGTTTTGGCAAGATCATCCACAACTGTCTCTGTGGTTATTTCATCGGGTAATAAAAAATAGAGGCGGAGAAACATAATTTACTCCTGTGCACCCACAAGGTGCTGATGAGAGAGGGGATATTAACAACCTCTAATACATGAGATATAAAAGGCTGCTTATGCTCATTGTCTATAACCAACCAAAATAGTCAACTATTTTCATCACCCAGGACATAAAAAAAAAGCCCGCATTGCGGGCTTTTTTTAAAATAGTGATTTATGTTTTTAAAAGTGCAGGAATACACCCAGGAACAGGCCATCAAATTTCATATCGACATTTACGTTATCAGCGTCATCGAGCTTGACGGAAGAATTACGAATACCGCCTTCAAAACCAATTACACCCATTTCGTACAGCAAACGCATGCGAATATCATTTACTGTATTGCCTCTCAGACTGGCATAATTGTAATCACCGCCTACCGACAAACCCGTAAAAGGCAGATCAAACTGAACTGCAGCATAGGCCATAGGTACACTTTCAGTGACAAGACGAGTCTCAGTGCCTACTTTAAATTCACCGTCGTATTTTCTCAAATTCAGACCCAGGTCCACATTCACCCAGTTATCCAGAATACGCCAGTATAAAACTGTGTCCATGCTGTCCAGTGAAATGGTTGATGCACCACTAACTGTAGCTCCATTAAAGTTTACTGTACCTGCCGTACCATCGTGAGCCAGCGCAGTGGTTTCAATACGAATGTTAGGTATTAAGGGAATGGGATGTTCGAATGCAGCATACATATAAGCTTCATTTTCACTGCTCATACCCAGGTTGCTCTCGAGATCGATCACTGAGCTACCGGAATTAGTCGAGCTAAAATCCCCAGAAGGAGAATGCTTCCACATACCGCCACCCACATAGAGGCCGAGGAAATCCGCCTGAGCTGTGCCGGTCATTAAACCCAGTGCAGCAACCATTGAAACAAGTGTTTTTTTCATCATAAAGCTCCAGGGAGATTCGCAATTGTTATAGTTTGTATTATTTTAACCCAAAAATATGTGAACTTTAACGCACTATGCCACGTTTGCTGGCGTTGATAAAGTCTACGAAAACTTTTACTTCGGGAAATTTTTCCACCAGTGAAGCCACTTCTTTCAGGACTTCAGCTCGTGGTTTATGAGATCGTATCATCAGTTTATATGCATTCACAATGGCTCGGATAGCTTCGGGAGAAAATCCCCGACGCTTTAAGCCTTCCTTATTAATTCCATTGGGTCTGGCATAATTACCCGATACCACGACATAGGGGGGTACATCACGATTAACTGCCGAACCCATACTGGTAAAACAATGTGCTCCAATACGACTGAACTGATGCACCAGAGTGAACCCTCCCAGTATGGCATGATCGTCAACATGGACATGTCCTGCCAGTGACGCCGAATTCGCCAGGATCACATGATTACCTACCCGGCAGTCGTGTGCCACATGCACATAAGCCATAAGTAGATTGTCGCTACCAATGCGGGTAATACCGGTATCTTCAACGGTTCCTCGATTAAGAGTGACATATTCTCGGATGGTATTCCGGTCACCGATCTCGAGTTGGGTGGGCTGTCCGGCGTATTTCAGATCCTGAGGTTGCTCACCAATGGAAGCAAACTGGAATATTCGATTGTCTCGGCCAATACGGGTGGGTCCCTTAATCACTACATGGGGACCTATCCAGCAGCCCTCAGCGATTTCCACATCGGCACCAATGATACTATAGGGGCCAATTTCAACGTCATCGGCAATCCTTGCTGCTGGGTCTACAATGGCTGTCTGGTGGATCATCGGATAATTTACTCTGATGGCTTCTTGGTTGCCGCACACATGATTTCTGCACTGGCAGCCAGTTCCTCACCAACTCTGGCTTCACAATCAAATTTCCATATATTACGGCTACGCTTCAGCAGCTTTACATGTAAGGTAAGCGTATCGCCTGGCACCACCTGACGTTTAAATCGAGCTTTATCGATTCCGACAAACAGGTAAAGCATATTCGCGCTGGGGTCTTCATCCATAGTACGAAAACCCAGTAAACCCGTGGCCTGAGCCAGGGCTTCCATAATCAGTACACCCGGCATGACCGGATAACCCGGAAAATGCCCTTCGAAAAACGGTTCGTTGATGGTGACATTTTTGATTGCCGTCAGCCATTTTCCCACTTCATAATCCAGTACTTTATCTACCAGCTGAAACGGATAGCGATGAGGAAGAGTATTTGCTATCTCATTTATATTCATTGTATTCAAAATGCTAACCTCAATATTCTACTTATTAACCAGCTTCTCGAGCTGCTGTATCCGTCTGGCCAGTTCATCCAGTTGTCTGAATCGGGCAGTATTTTTTCGCCATGTTCTTGTATCATCAATGGGAGTATTGGATGAGTAAGAGCCGGGTTTAACCAGTGATTTGGAAACCAGTGACATTGCAGTAATCATAACATTGTCGGCAATCTCGATATTATCCCTGATACCGGTCATTCCACCAACAATTACGTTTTTTCCAATTTTCGTACTGCCCGCTACACCTACACCACTAGACATGATTGAGTGCTCACCTACCTTTACCCCATGGGCGATCTGGATATGATTGTCCAGTTTAACACCGTCCTCGATAACCGTATCCGCTACCGCGCCACGATCTACGGTAGAACAGGCGCCAATCTCTACATGGCTGCCAATTATGACGCCACCAATCTGAGGAATTTTGACCCACTTACCCTGGTCAAGCTCAAATCCAAAACCATCTGCCCCGATGGTTGTACCAGAATGAATGATGGTATTCTCACCGATTATACAGCCGTAATAGACGGTAACATTGGCATGGATATAGGCGTCAGCACCAATTCTGGAATCCCGCCCAATAACACATCCGGGTCCGATATATGCCCTGTCATCAATAACCGCTCCGGCTTCAATTACCGCATTGGCCCCTACATAAGCAGTATCTGAAATACTGGCCGCATCATCAATAACGGCACTGGAATGCACACCCGGCTCAGGATGATAAGCGGGATAAAGAATACTCGCTATGTGCGCATAGGTGGCTCGAGGATTATCAGCAACCAGCACCGGCACACTGGCTTTTTCTGCCAGTTCTGCAGTAACAATAACTGCAGATGCTGCAGTAGACTCCAGATATTTAACAAATTTGGCAGTGTAAACAAAGCTGATGTCGCCCTGACCGGCATTTTCGATCGATGCAACACTGGAAATTTCACAGTCTCCATTACCTAAGACTGTGCCACCGACCTGTTTAGCGAGCTTGTTTAATGTGTATCCCATTACAGTGCGTGCTATTCTATTTATCTTTTTTTAACTTGCTCAGTAGTTTATCGGTAATATCCAGTTTGTCACTAACAAATACGATACCTTCCATAAGAATCAGATCGTAACCTTCTTTTTTTGCCAGCTCATTAAGCATTTGATTCACTTTCTCATTGAATACGGCCAGTTCCTGATTGCGCATGGTTTGCATTTCTTTATTTAGATCAGCTTCCTGCTCACGGAATGATTTGACCTTATCAACAAGTGCCTGCTTGGCCTTTTTCAGTTTGGCCGGACTCATCAGGACTTCATTCTGCTTTAAATCTTTTTCATCTTGTTGAATTTCTTTGGCCAATTTCGACAGGGCCTGACCCGGCTCCTCAAAACGCTTTTGTAATCGGTTCATGATCTCTTTGATTTGTGGTGATTCGCTCTGCAGTTTCTGCATATTCAGCACACCCACTTTCAAATCTGCAGCCCAACTCGATGGCACAAGCAGTAAAAGAGCTAATAAACCAATAATTTTTTTATTAAACATGTATATCCTCCTAGAAGAATGAACCAATACTAAACTGGAAACCCTTGGTATCATCACCATCTTTTTCCTCGATGGGTCGTGACCAACTAAACTGTAGTGGGCCAATGGGTGCCAGCCAGACGAATGAAACACCGATTGCACTGCGCAATTTATCTTTCTCAAAACCCTGCTCATCTGGATTATCATTACCTCGATCTTTGAGGAAGACATTACCAATATCATAAAACGCGCTGAAACGAACGGATGAAGGTGGCTTTTCAACGAAGGGTACAGGGAATATCACTTCCGCACCCGCCACTGTGCGGATATCTCCACCCCGTGGATCACCATATTCATTCTCTGGCCCCAGAGAATTACTGTCGAAACCACGAACCGTCCTTAAACCACCGGCATAATAACGGTTATACAGGGGCAGTGAGTCAGTATCACCATAACCACCCCCATAACCGATATCTGATCGCAGCATCAAAGTTAAATCGGACGTCAGTGTAAAGTAGAACTTGGTGCGATAGCTGAGCTTATAATACTCCTGATCACTGCCGGGTGCCGTCATATCGATCCCCACCACCTGCTGACTGCCCTGATTGGCAAAAACCGTACGGTTTCGTGTATCGTGAGAGTAACTGGCGGCTAATGTGATTGCATCGAAACTGGCTTCTGTTACAAGCCCATTTTCATCGGTGGGATTATCGGGATAGTCATTGAGGAATTCCTGTACTTCAACTGAAGTTGTCGTAGTTAATCCTCGTAAGATTTCGGTGCGCTCAAAACCAAATCCTAACTGTACCCGATCATATTCAGTCAGGGGGATACCATAATTAACACTAGCACCATAGGTATTTTCCAGAAAGTTATTAATTTCCTCTTCCACCGCATCACGTTTGCGATAGGAAAAACTAAAGGTGCGGCTAACGCCATCGATGGTATGATAAGGATCGGTAAACGAAACGCTGTATACCTTGTTCGCATCGTCATTGCTAAAGTTAATACCCAGCTTTTGCCCAGTACCCAGCAGATTTTCCATTTGCAGGCCCATATTAAATACGAAACCCTGATCCTGGGAAAAACCAGCGCCAATATTGAAGCTTCCTGATAATCGCTCGGTAATGTTGATATTGATATCGACCATATCATCGGTACCCGCCACCGGTGTTTTATCGATGACGACATCTTCGACGAAACTCAGTCGTTGCAAACGAATCTTGGAGCGCTCCAGTTTAGTATTCGACAGCTCGGCCCCTTCCATCAATCGCATTTCCCGGCGTAATACTTCATCTCGGGTTTTGTAGTTTCCTGCAAAGTTTATTCTGCGAACATAGACCTTCTTACCTGGCTCTACCATATAAGTGATATTAACCAGTTTTTTGTCTTCATTGATGTCCGGGAATATTCTGACTCGAGCAAATGCATAACCTTCATTACCCAGTTTACGAGTTAACATGTTTTGACTGTCTGTCATCTTCTGTCTGGAAAAAAGATTACCCGGTCTGGTTAACAACTGTGCTTCGAGCTGTGATTTTTCAATCACAAATTCGCCAAGCAATTTGACTTCATCAACCCGGTACTGCTCACCTTCATTAACATTAATGGTGATATAAATATCTTTTTTATCTGGCGTAATGGTGACCTGAGTGGATTCAATTTCAAACTTGATATAACCGCGATCCTGATAATAGGATTTAAGAGTTTCCAGATCTGCAGCCAGCTTGGGTTTGGCATACTCATCGATACTGGAGAAGATATTCCAGCTTCCGGGTACACCCAGCTGCATCTCAGATAACAGGGTATCGTCATCGAATACCTGATTGCCGACAATATTAACCTGCTTGATTCTTGCTACAACGCCTTCCGAGATCTCAATTTCAATATCGACTCTGTTTTGCTCAAGCTCCGTAACCTTAGTTACAATACGAACGGCATATTTGCCCTGGCTATAATAAGCCTGTTGCTTCAGGCCCAGTTCAATTTTATCCAGTGCAGAAGGATTAAACACCCGACCCTGTACTATGCCTATTTCCTTAAGTACGGTTTCCAGCTGCTCATCGTCTATATCGTTATTGCCGGAAAATTTCACATTGGCGATAGCGGGACGCTCAATTACCTGCACCACCAGCACATTACCATCACGGGCCAGTTTTACATCTTTAAAAAAACCTGTTTTATAGAGCTGCTCAATAGCATAAGCCGCCTTCCTGGTATCCATCACATCCCCCACACGTACCGGGAGATAATTCAACAGGGTGCCATCAGGAATACGTTCCAGACCCTGCAATCGAATTTCACTGATGGTGAATTTTGTAGCAGCCTGGACGGAAACGGACAATAAACTTAAAACAAAAAATAGCAGAAACCAGCGTTTTATCATTCTCATCTCAATTTATTAGTCGCTGGATGTCATTGTAAATGGCCAGCCCCATCAACATCAGGAGTAGCGCCAGTCCAACTTGTTGTCCCAACTCTTCAAATTTTTCAGAAACCGGCGAACCTTTAATCATTTCAATCAGGTAATACAGCAGATGACCGCCATCCAGCATGGGCACTGGTAGCAGGTTCAAAACCCCAAGGCTTACAGAAATGATGGCCAGAAAACTCAGGTACGTTATAAAACCGATACTGGCGGTAATGCCGGCATAGGATGCAATAGTAATCGGCCCACTGATGTTTTCCAGCGCCGCTTCGCCGAGCAGCATTTTACCCAATACTCGAAGGGTGAGTACAGACATGGACCAGGTCTTTTGCACAGCTTTGCCAAATGCTTCAACTGGGCCGTACTCAATATCGGTTTTCATCTTTTCGATCACTTCAGCCGGTACATGCTGATAAGCGCCGATAAAACCACTGGTAATATGACCCTGTACGCGCTCACCTGGCGTCACACTGATGAACTGCTCCTTGCCATTACGAGAAATCAGAAACTCCAGCTTTTTACCAGGACTGACTTTTATCAACTCAACCAGTTGCTCCCAGCTGGTGATAGCCTGACCATCCACTGCCAATACCTGATCTGCCTCCTGCAAACCGGCCGATTTTGCCGCTCCGGTATCAATCACACCACCGATAATGGGGAGCAAGACTGGCTGCCAGGAACGAAAGCCCAGCTGCTCAATGACATCTGCCTTATCATCCAGGATATGGCGATCGCCAATGTCCAGCACTCGGTTGACCACCAGGTGATCCGCATCTTTTACTTTAATTACAAGCTCACCACCATCAATGCCGTGATCGATTAATGCCAGACGAAATGCCTGCCAGGTTTTCACCTCGGTATCAGCCACCGCTAAAATCTCATCGTCTTCAGCAAAACCGGCACTGGCGGCGACAGATTCAGCCACCGGCTGATCCAGTAGCGGCCTGAGCCCCTGCTCACCGTTTAGAAATACCAGCCAGTAGAGCGCAATGGCCAGTATAAAATTGAATAAAGGTCCCGCCACCACAATAGCAATGCGATTCAACACAGGCTGGGTATTAAAAGCACGGCTTATCTCGCTTGAGTCGACCGGAGCTTCCCGCTCATCCAGCATCTTGACATAACCACCCAGAGGTATGGCTGCTATGACATATTCGATCTCATCTTCACCCTTTTTACGGGTCCATTTAATCAGCGGTTTGCCAAAACCGATCGAGAACCGCAAGACCTTGACCTTGAGCAGGCGAGCGACCCAGTAATGACCAAATTCATGAAAAGCCACCAGAACCCCAATGGCAATGATGAAAAACAGAATATTATGCAGAAATCCACCCATAGACTTTAATTCACTCCCAATCTGGCAACAAGATCAAGCGCTACCTGCCGTGCCTCAGCATCGACAGACAAAATACGCTCCAGATCAAAGGACTGCTGTACAGTAATTGATTCCAGAGTCTTTTCGATGACACTGGCTATATTGGTAAAGACCAGTTGCTCATTGAGGAAGGCCTCAACAGCAATTTCATTGGCCGCATTCAGTACGGTGGTAGCCGTACCACCCATTTTTAGTGATTCGTAGGCCATTTTTAAACAGGGGAATCGATTAAAATCAGGTTGTTCAAATTCAAGCTTTGCGACCTCGAAAATATCCAGAGGTTCAACACCGG
>CBDULX010000118.1:0-9578 GCA_965368175.1 uncultured Gammaproteobacteria bacterium | reverse complement strand
TATATTGTTGAGCGCTTTACATGTGTTATCAGCCAATATCGTGCTGGCAGCTAACGCAGCTGAGACAACTGCCAGGGAAACAGCTACCAGGATAAATTCTATTTCAAAAAATACCAGGCAAAAAATATCACTATCCTTTAGTGATACAGACATTACTGAGGTAATGGCCATGCTGTCAAATAAAGCTCGCGTCAATATATTATTGTCGAAGGATGTAAAGGGTAAAGTATCTTTTAATCTTTATGATGTGAGTCTGGATCAGGCCATCAGATCAATTGCAAGTGCAGCTGGTTATGCTGTAGAACGAAGACAGGGGAGTTATTTTATAGTGGGTCGTGGTGAAGCCGGTAAATTTGCAGATGGTGGTATTACTAAACTGCGAACGTATAAAGTTCAGTACACCGACACTAAAGCCGTTGAAGCCATTCTTAAGAATCATCTATCCAGTTACGGTAAAATCACCACTTTACCAGGTCGAAATTTACTGGTGATCGAAGATACGCCAGAATTTTTGGACCGAGTTGAAAACTTACTGTTAGAAATTGACAGAAAGCCCCGGCAAATACTGATTGAGGCTAAGATACTGGAAGTCAGTTTAAACGAAGGTGAAACTTTTGGCGTCGACTGGCGACGACTTTTCAGTACCCATAGAGGTGATGGTTTTTTAGGAACTCGAGGATTTTCCTCAGCAGATGCCTCAGGCTTTTTTCTTGACCTGGTTACACCCAATGTTGAGCTGGCATTAAATGCCTTAAACGGAGAGGGTCGCGTACAAACCCTGTCGACACCAAAATTACTGGCTCTTGAAAATCAGGAGGCTTCCGTGGTAATCGGTGATCGTATTGGTTATCGGCTCACAACTACTATCAATCAGGTGACCACTGAAAGTATCGAGTTTCTGGAGTCTGGCGTAATACTGAAAGTAACCCCATCAGTGGACAGTCAGGACCAGGTTATGATGGATATTCACCCTGAAGTCAGCACAGGTTCAGTATTAAATGGTATCCCATCACAAACCACCACAGAGGTGACCACTCAGCTACTGGCACAGGATGGGCAAACAATATTTATAGGTGGTTTGATCAAGCGAAATACAACGGAAAGTCGTGATAGTGTGCCTGTAATAGGGTCTATCCCGATACTGGGTGGCCTTTTCTCAAGTAGTGAGACCAGCAGTGTGAATACTGAAACCATCGTGATGATCACGCCTTACATAGTCGATATTCGCGATGAAGAATGGCTTAAGCAACAATTAAATGAAGTGGAATTTTCGGAAAGAATATTGAATAAAAATGTAAAGCAAATTGATGCAAGAATAAATAGACGAAGTTCTTATGAATCACCCCAGAAAATGTTAGAGATACATAATGTTGACAATAAGGATGCAGGTGATTTTGCGAATGTCTGGAATGTTCCTGATGAATTAGACTGGTAGATCCCTTTTGAATTATATGCTCTTATATTTGATAAGCTCTAAATATGATTATCTTTGATTACTTGTCCTGGTTATTTATTTTGGTTTTTGATGTTTGTATTTGATATTGGTTTCGCCTCGCTGGCGAAACCAATACAAAAATTATTACTCAATGTTCAGACTAAATATAATGTTCAGACTAAATATTAAGTTCAGATTAAATATAAAGCTAAGGAATCTCGGATTAAGTGTCTTTTTTTGTCATCCCGACTGATAGGGACGACTGCATGGATGCAGGAGGTAGAGTAACGCAGGATGCAGTTACCGAGGGATCTTATATGCTTGATATCTATGCAGCTATTAACAGAAAGATTTCTCCCTCTGGTCGAAATGACAAGTTATTCAGAGGTTCCCTAATTTCAATGTGGCAGAACCGATCTGGTTTACTACAAATTAACCACTCACAGATACGGTCAAAATTACAAAATGATCCCCGCCACCACATTGCGGTCTTCTGATAGCAAAATGTTATAGGTACGACAGGCGGCCACTGAATCCATGAATTCAATGCCCAGGCCAGACTGGATGACACTGGCATAACTGGATGCGGGTGGGAAAATCAGAGTTGATCCTGTGCCAATCAATATCACTTCAGGTTTAAGCTCCAGTATCGGTGCCAGATAATCGGCAGAGAGCTCGGATATATCTCGCATTGGCCAGTTTTCAAGCAACTGGAAATTGCTCACTATCAGGCTACTGGTATACGAACGCTGGTTAATAATTATACCTTCCGCGTTATAACCGTTAATAATATAAGTGCCAGCATTGTAATCTTCACTGAGTTTCATCTGTATCCCCGGGTATGTGAGACTTAAGCTGCCTGCGTTAATTATACCCGCTTATTTACCATTAAATCCAAGGGTTGGAGTTGACAGTTCGGTGTTTCAACAGTAATTTGCCCGATTCGCCCAAATTTTAATGAGATAACCAGTTTGCAAGACGATTTCCCGCGAATAAAACGCCTGCCACCTTATGTGTTTAATATTGTGAATGAGCTCAAGGCCAGTGCCCGTGCTCGTGGTGAGGATATTATCGATTTTGGTATGGGTAATCCGGATCAGCCGACCCCGCGACACATTGTCGATAAAATGGTTGAGGCCACTCAGCGAGAGGATACTCATCGTTATTCCATGTCTCGAGGCATACCCCGGCTTCGTAAAGCGATATGCAACTGGTACAAACGTCGGTTTGATGTCGATCTGGATCCGGAAACCGAAGCTATAGTCACCATTGGTTCCAAGGAGGGCCTGGCGCACCTGGCTCTGGCCACTTTAGGCCCCGGCGATGCCGTGCTGGTGCCGAACCCTGCCTATCCCATTCATCCCTATGGTTTTGTTATCGCCGGGGCCGATATTCGCCATGTACCCATGACCCCGGATGTGGATTTTTTCGAACAACTGGAAAAAGCCATCAAGGACTCCTGGCCTAAACCGAAAATGCTGGTGTTGAATTTCCCTGGCAATCCCACTACCCAGTGTGTGGAGCTGGATTTTTTTGAAAAGGTAGTAGAAATTGCTCGTGAGCATGAAATTTGGGTAGTACATGATATTGCCTATGGGGAAATCGTGTTCGACGGTTATCAGCCGCCGTCCATTTTGCAGGTGAAAGGGGCAAAAGATGTGGCGGTGGAGTTTTATTCCCTGTCGAAGACCTATAATATGCCGGGTTGGCGAGTGGGCTTCATGTGCGGCAACCCAACCCTGGTGGCAGCACTGGCCAGAATGAAATCCTATCTGGATTATGGCATGTTTACCCCGATTCAGATCGCCGCGATTACGGCACTGGATGGTCCTCAGGACTGTGTGGATGAAATTCGCATGACCTACCGCAATCGTCGGGATGTGTTATGCAAAGGCTTGAACGGTGCAGGCTGGCCGGTGGAGCCGCCCAGGGCGACCATGTTCGTCTGGGCTAAAATTCCAGAACAGTATAGAGATATGGGTTCGCTGGAATTTTCCAAGAAATTATTACAGGAAGCTAAAGTAGCGGTATCACCGGGCATAGGTTTTGGTGAATACGGTGATGATCATGTTCGTTTTAGCCTGATTGAAAACGAGCATCGAACTCGACAGGCTATTCGCAGTATTAAACAAATGTTCAAGAAGGGTTAAGCCCTTTGACGTGTGGAGAAGAAAATAAATGAAACCGGTCAAGATTGGCTTATTGGGTCTGGGTACAGTGGGTGGTGGTACCGCGACGGTATTGCTCAGAAATGCAGAAGAAATTACACGCCGCCTTGGCCGCAGTCTGGAAATCGTACATGCCGCAGCACGGGAGATTGATCAGCAGACGTTGCTTGATCCCGCCAGGGTCAGGCTTACGGACAATGGTGAGGACGTGGTCAACGACCCCGATGTGGATATAGTCGTTGAACTGATTGGAGGTTACTCACCGGCCCGTGAATTTGTATTGCAGGCCATAGCCAATGGAAAGCATGTGGTTACGGCCAACAAGGCGCTGATTGCACTGCACGGTGCAGAAATATTCAGGGCGGCCCAGGAAAAAGGCGTCATTGTGGCTTATGAAGCAGCAGTCGCCGGCGGTATTCCCATTATTAAAGCGGTGCGAGAAGGTCTGGCGGCTAATCGCATCGAATGGATCGCCGGCATCATTAACGGCACCGGCAATTTCATCCTTACTGAAATGCGCGACAAGGGTCGTGATTTTGGTGATGTTCTGAAAGAAGCCCAGGAGCTGGGTTATGCAGAAGTTGATCCCACCTTTGATGTGGAAGGTATAGACGCCGCTCATAAATTAACTATTCTGGCATCTCTGGCGTTTGGTATCGAATTACAGTTCGATAAAACATATACCGAAGGGATCAGCAAAATTACCCCGGAAGACGTCGTGTATGCTGAACAACTGGGCTATCGAATTAAACATCTGGGGATTGCACGTAAAACGGCGAAGGGAATCGAGATGCGTGTACATCCAACACTGATCCCGGAGCGCCGTCTGATTGCGAATGTGGATGGCGTAATGAATGCGGTACTGGTTAAAGCGGATGCGGTAGGTCCAACCCTGTATTATGGTGCCGGTGCCGGTGCAGAACCAACCGCCTCTGCCGTAGTGGCAGATCTGGTGGATGTGGCCCGTGCCATGGATGCCGATCAGGATCACCGGGTAGCGTTGTTGGGCTTCCAGCCTGAGGCCATATTAGATATACCTGTACTGGAACAGGATGCCTTCGAGACCTCCTATTATCTGCGTATGCTGGCAGAAGATCGTCCGGGTGTACTGGCCGATGTTACCCGAATTTTTGCCGTGCATAATATTAGCATCGAAGCAATAATCCAGAAGGAGCCACAGCCAGGTCAGAGTCGAGTGCAACTGATACTGCTGACCTCAGTGGTCGTTGAAAAGAATATGAATGCTGCGATTGGTGAAATAGAAGCATTGAAAACAATAGAAGGCCAGATTACTCGTATTCGTATGGAGCATCTGGGGTAGTACTCTATAAATAAAGGCTTTGCCACAGAGGCACAGAGTGCACAGAGAAATTTATATTACTAAACACTCTGTGTTCTCTGTGCCTCCGTGGCAAAGTTATATCCTTTGATTTATAGTTCGTAGTTCGGGGTCGGACCCACGTAAGTTGTTGAATAAAAAAAATAAAGTCCTTGAAAAAGAGCTAAATAGAGGCTTAAATGCTATTTTTTATGGATGAAATGACTGTTTTAAGGAACTCGAAACCACATTGTGGGGTGGGAAGTGCCATTATTCTCTAACCCGGATTATTGCAGGTTGTAAGGATAAGCTTAAGCTGGTTTTTGCTATCTATATGGTGATGAGCAGGCATAGGTTAATAAAATTTAAGGAATCGTAACTAGTGTAAATGATTATCAATTGTTGCTACACAGATGTAGGTAAGATGCGAGCACGACTGTATGGATACAGGAGGTAGAGTAACGCAGGAGCGGTTACCGAGGATGCGGTAGCTTCACCGACCCCATTAATTCAATTCACCGACTGACCCTTCTGGTTGCGGAATTCAGGTTTTTTTTGCGTCAGATTTTTCCTACAAAATAATCAGACACTTCCCTATATACACAATATGCCCCAGCTACTAATGTTTACTTATCCAGACTGGACTTCTGGTGTACGTTCTGGCATGGAGGTCAGTTTGCTTTTCTTAGCAATGCAGTCCAGTCCAGAGAGCACACAGTGGATAAATTTTACAGGATCAAAGTCATCCTTCAAGAACCGCATAAGTTAAGCGCCGGTTTTAGATCACAATTTAAAAAAGAGTTGGCAGACAATACACTATATCTAGGTATCCGGTTTAGCCCGACAAATTTTGACCGAAGCGCGGCTATTAATTCCCTGGGGCTGGCCTATCAGTGCATCAGCCTATTTGAAAATTCGACAACCGAATATGGGCCTGCTATTTGTTATGTGGAGGAATGCCCATGCCTCAATGAATTTATGCAATCCATCATTGAGACTGATTCGCGCACAATGGAGGGCTATGTGCATAGGCTTGGCAATAGTTACAAAGTGAAAATCTTGCCAGAAAAGAAGAAACGTAAAATTAGAATGTGGCCCTTTTAAATTAAATTGGAACTAAAGGGAATTAAAGGGACACGATACTTAATTCTTGATGTTTCCATGTAAGACTTGCTCTAATTAAGTATCGTGTCCCTAAAACTGCATCCCTAAAACTACAGTGTTCGTTGAATAAAACATGTATGCTGCGATTGGTGAAATAGAAGCATTGAAAGCAATAGAAGGCCAGATTACTCGTATTCGTATGGGAATCTGGGCTAGTACTCTAAAAAATAAAGGCTTTGCCACGGAGGCACAGAGTGCACAGAGAAATTTATATTACTAAACACTCTGTGTTCTCTGTGCCTCCGTGGCAAAGTTATATATCCTTTGAATAAGCGGTTATGAGTAACTGTCCGTCAGGGGGCTTATTCAAGAAACTCCAGTATTTCCTGTTCGATCTGTTTTTTATCGATGATCGTATCCTGCGCGATGGGTTTATCGAACAGTTCCTGGATCAATTGAGGAATCTGGATATTCGCCTGTTTAGCGATCGATGCCAGTGCATCGATATCGTGGGCATCGACTTCACCGGTTAAGGCATTGGCGATTACTGGTGAAAACTTGGTCCACTCTGCAGTGGAGTAAACGATGGTTTTCAGTGGTTTTTCCCGGCAGGTTTCATAGGTCTTGAAACAGGTGGCGGTGTGAGGGTCCATTAAATAGCCTTTGGCAAAGGCGTCCTTGATATATTGTTTGCCTTCTGTGTCGTTACAGAAATCGGCGGCAAAAATTTCCTGCAGTTTAGTCAGTTCATCTGCGTCCAGCTGGTAATGGTGATCATTATCCAGCTGATACATTAACTGTTTAGTACGTTCGGCACCCAATAGGTCAAATAATATCCGTTCGATATTGGATGATTTAAGTATGTCCATGGCCGGTGAGGTGGTTGGAATCACAGATAAATTGCGCAAGTCGTAGGCACCGGTTTTGATTACCCTGGTCAGCACATTATTGTTGTTGGAAGCAATCAGGATTTTTTCCACTGGCAGTCCCATCTTCATGGCGTAGTAGCCACCCAGGGCATTGCCGAAGTTACCACTGGGGACATCCAGGTAAACCTTGTCGCCCATGGTAATAGCATTCTGACGCACCAGTTCCAGGTAGGAATGGATGTGGTAAATAATCTGGAAAATAATACGGCCGAAATTAACTGAGTTGGCTGCAGACAGATAAATCTTTTTCTGTTGCAATTTGTCCTTGAAGCTATCGGAACCCAGGAGGTGTTTCAGAGCGCTCTGGGCATCATCGAAATCACCCTTGATGCCAATCACCTTCAGGTTATCGGCATCTTCTGTCACCATTTGCAGGCGTTGTACATCGGAAGTGCCGCCATCCGGATACAGGCAGGCAACCCTGACATTGGCCCTGTTTTTAAAGGTTTCCAGTGCTGCCGGGCCGGTATCGCCAGAGGTGGCGGCCAGAATCAGGTAATTTTCATTGCGTTGCTGGGCGATGGACGATAACACGATTCCGAATGGCTGCAGGGCCATGTCTTTAAATGCGCGGGTTGGGCCGTGGTAGAGCTCGCTAACATAAAGATCATCATGAACTTTGACCACGGGTACCGGATTGCCGGGGTCATCGAAACCATCATACAGGGCCAGTGCCCTGTCGATGACCGCCTGTTCTATATCTATTTCGAATCGGGACAGGATATCGCGGGCCAGGGCTTTGTAATCTGAGTCCAGATGCTGCTCTAGAAATGCCTGGCCCAGTTGAGGAATCGATTCGGGTGAATAGATGCCGCCGAAGGATGAAATAGGGCTCAGAATGGCCTCGGAAAAACTGACGTTTACAGGTCGTTTGCCGTCATTGCCGCGGGTTTCGATGAATTTCATGTTGGGTCCAGAATTTTTTGCCGATTATATCGGATTCGGCGCCAGGATTCATGATTAAGGCGCGTCTTCCCAGCAATACTTTTTGAGCAATTCTACAAAACGGGTTCTGGGGATCAATTCTGCGCCCAGACTTTCCAGATGCTGGGTATAGACCTGGCTGTCGATTAACCTGAACCCATGTTGTTTCAGGTATTCACATAAATACACCATAGCGACTTTAGAGGCATCGGTTTTCCGACTGAACATGGATTCACCAAAGAAGACTTTACCTATGGCCATGCCGTAGAGGCCGCCTGCCAGCTGCCCATCCTGCCAGCATTCAACGCTATGGGCAAAACCGAGCTGGTGCATATTTACATAGGCCTGCAGTATATCTTCGGTTATCCAGGTACCCTTCTGGTTGGGGCGATTCTCTGCACAGGCACGCATAACCGCTTCGAAGGCAGTATCCATGCGTACTTCGAACAGCTTCTTGCGCAGTGTTTTTCGCAGGCTGCGAGAGATCTTGAGTTTTTCTGGAAATAACACACAACGGGGGTCTGGAGACCACCAGAGTATGGGTTCACCTTCGGTATACCAGGGAAAGATACCATGCTGGTAAGCATTAAGCAGGCGCTGGGGTGACAAATCGCCACCCACGGCCAGTAATCCATCCGGATCGAGCAACGCCTGTTCAACAGGGGGAAAGGGTTCTGCTGGATCTTCAGCCAGCCATTCAATGTGTCTCATAAGACAAGTGTACGAAAGCTGCTACACTCAAATCAATTAATATAATTATTCAATTCAGGAATAGTAGTTTATGTCGGGAAAGTCTCTGGCTGATCTATTTGTGCTCCTGGTGGAGCCTTCACCCAGTCAAACCAGATTTATTGTCAATGAATTGATACAGGCAGGCATCAGTCGTTTTGAAACGACCAATACGGGTAAAATGGCCGTTTCTTTGATGCATCAGATATACCCGGATCTGGTGATCAGTGCCATGTATTTACCCGACATGACCGGCTACGAACTGGTGCAGAAAATTCGTGAAGACGAAGAGCTGGAATCCATTGCGTTTATGTTAATTACCAGTGAAACCGGTCGCCAGTTTCTGGAACCGATCAGACAGGCGGGGGTAACGGCGATATTGCCCAAGCCTTTTGAGTTCTCTCAGCTTAAACGGGCTCTGTATAATACTCTGGATGTTATCAGTCCGGATCATCTTAATTTTGAAGACATCCATGTGGAGGATCTCAGGGTATTGATTGTGGATGATAGTCGTATGTCCCGTAATCACATCAGACGTGTTCTGAACGGACTTGGCATCGAACAAATAGAGGAAGCTGATGACGGTATTAATGCTATTCCACAACTGGAGAATCAGTTTTTTGATTTTGTTGTCAGTGATTACAATATGCCCGAAATGGATGGTAAGGCGCTGCTGGATTATATTCGTAATCAGAGTAATCAACCATCAATACCGGTGATTATGGTGACCTCCGAAGGCAATCAGGGGGTGTTATCAGCCATCGAGCAGGCCGGAGTCTCGGGGATCTGTGACAAGCCATTCGAGACGGATACCGTGCGTCAGCTGATTATGGCGATGATGACTGAAGTTTGAAAACGAGGTCGTAGGTCATAGGTCGTAGGTCGTAGGTCGTAGGTCGTAGGTCGTAGGTCGTAGGTCATAAGTCATAAGTCATAAGTCATAAGTCATAAGTCATAAGTCATAAGTCATA
>CBDULX010000117.1:0-9655 GCA_965368175.1 uncultured Gammaproteobacteria bacterium | reverse complement strand
CTCCTCCCCCAACAAATGACCAGGAGAACGATATGCGACGTCTAATGCCATTCTTAATTTCAATAATGAGTATCCTGTTTATAAGCGCCTGCAGCACATCGCCCAATGTGGCCAGTTATCAACAGGCCTATGATGAAATGATGATGAGAATGAAGGATCAAAAAGCACACTTCACAGCAGAAGAAAAGTTAATAATGGATAATGCAGCTGCGGAGCTTAAACGAAGCATGCCCAGTCCGGGACTTAAAGCTGGGACCCGGGCACCGGATTTTACTTTGCAAAATGCTTTTGGTGAATCCATCACATTGAGTGAAGAATATGCCAAAGGTCCGGTGATCCTGGTGTTTTATCGGGGTGCCTGGTGTCCTTTCTGTAATTTACACTTGCATGCTCTGCAACAAAGCCTGACTGAATTCAGGAAATACGATGCACAGCTGATCATGGTTACACCTCAGACGCCGGATATGTCTGCAGAGCAGGTCAAAAAAGATGATCTTGATTTCGAGGTACTGAGTGACCTCGATAGTCAGGTAATGAAACAATATCAGTTATATTTCGAATTACCAGATGACCTGATTCAGGTATATAAAAAAGCCGGGCTGGATATTGAATCCTTTAACGGTAAGGGTAGAAATGTTTTGCCCGTACCAGGCAGTTTTGTAATTGACAGAAAAGGTGTTATCCGTGCCATGCAGGCAAACACCGATTACAAGGTTCGAATGGAACCGGCAGATATTGTTGCTACATTGAAGGCGATGGCTAAAGATTAGTAGTTCAATATATCTAAAGCAAAAACCCTGGCACAGACGACTGCAGGGAGGCAGGAGTTACGATGCCAGGGATGGAATCGGTAAGACCACATGGGCAGTTGCCGATGATGCGGGGTTTCAAAGTTTATTTAATATATTTTTTTCAGGTTTATTTTTAACGCTTGATGTTATTCAGGTTAATGCCACAGCTTGTTGTATTTTTCTCGTAATATATTTTTTTGAACTTTACCCATCGTGTTGCGTGGTAACTGATCCAGTATAATGATTTTTTTTGGTACTTTATAATTAGCCAGTTCCTGTTTGAGCTGGTTGATGATGAGTTTTTCATCAGGCGCATGATTCATGTCTTCAGGAATGACTATCGCAGTAACCGCTTCACCAAAGTCTTTATGGGGTAAACCTATGATGGCTGATTCTTTTACACCCTCGATTTCATCGAGTAATAATTCAATTTCTTTAGGGTAAACATTATAGCCGCCGGTAATTACCATGTCTTTGTTACGGCCCACAATTGATATGTAACCCTGGTCGTTGTAGCTGGCCATGTCACCGGTTATAAAAAAACCATCGGGAGTAAACTCTTCAGCGGTTTTATCCGGCATGCGCCAGTAACCTTTGAATACATTTTCACCCCTGACCTGTAGTAAACCAACTGCATTAGCCGGTAGCGGTTGATTGTTGTCGTCGACAATACGTGTCTCAACACCGGGTAGTGGCAAGCCTACAGTTCCAGCAATACGTGGGCCTTCGATCGGGTTGGAAGTATTCATGCCAGTTTCTGTCATGCCGTATCGTTCCAGGATTGTATGGCCGGTACGTTGCTGGAATTCAGTAAAGGTTTGTTCAAGTAGTGGAGCGGAGCCGGAAATGAACAGGCGCATGTTTTTGCAAACATCCTGGTTGAAGTCGGCCAGGTCCAGTAATCGGGTATAAAAGGTAGGGACTCCCATCAATACCGTAACTTCAGGCAATAGTTGCATAACATTTTTCGCATCAAATCTGGATACGAACAGCATTTTACTGCCACCGAGCAAAACATTATGGCAGGCAACAAATAAACCATGGATGTGAAAAATGGGCAGAGCATGCAACAGGATATCCTGTTGTTGCCAGTGCCAGGTTTTTTGCAACGCCAGTCCGTTAGCGGCCAGGTTGCCGTGAGTGATCATGGCCCCTTTGGGACGACCGGTGGTGCCTGATGTGTATAGAATTACCGCAATATCATCTTTGTCGCAGGCAGTGGTGGTGAACTCCGCAGGTGAATCTTCACTGGCCGTGAGCAGGCTTCCTTCGCCTTGAGCATCCAGGCTGAATACATGTTGCAGCTTATGTTTTTCACCTATACGAGTAAATAAGGCCAGTGATTCAGGGTCGCAGACCACCACGGCAGGTTCTGCATTCTCGATAAAATAGCTCAGTTCACTTTCGGTATAAGCCGTATTAAGTGGCAAATATATAAAACCGGCCCTCAGGCAGGCAAGGTAAAGAAACAGCACCTGCGGTGACTTTTCAACCTGGACGGCAATCCGGTCCCCCTTGTTAAGCCCCTGTTTAGACAGGAGATTAGCTATTTTGCTAACTTGCTGCTCAAGAATTGCATAGCTATAGCTATCACCGTTCGGCGTTTCAATAAAGATAGCCTCACGTGAGGCGGGAAAGTGTTGCTCAAAGATACTGTAAATATTGTTGTTCATCATCAAAGGTCGTTGTTAACAGCCAAATACGAATGTCATCATACTGGCACTATAATTCATAATTATGTATTATGCATTATTCTAAATCTAATAATTTCTATGTTTTCATGTGGTTGTAAGGATGAGTGAGCAAATAAAAAGCCATGCACTATATATTCAGGTCGCTGATCGCATAAGGGCGCAGATTTATAAGCATGAGCTACAGCCGGGTGATGCCATTGATGAGATGGCCTTATGTGAACGTTACGGGATCAGTCGTACCCCATTACGTGAGGCTCTCAAGGTATTAAGCAGTGAGGGGCTGATTGAGTTAATTCCGCGCAAAGGTAGCTTTGTGCGTAGCATGGAAATTACCGAACTCAATGAACTGTTTCCTGTGATGGCTGTGCTTGAAGGCCTGTGTGCCCGTGAAGCCGTCGAGAACTGTACGCCGAATGATCTAAAACAGCTGGAAGCCATGCATAAAAAGCTTGAAGAGTATGCGGCTAATGGCAGTATAGACGACTACTACGAACAGAATTTTGTTTTCCATCAGGCTGTACAGGATCTATCCGGTAATCGTACCTTACAGAGATTGATAGGCGATTTACGTAAGATATTACGATTAGCGAGACATATGCAGTTAACAATTCCCGGGCGACTGGAAGCATCCATCGAGGAACACCGGCAGATTCTGCTGGCATTTCGCAAACACGATGCTGATCTGGCTGACCACAACATGCAGGCGCATTTGCACAATCAATGGCGTTCTCTGATAACGAATAAAGTCGATACAATAAAATCAGCGTAGAAATATTCATACCATCTACCAGGAGTCTATAAATGAAACCAAATAACTTAAAGGGCTTATCCATCGTACTGGCAACTGCAATCTTGACTATGTCTTCTGTGGCTAGTGGTGCAGATCGTGAATTAAAAGCCTCACATCAATGGCCAGGTGGTAAAGGTGATATTCGTGATGAAATGGTGCAGATGATTGCCCGCGATGTGAATGAGGCCAATATAGGTTTAAAAATTAAAGTGTACCCTGGTAAGTCTTTGTACAAACCAAAAGAACAATGGGGTGCTATAGCCAAGGGCAATCTGGATATAACGGCTTTCCCGCTGGCCTATGCAGGAGGCCGCCACCCGGAATTTAACCTGACCCTGATGCCGGGTCTTGTCAAGAATCATGACCATGCAAAACGTCTGAATAAATCAGCTTTTATGGATCGCATCAAAAAAATCATGAATGACGCAGGTGTCATCGTTCTGGCTGATACCTGGCTGGCAGGCGGATTCGTATCCAAGAAAAACTGTATCCTGAATCCCGAAGATGTTGAAGGCCAGACATTCCGCGCAGCAGGTAAGGCCTTCAATCAGATGTTAGCCGGCGTCGGTGCTTCCATTAGCACCATGCCAAGTTCTGAAATTTATTCAGGTTTGCAAACCGGTGTACTGGATGGTGCTAACACCAGTTCAGCCAGTCTGGTTTCATATCGTATCTACGAGCAGGTTAAATGTCTGACGGCGCCAGGAGAGAATGCGCTGTGGGTAATGTATGAACCAATCCTGATGTCTAAAAAAACATTTGATAGTTTGACTAAAGAACAGCGGGAGTTAATCATGAAGTCGGCTAAAAAAGCTGAAGAATTTGCATATGAAGGTGCGAAGCAGGCTGACATTAAGCTGGTTGAAACCTATAAAAAAGCGGGTGTAGAAGTTGTAACAATGACAGCGGAACAGGCCGCTGCATGGCGAGCAGTTGCCGACAGGACGTCTTACAGGAAGTTTTCTGAAGATGTTAAGGGTGGTCGTGAATTACTGGATATGGCCCTGTCCGTCAAGTAAAGCGAGAACTGTGGGTAGTTAAATTATTAATCGCCAACATAAGGCGGTCGTCATGTTAAACATTACGATCGCCTTTTTTTAGTTACAAATGTACTCATGAAATATTTTACTAAATTTGTTTCGAAATTATCCCTGCTCTGTGGGCTTGTCTCGGCCAGCATGATTGTAGTATCAGTGCTGGTAGTGGTACAGATGGTATGGGTACGTTATGTTCTGGAACAATCCTCTATCTGGCAAACCGAGTTTGTCACCTACCTGCTGATTGCGGCAACCTTTATCGGTAGTCCTTATGTGTTGCTTATGCGTGGCCATGTAAATGTAGACTTATTAGCTTTTTATCTTTCACATAAATGGCGAGTTGTGCTCGCTATATTTGCTTCTGTTTTATCGCTGGCATTTTGTCTGTTAATAACCTGGACTGGTTATCATTTCTGGTATGAGGCGTGGGAGAATAAATGGGTGTCAGATACGATATGGGAAGTTCGCTTATGGATACCCTATTTTTCCTTGCCCTTTGGATTTGCCGTGTTATCTCTGCAATATTTAGTAGAAATATTAGGTTTGATGCACGGTGATGAAATGCCTTTTGGTATCGATAAAGAAGTCAATGCAGGAACATTTGGGGAGACACGAAGATGAGTCCATTAGTACTGGGTCTATTAGTATCCGTTGCATTGATACTTGTGCTGTTATCCGGTGCACCCGTCGCATTTTCCTTAGGTGCAGTGTCAATAGTGTTTTTGTTAATATTTAACGGAATGGATAGCCTGGGAGTCGTTGCTGAAACCCTGTTTGCCGGCCTTAACGAATTTGCATTATTGTCTATCCCTATGTTTATCTTAATGGGTTCGGCGGTGGCATCGTCTCGAGCCGGTGGTGATTTGTATGAAGCCCTGGAGCGCTGGTTTTATAAAGTTCCCGGAGGTTTAATTATATCTAATCTGGGCGCCTGTTCTATCTTCGCAGCGTTGAGTGGCTCATCACCTGCAACCTGTGCTGCGATAGGTAAAATGGGTATACCAGAAATGCAAAAGCGTGGTTACCCAAGCAGCCTTGCGACCGGTGCCATTGCCGCAGGAGGGACTTTAGGGATATTAATACCACCGAGTATTACCATGATTGTTTATGGTATCGCGACAGAAACATCGATTGGCCGTCTGTTTATTGCCGGTATTATTCCAGGTTTAATGCTTACAACTCTTTTTATGGCCTGGGCTCTGTATTATGCAAAACGAAAAGGGTTTCATTTTAAACTGGGAGATAAAGGTTATTCATGGAAAGAAAAATTTGAAATACTTCCGAAGATTCTGCCATTTCTGATTATCATCGTCCTGATTCTTTATGCTCTGTATGGCGGCGTTGCCACACCCTCCGAAGCCGCTGGTGTAGGTGCTTTTATCTGTGTAGGGCTGGTAGCCGTTATTTACAAAATGTGGAATCCTCGTCAGCACTGGGAAATCCTTAAAACCGCAACCCGCGAATCTGTGATGATCATGATGATCATTGGTTCAGCGGCCTTATTCAGTTTTATGATGTCCAATTTATATATCACTCAATCTCTGGCTGAGTGGATAGCGGCGCTAAATGTCAGCCCATGGGCATTACTGTTAAGCGTTAATGTTTTTTTATTGATTGCCGGGCTGTTTTTACCGCCAGTCGCAGTGATTTTAATGGCAGCGCCGACACTGGTGCCTATAGTTGAAACAATTGGTTTCGATCCCATCTGGTTTGGCGTGATGCTAACATTGAACATGGAAATTGGATTGATAACACCGCCAGTTGGTCTAAATTTATATGTCATCAACAGTATTGCGCCCGATGTTAAGTTGCCTACCATACTGTGGGGAGCTCTGCCATTTATGATTTGTATGCTAATAGGTATTGTATTGCTAATATTGTTTCCCGGGATTGCAACCTGGTTACCGGAAGTCCTGATGGGGCAGGCGCAATACTAAGGAATCTCAGAAAAATAATTAACGCAGATAAATCTGACAGTATCTAGTCTTTATCACAAGGATCATTTCTTGGAAGTCTTATTATTAATCGTCATGGGTGCCATTGCCGGTACCCTGGCCGGATTACTGGGGATCGGTGGCGGTATAATTATTGTACCTGTTCTCGCCCTGGTATTTGATCATCAGGGTATTAATGTTGATGTATTAATGCATGTGTCTATTGGTACTTCATTGGCTACCATTGTAATTACCTCTATTTCCTCAATACGTGCTCATCAACTACATAAGGCTATACATTGGCCAGTATTTAAACGAATTACACCCGGTATACTAGTAGGTGGTTTTTTAGGTGCCATAGTGGCTAAATATATTGCAGGTGATGATCTGCGGCTTATTTTCGGTATATTTATGCTGTTTGTAGCAGCACAAATGATATTTGGAAATGTTACAAAACCTCATCGACAGTTGCCAAAAACAGTGGGTATGCTTATTGCGGGTACAGCCATCGGCACCATGTCTTCATTGATGGGTGTGGGTGGTGGTTCTATGAGTGTGCCATTTTTGACCTGGTGTAATATAGCAATACGTAATGCAGTGGCTACTTCATCCGCCATTGGTTTGCCGATAGCCATTGCAGGAGTAAGTGGTTATATAATTACTGGCTGGAATGTAGATCATCGTCCGGTATTAAGCCTGGGCTTTGTCAATATTCCGGCATTTTTTAGTATTGTAGTGGCGAGTACATTGTTTGCGCCGGTAGGTGCCAGAATTGCTCATCGCATTTCGCCACGGCGGCTTAAACTGTTTTTTGGTTATTTTCTGTTAATTTTGAGCATCAAAATTCTTTATGCGTAGAAAGCGAGTTGATAGTTGAAAAATAAATGGTTTAAAAACATCATTGATTCAGTTGCCGAACGCGGTCGTGAATTACTGGGCCTGGATAGCGACGAAACAAATAAACAGAATATACAGGCATTGTGTCAGCAATTACTGTCTGGTCAGGGAGAAGCATCTGGTATTGCACTTTCTCAGGAAATTCTACGCATTTATAACAGTATGACGAATGAAGAAAAACTTGTTTTCTTTCATATCCTGGCGAAAATATTCGAGCCGAACATAGATCAATTAAAAACAGCAATGAACAGGTATCTGGATTCGCATTCGGCTGATGATTTAATAAGCTTGAATGCAGCGGTAGAAGCACCCAGGCAGGAACTGTTTCGACGCCTGAACATGGCGCCAAATGGCACGGCCAACCTGGTTGCCTTACGTGCAGATCTGCTCAGAGTATTAAAAATAACGCCTGCATTAAAATCGGTGGATGCAGATTTAAAACATCTATTTCAATCATGGTTCAATCGTGGATTTTTGCAATTACGCAGTATTGACTGGAGAAGCCCGGCGCATATACTGGAAAAATTAATCAACTACGAATCAGTGCATGAAATACATGGCTGGAATGACCTGAGGCGTCGCCTGATGCAAGACCGACGGTGTTTTGCCTTTTTTCATCCAGCCATGCCTGACGAGCCACTTATATTTATTGAAATTGCATTTGTACAGGGTTTGTCCAGAGAAGTAGCAGGCCTTATCGATCCGGAAGCGCCGGAGCTCGATCTAAAACTGGCAGATACTGCGATATTCTATTCTATAAATAATACCCAGGCCGGGTTACGTGGAATATCATTTGGTAATTTCTTGATAAAACAGGTGCTAACTGAACTGGCTGATGAAGTTCCATGGGTAAAAATATCATCTACATTGTCTCCCATTCCAACTTTCGCTTCATCAATTCGGAAGTGGCTGGAAGGTGATAAACAGAAAGATAATAGTCATGGATTTGGTGGAATACTGCAAAGGCACAGTGAACTCTTAAAAGAGCTGTCGAAAAAACACGGACTCGAAAGCACGCAATCAGAGAAAGAAATATTAGAAACATTGCTGGATAAGCCATTAAATAGTAATGACAAAGAATTTTCTACTATTCTTGGTGATTTCGCTCTAATTTATCTCACTCAACCCGATGAAAATGGAAAATTAACCGACCCCGTCGCTATGTTTCATCTGTCAAATGGTGCTCGCCTTGAGCGCATAAATACATTTGCAGACATGTCATCACATGGTATATCTTCATCATATGGCGTAATGGCTAATTACCTGTATGACCTTAAAGATGTAGAAGCCAATCACGAAGCTTTCGTGACCAGAGGGATAGTTAAGATGTCGGATGCCCTGAAATCAAAAGTCAGAAAATTGACAAGCTAAGTAGCCTCTGATTAAGTCTGAGCGCTCTTAGACAGCATAAAACAATCACGACTTGATCAGGGGGTCCTGGAAATTATTGATCGAAGATAATTGTTGGCGTTCACTTTGTCAGAGATGCTCAGAGTCCAGTGCGGCGATTTGTTTTGTGTTAGTGTCACTAATTTGTTACAAACTCTAATTCTTTTGCTAACTCTATGCAAAACTCTATGTCTTTCTGAGTAAACTTTGCGTTCGTATATTCTTTTATTTCATTTATATGGACATATTTAGTAAATTCCTGTTTTGCGTCAGATTCTGCAAATTCTCTTGTAGATTTAGTTCCAGCTTCATAGATTATTCTTGCGAAAACAGCACCAACGCCCCAGATCCGAACCAAATCAGAAAGACTAAACAATTCATTGATTTTATCCACAGGTATCCCTGTCGATTCGGAAATTGCTTGTCTTTCTGCTTTAGTTTGAGTGTTGTCGAATAATTGTTTTGAGTTGTTAATTTTAATTTTAGAAAGCTTAATAAGGTATTTACTGTCAATTTCAGGAAAGTCCTTTAATTTTACTGGAGAAGAAATATAGCTGCCTGCTTCTCTTTTTAATATAGTCAGGTAATCAACAGGCAAGTTAGTGTGCCTGGCGAATTTTTCAAGTTTTCCCTTTGTGTTTAAAACATCAACAAGTTCTTTTAGATTCGAAATACCTTGAGATTTAAGGATGTTAAATCTAGTGTCAAGATTTTCCTGTAGTATTTTTCTGCTGGGAAGCATCTCCCTGTTTTCAGTTAACTCTTTAAGTCTATCTAAACTGAAATTAGCCAAATCAATACTGTATGCTACTTTCATAACAAAGCATCCTATTCCTGTGTCTTATGATATTATGCGCAGCTTGTGAATGTACAATTATTTATATTCAACTATCAAGTGAAATATTCTCACATTTAGCTACAAGCTTATCGGTAATTATACAACGCAACGTCATAGTGGTCAGGTGGGGGCGCGTGCTTATATTCATCAAAAGTTGAATTCTGATTCCCAATCAAATGAGGCGGAATCCTCATAATATTTTGGCCAGTGATCGCACCATTCTGGAGTGCTGACTTCTTTAATCCGGTCAATACAAGGATGATATGGCTTGATATCAATGATGGG
>CBDULX010000116.1:0-9752 GCA_965368175.1 uncultured Gammaproteobacteria bacterium | reverse complement strand
TGTAGAAGTATAGGTGCCTGGTGAGAGATTGGTTGTAAGAATATTAAAATCAATATGGAAAGGCGTGCTGCTTCCATTATAGTTACTAAGAGATAACCAGCTGGGCAGTGTGCCACTGATGGTGGTAACTGTTAATGTGTCACCGGTAACTGAGCTGACAAGCGTACTTTGGCTGGCAGGTCGTGGGCCGTTAGCAATAGCATTAAATGTAAATGAAGTTGGATATAAAGATGGAGGACTGGTGTTCTGCGAATCGTCGTCTGGTGCTGGGTCTGAGCCGCCGCCACAGCTTATTATCAATAATGAAATAAGGAGTAGCGTTATATAGCGGAGTATTGAAATGATATTCATCTCTAGTATCCTTGTGTATTTTTAATTTTTGCATATCTAAATAGTCAAATAATAATTGATTTATATGAATTTTTATACTGAAATAATAAAAAATTATCTATTCTGACTAGTGCTTCAAATAATCTATCAAAACAGCTGATATTGGTCCTGGATAATGGGTTCCATGGATGTGCCCAGAATGAGCAGGATGTTATCAGCGATGGGTGTTAACTGCTTTTCAATATAATGTTCGTAATCCAGGGGTGAGCTCTGGCATTCCAGGGTTTCCGGGCCATTCACGGTCATCACATATTCTATCCAGCCCTTGTTTTTATAACGTGATGGTTGCTGGTTATCTTTAAAAAACTGTTCTGCTTTTAATGCGGCTTTGGCGTGTGGGGGGATGTTTTTCTGGTAGTTGTTTAATTTTTGTCGAAGGCGTTTACGATACACCAGTTGTTCATCGAGTTTGCCCTGTTTGAGATCATTGACGATTTGTAGAATATATTCTTCATAGGGCAGGTCATGAAAAATCATCTGGTAAAGTTCCTGCTGGAACTGTCTGGCCATGAGTGTCCAGTCGGTACGCACGGTTTCCAGTCCCTTGAAGATAATGTGCTCATCACCGTTTTTGTTAACCATACCGGCATAACGTTTTTTAGTGCCCTTATCAGAGCCTCGCACCGTGGGCATGAAAAATCGTATGAAATGGGTTTCGTATTCCATTTCCAGGTATGAGTCTATATCGTAGTTTTGTTTTAAGTGCTGTTGCCAGTAGGCATTGATTTTGGTGACCAGTTGCTGTCCAATCTGGTTAGCCTGATCATTGTTGAGTTTTTGTGACAGGGATACGAATACCGAATCTGTATCCCCATAAATTACGCTATAGCCTTCTTGTTCAATCAGTTCCACTGTATGTTTGATGAGTTCATGACCGCGCAGGGTGATCGAGCTGGATAAGCGAGCATCGTGAAGACGGCAGCCCGGTGTGCCCAGTACGCCGTAAAATGAATTCATTATAATTTTAATGGCCTGTGACAAAGGCTTGTTGTTGAGTTGTTTGGCTTTGTCGCGGGCCTGCCATAGTTCTTCGATAATACCCGGCAGAATGTTTTCCTGTTTTGAAAATGAGGCCCCGTTAAAACCGGGGATGGTTTGTTCCGGTTGCTGGTTTGATGCCGCTATTCTGGCATAGGGGTCTACCTTGAAGGTGCGGATAATACTGGGGTACAGGCTTTTATAATCAAGTACCAGTACGCTGTCATAGAGTCCGGGCTGTGAGTCCATAACATAGCCGCCGGGTGCGATAAGTGTGCCGTGATAATCCCCGATATTAGGTGCAATGTAAGCTTTGCGATGCAACCGTGGCAGGTACAGGTTCTCGAAGGCGGCGACGGAACCGCCAATGCGGTCCATTTCCAGTCCGGTGAGTCGGGCGCGTTCGATGGCGAAATTGACCAGGTCAGTATGTTCGAATAAATCCATCACCAGCTGGCAGTCTTCCAGGTTATAGGCGGCCAGTGAGGGTTTGTCTTCCATGAACTGACGTTTAATTTCTTTGGCTTTATACAGAGGATCGTAATGCTGTTCTTTGGCTTTGATTAATTTACCACGCCCCAGTAATTGATTGCCGACGGATTCCAGTGCAAAACTGTCAAACTGGTAAGTGGCACTTTTTAATGTGTCGATACCGTCCAGTACCACCCGGCCAGGAATCAGAATGAAATAATGCTCTGCTTCGGTTTGTGCCTGACGCCAGCTGATGGGTTTGTTATTACGACCTAAGCTGAGAGGTATTTTGAGTTTGTCGGCTTTTTTCTGTAAAAAACGAAAATCAAAATTAATTACATTCCAGCCGATGAATATATCGGGATCTATGTCTGCCACATACTGCATAAAGCGTTTGAGTAAAGTACTTTCATCCGGTACATATTCAATATAGTCACTATTCTTATCGTCGCCAATCATCAGTACCCGCTGGATATCGTCGGTTAGAAAAGCAATGGAATACAACTGATCTGTATCATAGGCAGTTTCAATATCCAGCGACATGATTTTAAAGCCTGGCCGGTAATCGTCGGGTTTTATTCTAGGATTGATCAGGGAACTGGTTGTTTGCGTAGCCTGTGCTGTATCAATAGAAACCGGGCCGGTGATGAAGCGTTCCATTAGAAAACGTTCGGTTGGACGGATATCTGCTTCAAAGCAATGAATATTCTGCTGCTGCAACAATTCACGGGCACGATACAGTTGCTGTTGCGATTTGAAATAGACCCCAGCAACCGGTTGCTGATTAAAGCTTTTTAATTCCAGTGGTTTTATTTCGACATCTTTTATCCTGGCCAGGGCTAGGCTGGTCTGCTCGCTGTCCTGTTGCTGAATAAAAAACACGGCCTGCTGGTTTTCGATTATGACCTGTACAGGTCCCTGATCACTGCTGAACCATAGTTCGAGATTAATGCCATTACCGGTATCGAACCACTGACGGGTAAGGAGGAAGGCTTTGATCATTAATCTTTTGATTGATAGTGGAATTATCTGTGGATTAAATTATATCTTAATTAGGAGTGTTGAGGTTGGTGACCTGTAAATAATCGGTAGATATGATCAGCTTATCGGTGACTTCAATTAGTAATTAGATGGTGGCACCAGCATTAAAATAACATAACTTAACAATGATATAAATACAATAATAACAGTTAGTTACAATGTTTAATTAATCTATTTTATGATATGTGGGCAGGGCCTGGTTACCAGGCTTAAAATATTTCTTGGGAAATTTTATATTTTCATTTATGATGCGCCCGCATCTTGCCGATAGCCAATCCGAGTACATCGCTTCAGAGCGACAAGACAATAGAGAAACTATCCAGGAGTGAATTTGACTGCTTAAGAGAGCACTCGATGCCGCTCGATCCAGTAAAGGGGGGTAGGGAACCTCAGATCAAGTCGTGATTGTTTTATGCAGGCTAAAAGTGTCCAGATATTCCCCGAAGTTCGTTGCAATAGAGTAACTATTCCGCCTCGCTTCGTGAAAGATCTAAACACTTTTATCTCAGCCTAAACTCAACCAGACTTAATCAGTGGTTCCCTGTTTTTCTACTTTGTTAGCTTTGAGGGGTTATATGTCCGTCACGCCTATTAATGTTTCTGTTGAATCTGTGCTTGTTTCAGAAAGTGTTAAAGCTCTGTCTGAAATTGAACAGATTGAGTCCCTGGTAGCCATCCATGGTTCACCTCTGATGATCCTTGATTGCGATGTCATTCGTAGTCAATATCGAGCCCTGGAACAGGCACTGCCCGGAGTAACCTTGCACTTCGCATTAAAGCCATTTCCTCACCCCGCGGTAGTTAAGACCTTGCTGCAGGAGGGGGCCAGTTTCGATCTGGCCAGCAATGGCGAAGTGGATATGGTTCAGCAGGCTGGCGTGCCTGGCGAAATGACCATTCACACTCACCCGATCAAGCGAGATTCTGATATTCGCCATGCCCTTGAATATGGCTGCACAGTTTTTGTTGTGGACAATATTAATGAGCTGGAAAAATTTATCCCGTATCGAGATCAGGTCGAAATTCTGGTGCGTTTGAGTTTCAGAAATGCCGAAGCTTATTCCGATTTATCAAAAAAATTCGGCTGTGGACCAGAAAAGGCTATAGAGATTATTCAGTATGCTTTTGATTTAGGTATTCGGATTAAAGGCCTGTCATTCCATGTGGGATCACCGACCCTGGATCCTCAAAAATATGTTCGTGCTATTGAACGCAGCGCGGCTGTTATTGACCAGGTGTTTGAGCTGAGCCTGCCTGCATTGAGTACTCTGGATATAGGTGGCGGTTTCCCGGTGAACTATACCAGCGATGTCATGCCAATCGAGGATTTCTGTACACCTATCCGACAGGCACTGACGCAGTTACCCGAAACTATAAAAGTGATTGCTGAGCCCGGTCGTTTTATGGTCGCGCCGGCCGTGACTACCGTTGCTTCGGTAATGGGTCAGGCTGAACGAGATGGTAAAACCTGGTATTACCTGGACGATGGCATCTATGGTTCCTTCAGTGGCATAATTTTCGATCATGGCAATTACCCAGTTGATGCACTCTATGCCGATGGCGAGCGTTTCCCTTCCGTACTGGCTGGGCCAACCTGCGATAGCATCGACGTTATTACTGAAGAAATTCAGCTGCCCAGGCTGAACAATGGCGATTTGATCATCAGTCGCATGATGGGCGCTTATACGTCTGCTACAGCTACCGAGTTTAATTTTTTCAGGAAGGCGGAAGTGGTGGTTTTGAATGAATCACTGGGATTTTATGAAGCCTCATTTCTTGAAATGGGTTGATCAATAAGCAGACCATGATATAAGAAATGATCTGAATAGCACTGCTATCCCATTTACACGTCATTACTACGGGTTCCTCGACTCTATCTCGGTAATTGAGTCTCGACCACTGCTCGGTAATTGAGTCTTTTCGGGCTATCCATGCCCTCCATGCCCTCTCAAGACACTTGTTCATCCAGGAACATCATCCTGCATTACTCTATCACCTATATGACCCATATGGATGTGGGAAATGCAGATAATGAAGGATCTATTATCTGTCCCTATAGGCGTTCTGAGTCGTTCTCGGTCTCTGTACTTATGTCATTATTTAGTGGGTCAGCAGTGATCGAATACCTTTTATTTTCGAAGGATAAAATTATGTTCTTGAAAAAATTTATAATGTATCTAAATGTTGAATCTATTGAATTATATTTGATAAACAGACGGATAAAGTAAATACAGGATTGTAGCCATATCAGGAGTGTAAGAAATTAAATTTTTACTTGTGGACTTTAGATGTAAGAGCAACTATCCTTCATCAAATCCAGATAAATATTAAACTAAGATTCGCATGGAGGTGATCAAGTGAAAATATTAGTAATTGACGATCATGCTTTGTTTCGTGAAGGACTACGTCACGTCCTGAACGAGTTTGAAGCTCAGGTTAGTGTATTAGATGCTTCTGATTACGACAGAGCCTTGCAACACGTATCTGCTAATCCCGATCTTGATCTGGTGTTGCTTGATTTAAATATGCCCGGAAAGGATGGGTTCATCATACTGGATATCTTTGCAAAAACATATCCGGCCATGCCTGTGGTAATCATATCTGCTTCCAGTCAGCGTAGTGATATACAACGTGCTTTAGATTCAGGTGCTGTAGGATATATTCCTAAAGACACCACCAGTGCAGTCATGCTCAATGCATTACATCTGGTTTTATCTGGGGATATTTATGTGCCATCGGATATGAGATTAAAATCACAACGCTATCAAAGTGATGATAGGGTACCAGCGTTAACACCCAGACAGCTCCAGGTGCTTAAGCAAATAGCACAGGGTAATTCTAATAAGGTGATTGCATCAGAATTAGAACTTTCTGAAGCCACGGTAAAAATGCATGTGACTTCAATCATGAAAAGCCTTGGTGTAAGCAATCGTACTCAGGCTGCGATGGCTGCAGAAAAACTGAGGCTATAAATCTTTCCAGATAAAATATTATCTTCTTATTTACGTAACTGAACATTGCGCAGGAAGGTACGCAACTTCACTGGCGCGACCGGTTTATGCAATACCTGAAAGCCACTGTTATTCACTTCACGTAAGTGCTCTGCCGCTATATCTCCAGTCACAATCAGGGCAGGGATGTCACTATTAAATTCTGCATGGATGGCACGAATTGCTTCAACACCCGTATGATTTTTACGTAATCGATAATCGGCAATAATGCCGTCCGGAGACCGCTTTTGCTGTCGGATTTGCACCAGGGCTTCCTGTTTATTTGCCGCGGTGATTACATCGCAGCCCCAGAGTTGCAGCAGGCTTTGTGTGCCTTCTCGAACACTGGCTTCATCATCGATAACAATCATAAATGTACTATTCTGTTTAATTTTATTCTCGACTTCCGGGGTAATAAAGGATGGGCTGTCAGTAATAAATGCCTGATCCACCTTGATAGAAAATGTTGATCCTCTATCGGGATGTGACACCATACTGATGGAATGGCCAAGCAGGCTAGCGGTGCGTTGCACAATAGCCAGGCCAAGCCCCAGTCCTTTGCTCCGGTCTCGCTCTGGATTACTCAGTTGATGAAACTCTTCAAAAATCGCCTGTTGATCCTCAACAGGAATGCCAATTCCAGTATCAATGACACTAATAATTAAATAATTCTCATCTATCTCACAGGTCATCCGTACTTTACCCCTGTCGGTATATCGAATGGCATTCGAAATGTAGTTACGCAGTATTTGTTCAAACAGTATCGGGTCACTATATACGGCATAGGAGCAAGTTGGCCAGCTGAAGTCCAAACCCTTTTTTCTTGCCAGTGGATCAAAGTCGTTGGCCAGCTTTTCAAACATGGGTTGCAGATGAAATTCCGTTTTTTCAACCTTCATGATTCCAGCATCGAGTTGTGAAATATCGAGTAAGGCATTAAATAAGTTTTGCAGTGCCTCAACGGAAGCTTTTATTTGATCACTGACTCTACGTATATTTGAGTTTTTACTTAATTCATCTAATACAGAAGTAAATAATGTTAGAGAATATAAAGGTTGCCGTAAATCATGGCTGGCTGCGGCCAGAAATTTAGATTTCGCAATATTGGCATGATCGGCTTCTTTTTTTTGTTCACGTAATTGTTCTACCAGATCAATTTTATCAAAACGTAATCTTAGTGATTGTTTCAGGTCACGATTGGCTTTTATACCGAAATAGGAGAGAAAAACGATATAGGCCACTATCATGATAACCAGCGAAATATTGAATGGGCCACCCAGAAAAAACAGTACCATACTGACAGGTAGCAGAGAGGCCGGAAAATAAGCAAAGAATGCGGGTAGGTATGGCGTGAGTGCAGGCATTGAGCCTGCTCCCATGCCTGCAAGGACTACAAGTATAAACAACTGGTGTTCCAGTTGCAGCGCAGGAAACAATAGTGCAGCACCAATACCCCATAATAGGCCTGAAATAGCACTGCCAATAACAATATACGGGATGAGCCGAAGAGTTTGTCCCAGTTCGATGTGATGTCGATAGATGAAATAGAGTAAAGATCGTATTGCAATCACACTAAGCATCATGCTCATCCAGACTATTAGTGCAGCGTGCGAAGCGACATCCCAAAGTCCGTACAACAATGCAAAACTGATCACCAGATTACTGGCAAGGATGGGCAATGTAACCTGATAAAGGGCTTTAAGCTGTTCGATCAGTATTTTATGGTTTTGACCCTGTTCTATTCTATTTAAAATAGCGTTCACTATTGATGGTCTCCCTGATAAATACCCAATCGTGCATAACTTAACTTTATTAATTATATTTTAACAATTTTTGTTCATCGCATTTTTAGGGTGATTTATCAGTGTACCTTTAATCTGCTTCATTTGTATACAGACTAAAGTCTGGGGTCGATACAGACCTTTGTCTAATAGACGAATTAGATTTTAACGCACAGCATGTTCACTGGATGATGAAATGCATGTGTATGGATAATTTACATGTATGAATTCATAGAAAGTATTCAACAAAATCGATGTTAGAACATAAAGCCAGGGGTCAGCAAGTGATATTCTAATTTATTAGTATTATGCGTAGTCCCCCCCTTTGTTCTATTTTGTTAACTAAATTAGGTTAATCTTAATCAGATGGAGATTGATGATATGAATAAAAAAATAAATAAGTTCGTTACGACACAATTGTTTCTGGTGTTTACTGCTCTAAGCATGACATCAATGGTATATGCAAGTGGTGATAATGATGATCGAGATGAAGATGAAGATTCACATAAAACGGCACAAATTAACAGTGTGAAGGTTGACTTTACTACTAACGAGATAATGATCTCTGGTTATAATTTGGCTGGTCAAGAGGCACCAAATGTTGAGCTTCTGGACTCGGGTATCTCACTAAGTGTATGCTCCATCTGCTTCAGTGATGACTACATAGTTGCTAGTTTTGTAGGAGTTATCAACGATGGAGATTACAAGCTCAAGATATCAAGCGGTCATTCCAGGCATAAATATGCTTCCTATGATCTGACAATTGGGGCGATGGGTCTACAAGGACCGCAGGGTGATGCCGGTGCGCAGGGGCCACAAGGTGACAAGGGTGATCAGGGACCTATAGGCCCCATGGGGCCTATAGGTCAGCAAGGACTAAAGGGTGACAAAGGCGAGAAAGGTGATCAGGGGCCTATAGGCCCCATGGGCCTTACGGGTCAACAAGGACTAAAGGGTGATAAAGGTGATAATGGTACGGATGGAATCAATGGAGCAGCAGGACCAGTGGGGCCTGCCGGACCACCAACTCTAACAATTGGTGCCAATATCGGAGTGGTTGCCATTACCAGTGTTGATGTCGCAGGTTCGGGGCGCAACCAGTTACATGTATCACCCGGCACTGCATTTAGTGTGAAATTTGACTATTGGATTGTCGATACATCTTGCCCTGGCTGTATCGACCAAATTCAAGTTGGTGTAGTTACACTAGCAGGTTCAGGTTTACCTCAGGCTTGTGCTTATAATGGGATACCCGGTCCTACTGGAGTTTCAAGTTCAGGCTCAGTTACTTTAACTGCACCTTCTTCTCCTGGTACGTATTACATAGCGTTTGATCGTTCGCAGGCATACTCTTGTCCGCTTGGAGGTTTTTGGAATGGAACGCCGGCGCACAATCGTCTGATAGGCGCCATCTCTGTGTACTAATGTATTAGTAAAAAAAATTAGGATCGGAGTGAAAACACAAGGCATCAGGCTGATAGAATCAAATGTATTCGTATATCAGTGTGGTCTTTGCTCTGATTCTAATTTTATACGCATTGTAATGTAGTTGATTAATGAATCTGGTTTTATCCCTATAAGAGTTTTCAGACTGGCTTCAATTCATATCATAAGTATACAGACTAAAGTCTGGGGTCGAGCAGGTCTTTTCTACAGGAATTTTACTGCTAAGGACAGTTGTCATATGGATTATCTAACTATATACAGGATTTATGGCTCTAACATCCCTGGTTTAATAAGGTTTATTGCCACATTTTTCATTTCAATTCTAGAAATAATATTAGTGCTTCCATTCTTGATTGCAGTGTTAATCCTGAAATCAGGTTTCGCCTGTTATCGAGCCGGATTATTGAAAGTGAATAATAGTCCAGATGACAGTTAAAGAACTTGAGAAATTAGTCGTCGGCTAACAGAAAACTAACGAAAAAAACCAACCCTGGCCACACATAAATCTGCATTAAACTCTCGACCAATCGCAACCAGGCCGATGCGTGTGAGTTTACTGATGTCAAGTGCTGCGTCTGTACGATAAGGTTTGAAGTCACGAAACGGAATACGCAGCGTTTGCCATTCGGTCGTGGCTTGAAAGGTATTGCGGTAA
>CBDULX010000115.1:0-9859 GCA_965368175.1 uncultured Gammaproteobacteria bacterium | reverse complement strand
AAATTAAATCTTACGCCGCTTTAGCAAGGCCAGCTTTGGCTGCATCAACCAGTTGACCAAATGCGACTTTATCGAAAACAGCGATATCGGCCAGCACTTTACGATCAATCTCGATTTCAGCCTTGTTCAGACCATCGATAAATCGGCTATAGGACATATCGAATTCACGAGCTGCCGCATTGATACGAGTAATCCACAGTTTGCGGAATTCACGTTTCCTGACACGACGGTCACGGAATGCATATTGACCGGCTTTAATAACCGCCTGATGAGCTACACGATAAACACGACTGCGCGCACCGTAATAACCCCTGGCTTTCGCCATTACTTTTTTGTGTTTGGCTCGCGCCTGTACACCACGTTTTACTCTAGCCATGATTCCGACCCCTTATACGTACGGTAATAAACGGTTAACCATGCGAACATCGCTCGCGGCAACCTGTGAAGGTTCGCGTAAATGACGTTTACGCTTGGTCGACTTCTTGGTCAGAATATGACGTCGGAAAGACTGGGCACGTTTAAAACCGCCAGACCCAGTGCGGCGGAACCGTTTGGCAGCGCCACGGTTAGTTTTCATCTTAGGCATTGTTTGCTCCAAAATAATACTTTAAAAGACCCGGACTCAATCTAAAATAGACAAGTACAGGGTGATTATTTTCGGGTTTTTGCCCTGTAGGGCCGTGGATCCCTGATAAACCACGTATTACAGATGGCTGATGCTTCGTATCAGCCATTTAAGTAATGCTTTACTACTTTGCCTTCTTCGGCGACAGCATCATCACCATCAGACGACCTTCCATTTTAGGCATCTGTTCAATGATGCCGTATTCTTCCAGATCAGCTCCGACGCGCTCCAGTAGCTTCAAACCCAGTTCCTGATGGGCATATTCACGACCGCGAAAGCGTAATGTAACTTTTGCTTTATCGCCATTCTCAAGAAATGAAATCAGTTTCTTGAGTTTGGTCCGGTAATCTCCCTCTTCGGTGCGAGGGCGGAATTTGATTTCCTTTACCTGGACCTGTTTCTGCTTCTTCTTGTTTGCCGCCAGTTGTTTCTTGGCTTCAAACCTGAATTTGCCGTAATCCATAATCCGACATACTGGAGGCGTAGCATTGGGGGATACTTCTACTAAATCGAGATCGGCTTTCTGAGCCAGTATTAGTGCGTCTTCAATCTTCAGTATTCCAGCCTGTTCACCTTCAGCATCAATTACCCTTACTTCAGGGTAAGTGATCTTATCGTTCATAAGAACTTTCTTATCGGCAGCGATATTTTATTCCTCCAAAATAGCGAAACCGCGGCTCTCGATGGCAACTGCGAGACCTTTGGCAAAGTCATCAACTGACATCGACCCCAGATCCTTCCCATCGCGTGAACGCACGGCTACGCTTTGATTCTCAAGTTCCCGATCACCTATAACCAGCATGTAGGGAACCCGCTGTAATGTATGCTCGCGAATTTTAAAGCCGATCTTCTCATTTCTCAAGTCCGCTTTCACTTTAAAGCCAAGAGAATGGAGCTTTTTTTCAACTTTTTTGGCAAATTCGGCCTGATGGTCGGTAATATTGAGAATTACGGCATGGGAAGGCGATAACCAGAGCGGAAATTTACCCTCGTAATGCTCGATCAAAATCCCGATAAATCGCTCCACCGAACCCAGAATCGCCCGATGTAACATCACCGGCACCTGTCGACTGCCATCTTCGGCTACGTACTGGGCATCCAGACGTCCTGGCATGGAGAAATCGACCTGCATGGTGCCACATTGCCAGCCGCGTTCCAGGCAGTCTTTCAGAGTGAATTCAATCTTCGGCCCATAGAAAGCCCCTTCACCGGGTTGCAGCGTGTATTCCAGGCCCTTGGCTTTTAATGATTCTTCCAGGGCCTTTTCTGCCTGATCCCAGACTTCATCGGAGCCGACTCGCTGCTCAGGACGAGTGGACAGGGCGATTTCGATATTGTCGAAGCCAAAATCCCTGTACACATCAAAGGTCAGGTCGATGAACGCCGACACCTCATGCTGAATCTGCTCTTCAGTACAGAAAATATGCGCATCATCCTGCACAAAATTGCGCACACGCATTAAACCATGCAGGGTACCGGACGGCTCATTACGATGGCAGGAACCGAATTCCGCCAGCCGTAGCGGCAGATCGCGATAAGACTTCAGGCCCTGGTTGAACACCTGTACATGACAGGGGCAGTTCATGGGTTTAACCGCATAATCGCGATTTTCCGAGTGGGTGGTAAACATCATGTCACCGAATTTATCCCAGTGGCCGGATTTCTCCCACAGACTGCGATCCACCACCTGGGGTGTGTTGATTTCCTGGTAACCGTGATCACGCAGACGATGTCGGATGTAATTCTGGATAGTGAGGTTCAGATCCCAGCCATCCTTATGCCAGAACACCATGCCCGGTGCCTCTTCCTGGGTATGGAACAGACCCAGTTGCTTGCCGATTTTTCGATGATCACGCTTTTCTGCTTCTTCGATACGACGCAAATAGGCCTTCAACTGCTTTTTATCCGCCCAGGCAGTACCGTAAATACGTTGCAGCATTTTATTTTTGGAGTCACCGCGCCAGTAGGCTCCAGCCAGCTTGGTCAGTTTAAACGCCCTGATCTTGCCAGTACTGGGTACATGAGGCCCGCGACAGAGATCGATGAAATCACCCTGCTGATACAGTGACAGATCTTCATTGACCGGAATACCTTCAATAATTTGCGCCTTGTACTCTTCACCCATATCGCGGAAAAATTTTACCGCTTCATCACGACTCTTCACCGAACGCTCGACTTTGAAATTGGCCCTGGCCAGCTCTTCCATTTTCTTTTCAATGGCGATCAGATCTTCAGGGCTAAAGCGGGGCTCATAATCAATGTCGTAAAAAAAGCCATCGTCGATTACCGGGCCGATGGTGATCTGAGCCGAGGGGTACAGGGCTTTAACCGCCTGCGCAAGCAGGTGGGCGGCGGAATGGCGAATAACCTCGAGTCCTTCGTCATTCTTGTCGGTAATGATGGATAAGGCGGCATCATTGTCTATAACATATGAGGCATCCACCAGCTTGCCATCGACTTTACCCGCCAGAGTGGCCTTGGCCAGACCGGGGCCGATTTCGGCAGCTACATCGTACACAGTCACAGGGGATGAAAAAGTGCGCTGACTTCCGTCAGGCAGAGTAATAACAGGCATATTGTGTGCTCCTGGCTTCAGTGGTGACCGATACAAGGGGTCACTTGCTTCGTTAATGATCCCTACCAAAGACCATTAAACAGGGTTAATAAATTAGCCGCACATTATATCAATAATTTAACCCGCCGTCGCAACAATTCTTGCAACCTGGGCCAGTACTAAAAAACCATCAAATAACCGGCTATCTGAAAACCCGGTTATTTGATCAATATGACATTCCGAAAAGCCCATCAGCCGGGTAAAACCGCCAGTTTTATACTAAGCTTATTTAAGGTGCCCAGATAGTACCTCTATCTGTTCACCCTAAACTTTATGGTCTTCACGATAGGTCAATCCAGATATATGGACAAATACGCAGAACAGGTCCAGAACGAATTGGCACAGTTAAAAAGCGAACTCGACAAGGTCAAATCTGAACGAGATCACCTCGCAGACAGACTCGTGATCGAACAACGTGGCCACAATCAGATAAACCCTCAAAATCACCACACTACATCATTGCATGAATGGCTGACGGTGATTGACGCCATCAGGGATCCGATATTTGTCCATGATCAGCAGTTCAGAATTGTACTGGCCAACCAGGCCTACGCCGATATCGCAGAAACGCCCATAACCGAACTCAAAGGTCGATTGTACTGGGAGCTATTCCCTCGCGGATTAGGCCCTATGCCGAGCTGTATAAAAGCCCTGAACCTGCATTGCGAGCAACAGGAGGATATTACCCTGGATACCGGAGAGGTATTCATTTCACGCTCATTCCCGATCCAGGATGTGAATAAAAATTATGTGTCCTCGGTGCATATTTTCCACAATGTCACAGAACAACGTCGCCTTGAAGCAGAAACCCGGAACCAGAATGAAGCCCTGGAGCACTCGGCAGAGGCCGTGCTGATATTGAACAATCAGCATGAAATAACCTATACCAACTCGGCATTCTGTAACCTGTTTGGGTATAAGAAAGATGAAATTCTGGGCAGTCCACTGTCATTGTTATCCACCACCGGAAAAATTGCCGAGGCCGAGCATGAAAAAATTATCGATTATATTCTGCAGAATGACAGCCCCTGGTCTGGAAACATCCTGAGAAAATCCAGGGATGGACATAATATTCCGGTCTATCTCAGCGCAGCCGCTATCAAGGATGCAGATGGGAAAATCACTGGTTTTGTAAAAAACTATCTGGACCTGCGTGCAATCAACAGAGCGACACAACAGGTAGAAACTCTGCATGCGGTGATTGAAGATTTATCCACCAAGACTGACCTGGATGCCGTAGGCAATTCTGCAATCAAGGCATCGGTGAATCTAACCGAATCAGACATTGGTTTCATTTGCCTGCTCAATGATACTGACAATAAAATTTATCACCACTGGCATACCGGTCTAGCTGAAGACAAGCTCGAGAAACTGTTACAACCCTATAATATCGACGAAGGACTGACCAGTCAGATTATTAAATCAGGAAAAACCCAGGTTGTAGAAAATTACCCGAAACACAGTAAAACCATTTCTGAATACATCAAAATCGGCATCCAGAGTGCTATTGGTATACCCATATCCATTGATAATATAGTTAAAGGCGTGTTATTTGTAGCCACTCTGAACCGAAGCAAAAAATACAGTTTTGAACAAATACCATTCCTGGAAGCCATCGCCCGCCAGATTGGTGTTGGCCTGCAGCGTAAACAGTTAATTGCAGAGCTCGAAGAATCCAGGAAATATCTAAACCATATCATTAATACCGTACCCGACATTATCTATCAGGGTAAACCTGAAAACTTTTCCACGCCCTTTGTCAGTAATGCGGTGTCGGAAATACTGGGTTTCTCCCCGGATGATTTCATCAACGACCCCACTAAATGGAAACACCAAATCCATAAAGATGACGCTGTACGTGTTTTTGATAGCATGAAAAAATTCTTCAATTCGAAAGCTACAGCCTTTGATATTGAATATCGAGTCTGGCATAAAGATGGCAAACATTATCGATGGATTGCAGACCGCGGCACTATAGAGCGTGATGAAAACAACACGCCCCTGAAAGTATTTGGTACCGCCTCTGACATCACGGAACAAAAGTCCATTCAGAAAAAACTTGAAGATAGTCAGGCTCGCTATAGTGACCTGTTTAATAATATCAAAAGTGGCGTTGCCGTTTTCAGGGCCATCGATGACGGCAATGATTTTATCTTTGCTGATTTTAATCATGCCGGCGAAACCATTGAACAACTTAAGAAAGAAGATGTTATTAATCATCGCTTACTCGATGTATTCCCAGCAGCAAAAGACACCGGTTTCCCTGAAACATTAAAACGTATATGGAAAAGCGGTGAACCGGAAAATTTCCCTGTATTTTTTTACCAGGATGGTCGTATAAAAGGCTGGCGTGAAAACGCTATCTACCGTTTAAAAACCGGAGAGGTGGTTGCCGTTTATGATGATATCACCGAGCGCAAGCTGGCAGAAATCAACCTTGACAGGGTCAATCGCGCTTTAAAAACATTAAGTAACTGCAATCACATACTTATTCATGCACACACCGAGCAGGATTTACTGGACGAGATATGTCAAAACATTGTTGAGGACGGCGGCTACCCTATGAGCTGTGTCTGCTACCTGGAGGAAGAAGGCAGCGTGAAACACCTGCATCCGGTTTCCCAGTTTGGTTTCTCAGACAGCTACTTTCAAATGCTTGCCAATGGCTGGGAAGAAGACACGGCAGATAATGAACTGCCTCTATCACCGGAAATCAGAGCCATCACCCGCAAGGCCCCCTTTATCATCCATGACATACCCATTGAACAGAGCAACCTGCCCTGGGTAAAGATGGCCAGAGAATATGACTGCACTGCCCTCATATGTTTTCCCATTATAAACAAGGACCAGGCCATTGGCAGCATCACTATTCTGGCAAAAGAGTCATCAGCTTTTGATGATGATGAAGTAAAACTGCTCAGTGAACTCGCCGCAGATTTATCTTACGGCATAGTCACTCTACGCAGTCATGAACATCGTAAGGATCTGGAACAAAGAGAACACCTTGGCAGCCAGCGTTTGCAGGATTCTCTGGTTTCCACCATCCAGGCCATCGCCACATCTATGGAAAAACGCGATCCCTATACCGCCGGCCACCAAAGAAACGTTGCTGAACTGGCTACAGCCATAGCCAAAGAAATGGACCTGCCGGAAGATCAGATCAATGGCATCATGTTAGGTGCCCTCATCCATGATATCGGCAAAATTTATGTACCTTCAGAAATACTGACTCGCCCAGGCAAGCTGACAAACGCTGAATTTGAAATTATCAAATCACACCCAGAAGTGGGTTACGAAATTATCAAAGGCGTAGATTTCCCCTGGCCTGTCAATGAAATTGTACTTCAGCATCACGAACGCCTGGATGGTTCTGGTTACCCTCAGGGACTTGCTGGTGATGAAATAGCACTGGAAGCCAGGATTCTGGCCGTGGCCGATGTAGTCGAGGCCATGGCCTCCCATCGACCTTATCGCCCTGGTTTAGGTATAGAAGCGGCTTTAAACGAACTAGAAATAAATCGGGGAATTCTTTATGACCCAACGGTTGTTGATAAATGCATTCAATTATTTATAGATAAGAATTTTTCATTCAACAACTGAAGCAACCATTAGCAAATTCAACAACCTATTGACGTCAGTGGCTAATAAACTTATACAGTCCTGATAGGTTTATTATTGATCCAGCTCATAACAGGCAAAGTTCTATTACATAAAAATCGGTTAATGACAGATACAATTTCGCCGACAGAATGCTGGTAGCCGGTAATGCTCAATAACTCAGAAGTGGCCACCATAGTAACCGCCATTGTTACTCTGATGCTAATTTCCGCTGGCATTCTGGCATTGACCAAACGCATCAAACTACCCTTCACCATCATTCTGGTAATGGTCGGCATTATGTTATCTTTGCTGGCCGACCAGCAGCCAGTACTTCACGTGCTATTGAGCCAGGTTGATATTTCACCGGATTTGATTCTGTATGTATTCCTGCCGACACTCATTTTCGAATCGGCTTTCAATCTCGATGCTCGTCAATTAAGGCGCAATTTATGGCCTGTGTTGCTGCTGGCTATTCCCGGTCTGTTAATCTCCACTATCCTCATTGGGTTTATTGTCCACTGGACAACTTCCATACCCCTGAGTGCAGCCCTGTTGCTGGGCGCCATACTCAGTGCCACCGACCCTGTGGCGGTGGTGGCATTGTTCAAGAAAATGGGAGCCCCCAGGCGTCTCACCATATTAATAGAAGGTGAGAGTCTGTTTAACGACGCCACGGCCATAGTGGTATCACGACTATTAATCGGAGTGGTGCTGGCTGGTACCCTGTCATGGGATACAGTATTTCATGGCATTAGTGATATTTTCATCCTGTTCATCGGCGGTTTTTTGACTGGCTGGATACTGGGTGTATTCACCGGTTACTTACTGGCGGCGGTGGAATCCGATCACTTTATCGAAATTACCCTCACCACGGTGCTGGCTTATGTGTCTTTCCTGCTGGCAGAAGAATTGTTCCATGTCAGTGGTGTTATGGCCACCGTAGGCGCAGGACTGGTCATGAGCAGCTGGGGGCGCATGAAAGTATCGCCATCGGTGCGGAACTACCTGGAACACTTCTGGGAATACCTGGCATTTATTGCCAATGCGCTGATTTTTTTACTGGTGGGTTTAAAAGTGGAACTCGCAGCTGTTTGGGACTCTTTCGATCTTCTGCTCTGGGTAATCCTGGCCATGCTACTGGCAAGGGCTGCCATTATTTATGGTTTAATGCCCCTGCTCAATCGACTGCCCTCCTCAGACCCGGTTAGTCGCTCCTATCAGCACGTTATTTTCTGGGGTGGCTTACGTGGCGCCATCGCGCTGGCCATTGTATTAAGCCTGCCGAAATTTGAATATTCAGACACCTTCATAGCTCTGGTTATGGGAGTAGTGATGTTCACGTTACTGGTACAGGGGCTGAGCATTAAAAGCCTGATGCAGTGGCTGGGTCTTAGCCAGAGTTCGGTCACCGACCGACTGGTACAGCTTGAAGTTAGCATTGATGGCAAACTGGAAGCTAAACAACGTGTACAGAACATGGCCAACACTGGCATTTTTTCCAACAAAGTAACCCTGCGTCTGCATAACGAATGCGAAAGCCAGATCCAAAATCTCAGATACAACTTCGAAACCATTAGTCAAAACGAGTTAAGCAAGGAACAGGAACTTAATATGCTCTACCTTCGCGCGCTGACCGAAGAGCGCAACAAGTATGTTGATATGTTCAATAAAGGCCACCTCAGCGAAGGCGCTTTCCGTGAACAATTGCTGGTAATTGCACTGCAAATCGATGCCATTCGTTACAATGGAAAATTCCAGCGCGTACACTCCCATCCTTTAAAACGCCGGATTGAACATGCTCTGTACCGGTTCATGGATAAAATTCTATTGCTGCATTACATCAGCCAGCGCTTCAAACTCGCGCGCATTGCCAGAGACTACGAAATTGTCTGGGGCCACTACATTGCCAGTAACTATGTTCTGGATCGCATCGATCATTTAACCGAAATTGAATCCATGCGCCCGGATGTCGTAGAAGAAGTACGCAGCAAATACAAAAAATGGCACCAGCAGGCCACTGAACAACTGGACCTCTTTGCTGAACAGTTTCCGGAATTTGTCACTGCCACCCAGGAACGAATGTGTAGACGACTGGCCATCAATGCTGAAGACGAACACACTTCCCAGCAACAGGAATACGGTACTCTGTCCGGCAACCTGGCCGATGAGATGCATTCGGAATTGCTACAACGACTCCGGGATTTGCGTGGCCTGGAGGTCGCCAAACTAAAAGTCGACCCAGAGCAACTTTTACGACAGACCCCTTTCTTTAAGAATCTGCCGGAACAGGAATTCACATCAGTGGCCGAACGAATGGTTTTAAATATATTCAACCCTGGAGATATCATCATCCATCAGGGTGACACTGGCAATTCACTGTTTTTAATTGCCCGTGGCGTAGTACGCATTACCCGAGAAGACGATGGCAGTTGCCGTAAGCTGGCAACATTAATTACCGGAGATGTATTTGGGGAAATGGCCTTACTGGAAAGTAAATCTCGAAGTGCTTCGGCCCATGCGATAACGCCCTGCACTTTATACGAACTTAAACGCGCCGATCTGGAACTGGTACTGGAACAACACCCGGAAATCCGTAATGCACTGTTACTGATTGACCAGCAACGCCATGAAGATACCACTAATCGGCAATAACTCATCTTTCTGCAATCACACAAAAAAGGGCGGCACTGGCCACACCTTCCCATTAATTCAAACACCCATCCAGGGAATTTAATCAATTCCTGATTAATTTTTACTGGAAAAATAATCACAAGTTGAGCAGTTGTTCCCTGATTATTACAGGTTTATGTAATTACCACAGCAGGCCATAAATATTCAGAAACCCCATATGTTGGTATACTAAGGAACTTCTGATTAAATCTGGTAATAAAAGTATGCGATGAATATTTAGATTTTTCATCAAGTGAGACGGAATAGTTATTCTATTGCAACGAACTTCGGGGGGAATCTGGACGCTTTTAGCCAGCATAAAACAATCATGACTTGATCAGAGGTTCCCT
>CBDULX010000114.1:0-9873 GCA_965368175.1 uncultured Gammaproteobacteria bacterium | reverse complement strand
ACACCCAGCCCGGCAATCAGCGTAGTAATATTGACACCCAGGTTATCCAGAATCAGCAGGAAAACGACCGTCCAGATAACAATCTTGCCAATAAAATTAATAACATTGAGGGTGGTTATACTGGCCGGATCTTTTGTTAACTGTTCCTTGCGATATTCTTCGATGCTAACTCGAAGAGCTACCGACACCCATAGACCTGCCTGAATGATTAGCACTACAATGAGCACAGAATTAATAATGGAGCGCACGTTAACAGGGAGTTTTAATACAAGTGCGCCAAAGAACAAAGACAGGATGAGAATGAATAACCACCTGGTGCGTTTGAGCATAGCCACCAGTGTAATCAGATAAGGTGAAGGAAACTGGGCAGTTAATCGTTTCAGCTGTTTGACCGCAATAAAACGGGCCATACTGATAACCAGCGCTATCGAAATAGCAATAGCCAGAGATAGCAGCCAGGTTTGCAAAGTATTATTCGCGATTTTAGTGAGTAGTATTTCCATAGTCGTATCCTGCCATCATTTGCCAGTGTATTCCAATGTTCTTATCTGGACACCCATAATACGCGCATGTCGTCCATTACCATTGGGGAATGAACGAATCTTTACTGATCGATAATGAAATCGCGCTACGAAATCTTATCGACTATAGGTTTTATTCTCAACCCAAAATTTTGCATCAAGTGGCAGTATATCTATTTATATGAGATATATGGCCATTTTCTTGGCCTGTTATAGCTTTTTAGCTATCAGCGTATATTCATCAATTGACTCGCTGAATTTAACTTTATCAACAATACTAAAGCCAGCCTGTTCAAGCGTCTGCTCAATCTGCTGAGTTGTTAACAGATTAATCAATGGCAATAACCCAGGTTTGCCGGCTAATCGCAGAAATTTTCCCATGATTTTATTTTTCTCACCCAGGCACGCGGTCTCTAGAATAAACAAACCATCTGGCTTCAATAAAACATATATACGCCTGACAACCTCATCGATATCTTCGATAAAATGCAGTACATAAAAGGCCATTACCACGTCAAAGCTATCAGGCTCAAAACACTTATCAAAAACTGTGGTTTGTATAAACTTAACATTCTCAAATTTACGTTCGACAATCCTCTGTTCTGCAAGTGCCAGTAATTTACTGGAGATATCAATACCTGTTACTTGCTTTACATTGTTGGCAAGATCACCACATTGGGTACCGGTACCACAACCAATATCCAACACATGATTCTCTGGTGACACGCAGGATTTTAATTTCTCAATCTTCTTCTCGTAAGCCGCAATGTCAGAAATAGGCGATGCAGCATATTTTGACGCGATCAGATTCCAGAATTTTTCGGGTGATTCTCGAAACAGCATATCCCTATCCTATTTATTAATTAAGTGGACTTCATTCTATTCCAACTGCACAGGCAGGTCTTGCGTCTTGACTTGCTGTTAGCAAAAGGCAAGACCTGATCTTAGCCCGACTGTTTAGAACGCCGTCTGCGCTTTCGACGTGGTTCAGGTGCACACAAACATTCAATCAACCGTTCGACCTGTTGAAGACAACAACCTGCTCCCGTCGCAGCATAGGTCTGTTTCTTGACTTCATCCACCGTAGTCGCGCCATTGGCAATAGCATTAATCACATCCATCTTTGGCACATCCATACAGGTACAGAGGCTCTTATCTAAATTCTGCTTAAGAATAGACGGCAATTTGTCCAGTAGACTGGTATCAGGCCCGGGTTTCAAAATAGCAGTTAACCTTCAAAAGTGAGCAAGAAATAAAATTGGGATCGTATACTTCATATTACTCAAATTAAATTTACCTGAGCTTCCCCCAATAAAACGGACGATTTAACTACAGGCATGTTTTTCTTCAATTATTTATGATCCGCGTCAAGCCATTTATTGGCGCTTTTACCCATAAGTATCTCAATGAATTTTTCAGCATCTTTATTTGATTGTATGGGCACCAGAAACCTGGATTCACCAGTCCTGGTATCAGGTGTAATAATCGTCATGATTTTGTCATCCTCATCCCATTCCAGGTAATTAATATTAGAGGGATTGATAACATAATATTTGGTATCACCCTTTTCACGATCAGTATACAAACGCAGTAAAGTAGACTCCGCCAGCACACTTCCTGATATTGCCATCAATATTAGTATTGAGATACCTGTCATGATATTTTTCATCTTCATTCCTCATAATTGAAAGATTCTGTTTTTTTAAGGGCACTGCCGCTTTTATTTCTTAAAGCAATCATTTCATCCATATAAAAGAGCATTTAAGCCCCTACATAGCTTTATTTCAAGTACTTTATATCAGTTATACAGTAACTTACGTGTGCTTTGAACATGGCTGTCTTATGCAGCGAGAAAAGGATGTTCAGGAGCTGGCTGACCCTGTTACTATGATCTATATTGCCATTTATCGTATAGTCGCTGAAACTGAAACCCTATTTTTTCAATCAATGACTTCTTACTCACATAACTGATTTCAAAAATATCGGCGTATTTACTATTTTCCAGCAAGTAGTCATCACTGGTTTTTAATTCATCGACCAGATTCCGTTCCATGGCACGTGTACCTGGCCAACTTTCTCCGGTAGCTACCTTAACGATGTCGATATCGGGCCGGTGTTGAACAATAAAATCTTTAAACAGGACGTGAATATCTTCTATTTCTTCATGAAATTTAGCCTTAGCTTCGTCGGTATTTTCACCGAACATCGTCACAGTTCTTTTAAATTCCCCAGCCGTAAACTGATCGAAGTCGACATCATGTTTTTTTAACACTCTATGAAAATTGGGTATTTGTGCAATCACCCCAATCGAACCTATGATAGAAAACGGTGCAGCAATAATACGATTACCCACGCAAGCCATCATATAACCACCGCTTGCCGCCACTTTATCCACTGAAACAGTGAGCGGAATATTTTTTTCCCGTAACCGCATAAGTTGGGAAGCTGCCAACCCATAGCCATGAACAACCCCGCCACCACTCTCCAGTCGCAAAAACACCTCATCATTTTCGGTAGCAACCATTAAAATAGCGGTAATTTCCTCACGAAGAGATGATACTGCTGAAGCACGAATATCACCGTGGAAATTCAATACATAGATACGTTTTCTATGATCCTTGTCTTTTTTGTCTTTATGTATCCCTTTTAGCTTGTCTTTTTCCTCTTTCAGATAATTCTTTAATCCATCTTTTTGCAGCATGCTGGTGTTCATCACCATTGCCATATCGTCATATTTTTCATTTAATTTCTTGACTTCAAAAGATTCTTTTTTACCTGTCTGCTTTCTACCTGCCATAATAAATATAAACAACACAACTGTAACAATCGCAGCCACAATCGTTGCTGTCTTTGCTAAAAATAGTCCGTAATTGAAAAAGAATTCTGACATTGTTTAAACACCCCCGTATAAACCAATAAATGCACTTTGACTTCGTAATTATTAAACGATTAAAAACCGATAGCTTTAAAAACCATTGTAACGCCAATCTTTTGCCAAACACATCGAGTCTGTCCGACCCCGTACTTTTCCGATTACTACAACGTCAGCCGTAAGCCACTCACCAGTACACCCGGCAATTCAATACTGTGATTTGATCGCTGGCCATAGGTGCCAGGATTAAGAATCATTTCACGCTCTTTAGTCAAACCCAGCAGGCTGGTGCCGAACAGGTGATAGATACTGTCATCAAAGCGCATCACATTGATCGGTGCCTGTATTTCTCCCTGTTCCACCCAGAAGCAGGCGAAGCGGGTCATGCCGGTTATCTGGCCGGCGCTGCGGTCGGAGAAGTTCAGGTACCAGAGGTTATTGATGTAGAGGCCGGTATCCAGCTGTTTTAGAATATCCTCGCTGTTTAACTCACCCGCCGCCAGTTCCAGTGAACCGGGGAATTCGACATCGGCATTGGTCACCTGCTCGTATTCCATGGCACTGCGGGAATCGACCAGACAATCCTGATAACGGCCATCGCGGATTAACTGCACCTGGTCCGGCTTGATAAAACCCTTGCCGGTAAAGATGGGCGCCAGTCCACGGGCATGATGTTCACGCAGGGATATCGATGAGTCCAGTGTGCGACCCTGCTCGACCATCTGCAGCAGCGGTGTTGATTTGGTACGATGGCTTTTCAGCCCGAACCCGCCCCACGACATCATATTGATAATTTCACTCACCGCTGCCGGTGCCAGGTAGGCGCGGTAGCTGCCCGGCTGCAGTTTTCTGGACGGCCGCGACAGGATGCTTAACTGGTGTTTAATGCTGTCCATTTTTGCCGCCAGTACATCCGGCTGCCAGTTAAACCCGGCATAGTTACTTTTCACCGCCCTGTCGCTTTTGCCGTTCTCTTTGGCCAGGTAACAGCTCCAGTCAAAATTAAAACTGGCGCTGCTGTGCCAGTTACGTTGTCCCATCGAGTTGGCAAAGCCGGCATACTGGGTACCGTTGGCAAACAGCCCGACCAGGTCCATGTCACCGCCATCCATCGAGGCGGCCTGCACGATCTGTTGCACCGCATCATGACTGTTGATGGCTGCATTATCATGATGGTACTCGGTGTTGTTGATCTCGTTGGCAAATATCAGGTAAGGGTCTTCGGGTAACAGCGCGCGTTGCTCACGACATTTTTTCAGCGTGCTATCGAGTTGCGCCATGTCCAGTGCCTGTTCACCCGCAAGCTCGATACTGGCCTGGGCATGGCGTTTGCCTTGAATCAGATCGAGCGATAACGAGCGTTGCGCCACACTACCCGCCTGCCGGATGCGGTTGTGATTCATACGCACAAAATCCGAGTCTTCAGCGGAGAAACCGAGTAACAGCTGTTCATCTGCCTGCAGTTTGCCGAACAGTGCATCGCTGAGGGCGTAAAAATAATCCTGCATCTCACCTGACATCACTGGGCCCCTCCAAACACATCCACATCTCGGAAATGACACAGCGGCGAGGCATGGCCGACATAAATCGCCTGGTTGGGCTCACCCTTACCGCAGTTGTTAACCCCTGCCACGGTAAAGCTGTCTGCATTGCCCACCGCCGCCAGGTTACGCCAGAAAGTCGCGGAAATACCGCGGTAATTGGGATTACGTACCAGCCCTTTGAGCTCACCGTTTTCGATCACCCGGCCCAGCTCACAACCAAACTGGAATTTATTGCGGCTGTCATCGATCGACCATGAGCGATTGGTTTCCATATAAACACCCTGCTCAATGCCGCTAATGATATCGTTAACTGAGCTGTCACCCGGTTCGACATTCAGGTTAGCCATGCGATCAATTGGCGGCCGGTTCCACACCGACTGGCGCGCATTGGCCACACCCGGCATGCCTGTCCGTGCCTGCGAAGTTGCACCGCCGAGCGGTCGTTCGAGAATGCCATTGCGAATAATGTATTCACGCTGCGCCCGGGTGCCTTCATCATCATAGGCGTAACTGGCCAGTTGCTCATTAAGACTCGGATCGTAAGTCACATTCAGCAGATCAGAACCATAGCGATAACTGCCAAACATGTCCTCGGTGACAAAACTGGTGCCGGCATAATTACGTTCATCGCCCAGAATGCGATCGAGCTCGAGCGGGTGACCAATGCTTTCATGAATCTGCAACACCATCTGACTGGGCGCAAGTACCAGGTCCATCTTGCCCTGCGGACACTCATCAGCGCTCAACAAAGCCACCGCTTCTTCGGCCAGTGATGGCGCAGCCTGGGGAAAATCCAGCAGTGGCAGTTGCTCCAGTCCGCCCTGGCGGGACGAATTATAACCACCGCCGGATCGGAACTGGGTAAGCGAGCCCTGGTTAGCCACCGCAGACAGCGATGGCTGAATATATTCAAACCGCTGCTCGATATGCGCGCCGGCACTGCTGACAAACACAATCTCATCACAGCCGTAACCCAGGGTTGCCGACCAGTCGACAATACTGTCGCTAATCTTCAACGCCCGGTTGGCATCCTGCAGCAGCAGGATCTTTTCATCCAGCGGCATGTCATGCCAGGGTAATGTCACCGGGGTTTGGTAGCGAGCCCTGGCTTCCGGCCGAGGATAGTCCCGGGCGTTTAACAGGCCCAGTTTTGAGCTCTGATGTGCCCAGTCACAGGCAAGCGCAGCCGCTTTCTTCAGGCCGGAAGGACTCAGGTCGCTGGTCGCGGCATAACCATAACCATCACCACTCACAACCGTCAGCATGGCGCCAAAAGCATGATGATTGTACACCGGCTGCATCACCCCCTGACGCACACGCACCGCCTCACCCGTCTCGGAGCTTAAACGCAAAGTCCAGAAATCGACCTTTGGGGCAATGTCGTTGAATTGCCGGGCAACGCGGTTGAGATAGTCATTCATGAATCAGGCTCGATAAGAATAAATATTAAAATAACACCATTGTATCTGATAACGGACTATTGAGTTACAGATACCCAGGACGAGTCAAAGGTTCGAGGACAGCCCTATATATTATTATCACAACCAGACCTAAGACTCGAACAAAGTTTAGTAGCTTTGTTTATTAGTAGCCATGTTTAATCGTCTGTCTCCGATTATCCTGAATTTCAGCATACAAAGTTATAGACCTCCGATTTGAATAGAGTAAACTAAATCCATCTCAATGACCCTGAGCACACTATCAGACAGGAAAACAGGTAAACGATTATGAACAAATTCCTAATAACAGGTTTTATGCTAATACTCGCCGTGCTAACGCTATCCTGCTCAAGCCATAATAGCCCATACAACGACCCCGATTCACAGCGTGAGCGTGCTAAAGAAGCACAGGATGAAATGCGCAGGGATATGTCGAGGTAGTGAACCTCCCCTTTATCCACTATTTTAAATAACTTTTTATTTATATTATCGTTTCACTCAAGTTTTAGCCGTCCTTGCGTGTGGATAGCCACATGGATGTGGCGTATTAGAGCAACGCAGGACGCCTATAGGGATATAGGTGGTAGAGTAATGCAGGAGCAATTACCGAGCTGATGCCGAGATGACACGTAAATCATACATCATGATAGTGATACAAAAATATTTTTCTTACATCCCTTTCAATCGAGCCTGACCTTTTTTGGTCGTAAAGTTTCATTGGGCCCCACTTGTTGGGAGCTGTCCGCCCCTGTACTTCCAGTTTGTAAAGTAAAATTGAGGTGTTTGAGCCAAAGTCTCTAGTATTGCTTAAAATAAGCATTGATTTGTATTATTCGAAAAGAGTGTCTATTATTCCCATACATAACTATAAACATGTTTCTAATTAAAAGGATGGAGAAAAAAATGAAGGCATTGAGCTTTAACGGAAGTGGAATGGAATACTTTAAAATATGGATTGTTAATGTATTGCTAACAATTCTCACATTAGGTCTTTATCATCCCTGGGCTAAGGTGCGTAATAATCGTTATTTTTATGCAAACAGCATACTTGAGGGGAGGAATTTTGAATATCATGCAACAGGTAAGCAGCTTTTCTTTGGTTATCTGATTGCAATGACCTTACTCATTCTTTATGTAATTATTAACCAGGTATCTCCGACAGGAAGTCTCATACTTGTCGTTACTCTCTTTTTGGCCGTGCCCTGGCTCATTCTAAGAAGTATGATTTTCAATATGAGAATGACAAGTTTTTCAAATGTGCATTTTAATTTCTCAGGAAAAATAGGGCGTGCCTATCTTAATTTCTTTGCCTACCCCATCGCTTTATATATTGGATTAGTATTAATTATTGTAGCCATGACTATGTCAATATCTTTAGGGGGTGTGACAGGGGTCTTATTGGGAGTTATATTTGCGGTAGCTATGATTGCCTTTGTGCTTTTTTCACTAGCCTTTATTAAAAAGAAAAATACGGAGTTCTTCGTAGATCATTCACAGTATGGGCAAGGTGAATTCAAAACAGATGTACACATAAAAAAGTTTATGATGATTGCATTAAAAACAGTGGCGCTAGCTATACTTGTTATACTCATAGCTGCTATTGTTGTTAGCATTGGAGCCTATGCAGCAGGAACTCTTGATTCAGTAATGGCACTTAATGGTGCTGAGCAAAATCCTGAGCTTATGGCAGAAAAAATGCAGTTATTAATGCCTGTTATATCCCTGGCCTATCTGGTGATGATAATGGCCGGTATATTTATAATGGCGTACTCACTGACACTGAATCGAAAGTATGTGTATGCTAATACCAGGCTTGATGAAAAAGTCACTTTTGCCTCAACATTGAAAGCCTCTCCTTTGGCATGGGTACTGATCACAAACTTTTTTGCTGTAATTCTGAGTTTGGGTTTTGCATATCCCTGGGCAAAAGTAAGGACTTCACGCATTATGCTCGAAAATACACACGTAAATTCAGAGAGTGGGTTTGACGACTATCTTACGCAAAAACAAAACGAAACATCGTCACTTGGTGAACAGATAGGTGATGCCTTTGATGTAGATGCAGGGCTCGGGTTTTAAAATTCCATGATAAGTGGGAAATGGTATGCAAAAGGAAGCTCTGCACAGGTTGATGCAACACTTCTGGTGACAGAAGATTCTTTTATCCTTAAAGTAAAAGATGGCATGAACTACAGTGCTCTTTTGCATACCTTAGATGTTGAAGGCCGATTAGGTAATGTAACGCGAAAAATTACATTAGAAGACGGCTCTGTTTTTGCCACACAAGATAATGATGCTATCGACCTTGCATTTAAAAAACAGCTGCCAGCAAAAGGGCTTCTTCACTCACTCGAATCAAACATGCATTGGGTTATTACTTCAATAGCCCTGACTTTAATCCTGGGCTTTGGTTTCTTTAAATGGGGTGTTCCCTGGGCAAGCGAAAAAATTGCCCATGCCTTACCGCATGAAACAAATCAACTCATAGCCAGCAATACGCTTGACTTCCTGGATAAGTATGTCTTTGAAGAATCAAAGATCTCAGAAGAACAAAAACAAAAGATACGAATACATTTCATGTCTCAGATCGTTCCTCTTGCTGCGTCAAATGATGAGATAAAATACAAGCTACATTTTCGCTTATGGAAAGATGCAGACCTTAGCATACCCAACGCACTAGCCCTGCCTGCGGGTGATATTATCCTTACTGACAAGTTTGTGCAGCTATGTGAAAGTCAGGAAGAGATGGACGCAGTTTTATTACATGAAATGGGGCATATCGAACATCGTCATTCCCTGACAATGTTAATAGAAAGTACATTTGTCGCTGTGGCAGTGATGATGATAGTCGGAGACAGTAACGGATTCGCCGATACGGGTGCAGGTTTAGGTTCATTGCTCGTAAGCAGCAACTACTCACGAGGGCATGAATCTCAAGCAGACCTGTTTGCGTTTAAGCATATGCTACATGTAAAGAGAGATCCTATAGTATTTTCTAACATCATGAATCGTATGACTGGCTATATGCAAACAGCTACAAACTCTACAAATAAACAGAAGAAAGGCGAGCCTGAAGCCAGTATACTGGACTATCTCTCTTCTCATCCTAATACGAAACAGCGTATAGAAATAGCGAGACAATACAGTGAATGTTTCCACAAAGGTTTAACTACCTGCGAGATAAGTAATCCAGATGGATCTACCCTAGAATTTTAGGGCTTTTTTTGAAAATCTAGTATCACACCGAATTTTTTTCAATAAACCAGCCTATATTTATCAAATAATATCAGCGCTACCCCGTTAACTCGTTATACCTGCGAAATCAGAATAAATTAGAAGGATCAAATTAAAACATGCTATGCATGGATAGCCCGAAAAGACTCAATTGTCGAGGAGCGGTAGCTTCGCCGACCCCTTTAATTTAAGTTAATAACAAAACGGTGCATGTCTGTTCGTTGATAACTGTAATACTTCCAGCACATCTGCTGTTTTTTTCG
>CBDULX010000113.1:0-9887 GCA_965368175.1 uncultured Gammaproteobacteria bacterium | reverse complement strand
ATATTGAAACTGAACATCAGGCGTTTCCTGGTGCGCCTGGATGCCAGTCGATGCAAAGCTATTTATTCAGCAAGCCCGTTACAGCGAAGAATTACTCGATTAATAGAAGCCGAGCACAACAGCAACCATTAACCACGAAAAATATTATTTCGCCGCATGATCCTTATCAATAAGCACCAGCGACAGCTCTTCGATTGCCCGTTCGAAACCCGGCTTTTCCATGAGCACTCGATTGCAACAGGCTTCTGCTTCAGCAAAGTTCTGTTCAGCACGAAATATTCTGGCCAGACCTATCATTGCAAAAGCATCAAAATCAATTCCCAGGCAGCGGTCATACAGAGTTTTTGATTTTTCCATATCACCGTTACTGAAATAAGCATCACCCAGACGACTCAGTATGTTCTGGTTATAGGGCTCCATATCAAGTATACGGCTCCACAGGTCTATCGCACCCTGTAAATTACCCTGACCACGCTGGCAATTACCCAGTCCATAGAGGGCATAACTATTATCCGGTTCAAGCTCTGTGGCTTTCCTGTAATAATATTCTGCACTCTGATATTCACTTCTTCGCTGATAAATATTGCCGACCATAGTGAGTACCGCAACATAGTGCCCATCAAGCTCCAGCAGTCTTTTAAAATACTTCAGGGCGCTCTCATCATCATGGGCTTTGTAATAAAGATTACCCAGACCCATCAATGCGTATCGATCTTCGCCCTGAATCCGAACCGAATCCAGGTATAGCTTTTCAGCAAGATCAGTTTTGCCCATGGATTTATAGGCATCTGCCAGACGCACCATGACATGTACATCACCACGATTAATTTCCAGATAACGCTTCCAGAATTCGACACTCATGTCCGCCTGACGCAAACCACGGTAGGAATCACCAATACCACGCAGTGCAAAAACATTGTTTTCGTCCTGCTTCAGTAGTCGGGAATAGTAGCTAATTGCTTTATTGAATTTTTTACTGAGACGATACAGGTCGCCCAGCCCAACCAGTATATAACTGTTGCCAGGCTCCAGATCAAGCCCCTCCAGATAGGCCTTTTCTGCATCATTGTAGCGTCTCTGTTTGAGTAGCCTTTTCCCCAGTTTGGAAAGCTTTAAAACGTCACTGTTAGGTTGCACAAGCCTGATCTCAATTATAATTAATTATTTGCACATATGAGAATGAGTATAATATGCAATTGAAGACTATTCATCAGAATCCGACAGGATGCAGCTTTTTATATTTGGATGAACAGGTAAGTTAAAGCGGCGATCCGATTGATCGCCGCTAGCAGAGGCATTACAGCTGTTTGACACCGGTAATTAATTCGCCAACTGCTTTCTGACCATCTCCGTATAACATGCGTGTGTTATCGGCATAGAACAGATGATTTTCAATACCCGAGAAGCCTGAACCACGACCTCGTTTAATGACAATACAGTTATGGGCTTTATCCGCATCCAGAATCGGCATGCCATAGATAGGGCTGTCTGGATTAGTGCGAGCAACCGGATTGACCACGTCATTAGCACCAATAACCAAAGCCACGTCTGCGGTGGGGAATTCCGGGTTAATTTCATCAAGATCCATGATCATGTCGTAATCAACACCGGCTTCTGCCAACAGTACATTCATATGCCCGGGCATACGACCAGCCACTGGATGGATAGCAAATTTAACAGTAACTCCACGCTCTTGCAGCAGCTGTGTCAGCTCTTTCAGTTTGTGTTGTGCCTGAGCCACTGCCATGCCATAACCTGGAATGACGATCACTTTCTGGGCATAGGCCAACATGATGGCAGCATCATAGCTCTGAATTTCTTTCATCGAACCTTCGATTCCCTCATCCCCAGTGGAACTGGAACTGGAGCTGGAACCGAAACTGCTAAACAGCACATTGGAAATCTTGCGATTCATGGCTTTCGCCATCAACTGTGTGAGCAAAGTACCTGAAGAACCCACCACGGTACCGGCAATAATCATCGCTGCATTGTTCAATACAAAACCTTCGAAGGCTACAGCCAGCCCGGTAAAGGCATTAAATAATGAAATCACCACTGGCATATCGGCACCGCCAATCGGTAAGGTCACCATGATACCCAGAACCAGCGCCAATACGAAGAAGGCCAGAACCAGCGCCATCGTGGTTTCACCGCCAAAGCCAATCATGGCCCCTGTAATTACGGTCGCTGCAAACAGTATAATATTCATTATCTGGTGCATTGGCAGGCGAATGGTTTTGTTCATCAAACCCTGCAATTTAGCAAAGGCTATACCAGAACCAGAGAAGGACACAGCACCGATCAATGCACCCAGTACGGCAAGTACCACGGCAGTGGTATCCAGCCCAGCATGACCGCCGGCCAGTTTAACCAGCTCCACTGCGGCGATTGCAGCCGCAGCACCACCACCCATGCCGTTATATACAGCGATCATCTGCGGCATATCGGTCATTTTGACGCGTTTGGCGGTGACATAGGCAATTGCTGAACCAGCGGCAATTGCAACAATAATCAGCAGCACATTATTCCCTGAGCCACTGAAATGAGTTAGCACACCTGGCTCCAGGAAGGCCGCCAGAGAAGCCACCACCATGCCGATTCCAGCCCACACAATACCGCCATGGGCAGTCACTGGTGAGCTCATTTTCTTCAGTCCGAGAATAAATAATATCGCAGTAATAAAATAGACTATCTGAACAAAGGTAGACATCACTTAGCAGCTCCTTTGCTGGCAGACTGGAACATTTCAAGCATACGTACAGTAGCCACATAACCACCCACGGCATTACCAGCAGCCAGCGCTACCGCCACGAAACCTATCGTTATTTCCAGTGTGGTGCTGGCATGCCCCATGACTACAATGGCACCCACCAGTACAATACCGTGCACGAAGTTAGAACCGGACATCATAGGAGTATGCAGGATAACCGGCACGCGTGAGATAACCTCATAACCTGTAAATGCCGATAACATAAATATATAAAGTGCTGTGAAGCCCTCAATCATTTGGTTATCTCCTCTCGTCTAATACGATTACTTTTAACAACACCCTCACAGAGTAATACTGTTTTGGCAAGGACCTCATCATTCCAGTCCAGCTCCAGTTCGCCGTCTTTAATAAAAGGGGAAATCAGATTAAACAGGTTTTTGGCATACATTTCACTGGCATGTACCGGAGTCTGACTGGCCACATTCAAAGGTCCGTGAATGGTAATACGACTTTCAAAATCCACGGTATGTCCTGGCTCAGTGAGTTCACAGTTACCGCCACCTTCAGATGCCAGGTCTACAATCACAGCCCCAACCTTCATATCGGAAACCATTTGCCGGGTAATGATTTTGGGTGATGGCTTACCGGGAATCGCAGCCGTAGTGATAACCACATCGGATTTTGCAACGTGTTGAGCCAGTACATCCTGTTGCTGCTGTCTTTCTTCCTGGGTCAGCTCACGGGCATAACCACCTTCACCATCGGCACTGACACCGGTATCGACAAATTTGGCACCCAGTGACTCGCACTGCTCTTTGGTTGCACTTCGAACATCATAAGCTTCAACCACAGCACCCAGACGCTTGGCCGTCGCAATTGCCTGCAGACCTGCAACTCCGGCGCCGATAACCAACACCTTGGCGGGGCGAATAGTGCCTGCGGCGGTAGTCAGCATGGGAAAGAACACACTGGCCAGGTCGGCGCCCATCAACACACCCTTATATCCGGCAATTGCGGCCTGGGAAGACAGGGCATCCATCGACTGGGCGCGAGTAATACGAGGAACCAGTTCCATAGCAAGACTCACCAGTTGCTTTTCACACATTTTGGTAGTGATTTCTTTATTTTTGTGAGGCTGCATAAAACCAATGATGGTGGCACCATCTTTGATCATATCCAGCTCTTCCATGGTCGGTGGTTGTACTTTAAAAATAAGATCTGCGTCTTTGTACAGTTCCTGGGGGGTGTCAATAATTTTTACACCTTCAAATGCAGAATCCGGAAAATGCGCGGACAATGCAGCACCTTTTTCCATACAAACCTCTACACCCATATCAATCAGGCGTTTGGCGACTCCCGGTTCCAGCGCAATGCGACGTTCCCCGGGGACAATTTCATTTGGTACAGCCAGTCTAATTGGCATTCTTATTACTCCTGCTAGTGTGCAGCTAACTATTCCACTGTTAATTCAATGGATTAAAATTCGGCAACTATCGGGCCTAAAGATGAAGAAATTTCAGCGTAAACTGCCTGATGAAACTGAATAAATGATTGCGACAGGGTTAACTAAGCACCAGCCATCAATCATAAAATATTGCTGTTTCGCCCAAACAGACCACTAAAACTGGTCATCTATCTGGGCAGACTGTACGCTACCACCAAAATTGGTGTAAATTAAGGAGCCTCTGATTAAATCTGGTTGTGATAAAACAAGCACGACTTGATCAGAGATTCCTTAGCCGACGAATTATACCCATATTCTTTTAACAGCTACACCCTTTAAGAACTTTTTCGAATGCCAAAACATGAAACTAAGCAAAAGTATCTACACGGCCCCCAGGAAAAAATCGGAATTTTACTGGTAAATCTCGGCTCACCCTCTGCGCCTACCACTAAAGCGGTTAGAAAATATCTGGCCGAATTTCTCTGGGACCCAAGAGTCATCGAAATCCCTCGATTTTTATGGTGGCTTATTTTACACGGTGTCATTCTGAGATTTCGGCCATCCCGTTCCGCGAAAAAATACAAACAGGTCTGGACGCCACAGGGCTCACCATTGGTAGTTACTTCAACGAAACAGGCGCAAGCGGTTGGCAAGCAATTAAGCAAACGCATACGTGGCACCGTGATCGTGGATACTGCCATGCGCTATGGCAAACCACCAATTGCGGAAGGCCTGCGGGGATTACGTAAAGCCGGCGCCAGACGCCTGCTCATCCTGCCCATGTATCCTCAGTATTCCGCTACCACCACCGCTTCGGTGTTTGATGCGGTCACTGAAGAGTTGCGCCACTGGCGCTGGTTGCCTGATATGCGTTTTATAAACAGCTATCACGATCATCCAAAATATATTGAAGCACTTGCTAACAGTATTACTCGCAGCTGGCAACAACGCGGCAAGAAGCCAGAATTACTGGTTTTTTCTTTTCACGGCATACCCAGGCGCTATATCGAGAATGGTGACCCCTATTTCTGCCACTGCCAGAAAACAGCCCGACTGGTTGTAGAAAAACTGCAGCTGGCTGATGAAGACTGGACACTGGTGTTCCAGTCCCGGGTCGGTAGAGAAGAATGGCTGCGACCATACTGTGATGAAACCATGAAACAGCTGGCCATCGAAGGTACTAAATCCATCGATGTAATTTGCCCCGGCTTTTCTTCGGACTGCCTGGAAACCATCGAGGAGATCAATATGGAAAATCGAGAGATCTTTTTGAGTAATGGCGGTGAAATCTTCAATTACATCCCCGCTCTGAATGATCATCCAGACCATATCAGTGCCCTGTGTGAACTGGTAGTACAGCACAGCTTCGGCTGGCCTGAGACCATGCCAGGCTGGGACGCAGGACAACGCGCCGTGGAAGCCAATAAAAGCCGTGACCGCGCCATCAAGATGGGTGCCAAAGGCTAGCGACCTCCAGACAAGACGATGATATTACTGACTAACCCGTATGCTCATGTTCATGGACATAGCAGGATGCTAAAGATCTATAAGCCCCTGTCGAATGCTCATAAGGCAGAGCATAGACTGGCCTTTAAACCAGTCTGGTTAGCTTCTTCATGACAGGCCGACCAGTGATCGCGGTTAGTAGCTGCATCCTGGGACAACAGGTGCGTTACGATGCCGAGATAAAACATTTCCCGTCATTGCTGACATATATTAATCATCATTTCGAAACGGTCAGCGTTTGTCCTGAGGTGGAAATCGGACTTTCGGTGCCACGGCCAGCACTGCAGCTAATGGCAGACCCGGTACAACCACAAATGGTTGGCCGCGATAACCCTGGCATTAATGTCACGGCAGACATGCAGCGATTTTGCGAACAACGCCCTGACTCATTGCACAACATTTGCGGCTACATCTTTAAAAGCCGTTCTCCCAGCTGTGGCATTCACGATGTTCCTCTGTTCGACAGGGATAATCATATAATTCATTACGGCAGTGGCTTATTCGCACAGGCTATTAGCCGGCACTTGCCAAATATACCGATTGTGGATGAAACAGAACTCGTCACTGAAAGGCAACAACAAAAATTTCTGCAGCAGGTGCTCAACATTTTTAAATAAATCAATAAGCCGCCCATTAATTACCACTTTCTGTTGTGACACCCACACTGATTGACTATATTGGGCCTATTCATTTAGGCAATCTCCGCTTAATTCCCATATATTTTAGAGGGTTATAATAAGTGACCGATACAAAATTCACCCACCGTCGCTACCAGGATCTGGATCGCAACGAGACTGACCAGGCATGTAAACCAGATAAATGGAACCAGACCCCCATACAGAATGGCGAATCTTATTCCTGCCCGACCTATGTGCACCGCACCCCCCCTTGCCAGGGCAGTTGCCCTTCCGGTCATGATATTCGTGGCTGGTTGTCCATTGTTCGCGGTATCGACACCCCTCCCGAAGGCATCAGCTGGCAGGAATACGCCTTCCAGCGCATGGTAGCATCCAACCCCTTTCCGGCGGTTATGGGACGCGTTTGCCCCGCCCCCTGTCAGGATGGCTGTAATCGTAACGATCTGGAAACCTATGTGGGTATCAATTCTATCGAGCAGTACATCGGCGACTGGGCCATAGAAAACAATCTCAGCCTGCCTGCAGCAGGTAATGCTACGGGTAAGAAGGTTGCCATAGTCGGCAGCGGACCCGCGGGACTGGCGGCCGCCTATTTCCTGCGCTTACAAGGCCATAGCGTCACCCTGTTTGAAGAATATGAAAAACTGGGTGGCATGATGGTGTATGGCATACCCGGTTACCGTACCCCGCGAAAAGTATTAGACAAGGAAATCCAGCGCATCCTGGATATGGGCGTGGAAGTCAGAACCTCTACCCGGGTCGGACGCGATATCAGCATGAAACAGCTGGAACAGGAATTCGATGCCACGTTGTGGGGCATTGGCACACCCGACGGTCGTGGTGTTCCGGTACCTGGGGCAGAACATGCGCCGAACTGCACCGATGCCATGTCATTCCTGCGCGCATACAATAATGGCAAGTTGCAATACCTGTCAGGCCGTATCCTGGTCATAGGTGCCGGTGACTCTGCCATGGATGTGGTGGCGGTGGCCAAGCGCATTGGCCATATCGACCAGGTACCTGAGGACCAGTTACCGGAAAATGTTATCCTGGGCAAAACCAGCCACGACCCGGCCATGGCGGCACAACGTAAACCGTCGGATGCCTGGATCGTTTACCGCCGCCCCATTTCCCAGGCCCCCTGTACGCCCCATGAATTAAAAGCCGTTATAAATGAAGGCGTAGAAATTCATGACAGTCTGTCACCGCTGGAAGTCATGCTGGATGATACGGGTCACGCGCGTGCACTAAAAGTAGCGCCGGTCGAGATGGACAATGGCAACATGATCGTCATGGAAGATAAAGCCTACGAAATCGAGTGCACCATGATTGTGGGCGCGACCGGACAAACCTGTGACTACAATGGTCTGGAAGAGCTTGATAATGGACGCCATCTGATTGATGCCGACAGTAATTACCGGATTGCGAATAAACCAGGCCAGTTTGTCGCCGGTGACGCCGTACGCCCCCACCTGCTAACCACTGCTATTGGCCAGGCATCGATTGCTGTCGAGAGCATTAATGACTATCTCAATAGCAAGGAAATCAACAAACGCCCGAAAATTGACAAACACCATTTCAGCATAGCTGAGGAATTAACTCGCCACAATCTGACACCGGCACAATACAACAAGCAGGAAATCCGTGGCACTGATGCCGCCAACTTTGCCATTCATAATTATGAAGACCGCTCCAACACTGAAATCATTGAATCCAGTCAGCTGTTCCTGGGTCATTATAAGTATGAAGATATTCATAACCGCAAGGAAGTAGAACTCACCGCCGACCAGGTACTGAGCAATTTCGAAGAGCGCTTCGCTGTGCTTAGCGAAGAGCAGGCCCAGGCCGAAGCCGACCGCTGCATGAGTTGCGGCATGTGCTTTGAATGCGACAACTGTGTTATTTACTGCCCACAGGATGCGATCTACCGGGTGGATAAAGCCCAGCATGCCATGGGCCGTTATGTCGCTACTGACTATGACAAATGCGTCGGCTGTCATATCTGTCAGGATGTCTGTCCCACCGGTTATATCAGCATGGGCCTGGGTAGTTATTAAATCATGGTTGATGGTTAATCGTTGATTGTTGGTCGTTTAAAAAGCCGGACATTGCTCCGGCTTTTTTATAAGACCTGAACCTATGACCTAAGACCTAAGACCTAAGACCTAAGACCTATAACCTGAAGATTGCCTTTGAATTAACTGCTCCTTACGAAATAGCGGGTTTATATGCCATACAATACTTCATTGCCTAAGGTTTTCATCCTGGCAAAGATTCCGTCATAATCACAGTCACATGATTACAGCAACATCGCCGACTGTGTTACAAAATCATTATCACGATGTTCAATTAAACTGTTTATTTTTATTACCGTTATTCAAGGAGACGTCATGTTATTCAGGCAATTACTTGAACCTGACTCGAGTACTTATACTTATTTGCTGAGCTGCGAGGAAACGGGCGAAACAGCCCTGATCGACCCGGTTCTGGATACAGCCGAGAGAGATATGCAGATTATCGATCAGTTGGGATTAAAACTTGGCTATACGCTGGATACCCATATACACGCTGATCACCTGAGCGGTGCGCAACGACTGCGGTCACTCAGCGGCAGCCGCATCGTTTATCCTGCTATCGATGAACTGCCGTGTGCGGATATCGGTGTCAAGGAAGGCAAGGTATTCCGCCTGGGCCATATCGATATCCACCCTTTATTCACACCCGGGCATACCGACCATCACCATGCTTACCTGGTGGACAATGGTACGCAAAAGATGCTGTTCAGTGGCGATGCTCTGTTGATTGAGTCGTGCGGGCGTACCGATTTCCAGTCCGGCGATGCTGCAACCCTGTATAAAAGTATTCATGAAAAATTCTTCAGCCTGCCCGATGAAACACTGGTTTATCCCTGTCACGACTATGAAGGGCGATGCATCACCACCATTGCGCAGGAGAAACAACGTAACCCCAGACTCGGTAATAACAAATCACTGGACGAATTTGTCACGATCATGACCACAATGGACCTTCCCTACCCGCGCAAGATCGATTTTGCCGTGCCCGGCAACCAGCAGTGCGGCCTCTGTCCGGATAATGTTCCTGATAAGTATCGCGGTGCCTGTGATAAAAGCGATCAGGGTTAAGCCAGGGAGCCTCTGCTAAGTATTTAATCTATCCGTGCCAGCAATGGCAAATGATCTGATGCAACCTGGGTGAGCGGATTATTAACGACACTCACGCTGGCCAGTTTCTGATAAGGCTTAACCCAGATACGATCCAGCGCGAACAGAGGATAGCGCGCTGGATAACTCGCCGGTGAGGGAGAATGCTGGAAGTGTCTACGTAACCAGCGTAATGGTCGACCCCATAGAAACCATTCATTCAGGTCGCCCATCAACACCGTCACATCCACCCCGGCCTGTGTGTTGTAACTGTTTTCCAGCACACCCAGCAGCTGCTGGATCTGACTACGACGTTCGGCTGGGCGTAGACCCAGATGAGTTGCTATCAGCTCCAGCAAACCGGTCTCGTGCTCAAGCCAGAGGTGCAATGCTCCACGTGGTTCACGCCCGGGCTGGCTCAGATCAAT
>CBDULX010000112.1:0-9939 GCA_965368175.1 uncultured Gammaproteobacteria bacterium | reverse complement strand
TGCGCCCGCGGCATACCGTACATCCTGTACATAAAAAAGGCCGCGATCTTTTGGATCTGCGGCCTTTGTCCCACTAAACAGATTTAGTTTAGTGGCTACATCGAACACACAAACCCAAGCTTGAGCGCCAGCATAGGCGCACAAAGGATAGAATTCGGATCTGTGTCATATATTTTTTCATTACATCAAGATTGTGTTACTTACAAAGTTTTGTCAAGATACCGGCAATAACAATTTTAACTGGTAAGGCATAACAATGAATATCCAGAAAATTTGTATCCTAGGTGGAAGTGGGTTTGTTGGCACACACCTGATAAGCAAACTCAGCAAGCAAAATAAGTCGATCAGGGTTCTCACTCGGCGCAAGTCCAACTGTAACCATCTACTTGTACTCGATAATGTAGAAGTTGTTGAAGCAGATATTCATCAGCAAACCGAGCTTGAACAACATTTTGCCGGAATGGATACCGTTATCAATCTGGTCGGTATACTTAATGAACGTGGCCACAAGGGCGACGGGTTCAGACATGCACACGTTGATTTGCCCAGAAAAATATTAACGGCCAGCCAAAGTAACAAAATTCAGCGTCTATTACACATGAGTGCATTGAACGCAGATGCAAACACAGGTTCCAGTCATTATTTGCGGACCAAAAGCGAAGGCGAAAACCATAGCCATGCTTTTGCCGGCACTATAAAAGTTACCAGTTTCCGCCCATCTATTATATTCGGCCATGATGACAGCTTCTTCAACCGATTTGCAAAACTGCTTAAAATAAGTCCCTTTGTCTTCCCGCTGGCCTGTCCGAATGCGCGATTCGCCCCCATATATGTCGAAGACCTGGTACAATTTATGATCGACTGCCTGGAAAACAGGCAAACATTTGGCAAGCGATATGATCTGTGTGGTCCCAAAGAATACACGCTGGAAGAACTGGTCTCTTATACCGCTAAAACAGCTGGGCTTGATCGTATCATAATCAGGTTGCCGAATTTTATTGCCCGACTACAGGCCAGCCTGCTTGAATGGTTTCCCGGCAAACCTTTCTCTGTTGACAATTTCAACTCATTGAAAACCGACAGTATCTGTAAAAATGGAAAAAAACTGACAACATCCATTGAATCCATAGTTCCATATTTCCTTGGCAAGGCTCAGAAAACACAACTTCTAGACAATAGCAGACGACAGGCTGGACGTAGTTAGTCACACAATTAAAAATATCCTGACATTAATATCCACAAACTTAAGCCATTCTGCAAGCGAACACCCAGACTCAGATATTTATGATTGATCTAAAAAATTCAGAACTAAATCAGGGCACAATTCGTTTAGTTATCGGCTTATTAAGCTACGTTTATATATCTTCCGGAATTAGCAGTGGCTATTTTCCAGGCGAAATGCAAACCCTTAAAAATTTTGCCATCCTGTATTTCAGTTATAGCCTGCTTATATTACTGAGCCTCATTGCAATACCTCAGTCTACGGTACGCCGTTATATAGCACTGGGTCTTGACATTTCCAGCGCAACTTTTTCTTCTTTTTTAACTGGCGGCATTAACAGCGTTTATGTATTGATATATCTGTGGATCTACATTGGTTACGGAACGCGCTATGGGAAAAACTTTTTACTCGCCGCAGTTGTTCTTACGATTACTGGTTACAACATTCTGATAATTTCAGAGAATGCATGGGGCACGCTCACACTGGACACCATCGCGTTTTTGTTCTTAATTATTGCCTTACCCATATATTTATATAACATGCAAAAACGGATGCAGACTGCGGTGCTTGAAGCCGATCTGGCTACTAAGGCGAAAAATGAATTTCTCTCCAACATGACCTACCAGATTCGCACTCCAATTGGTGGTGTAGTTGGTATGATTGACCTGCTCAACAAAACCAGCCTCGACACACAACAACAACAATACCTTCAGGCACTTAGTCAGTCCAGCAATGCATTACAGGAAATTATTGAAGATATTGTTGATTTTTCTAAAATTGAAAAAGGAAAAATACTATTTAATCAGACCAGCTTTGATGCTGGACACTTAATCGACAGTCTGGTCACCAGCCTGGCTCCCTTCGCTCATGAGAAAAATATTGAATTAAGCAGCTATATTAATGCCAGTCTGCCAGCGAAAGTCATAAGCGACCCACAGAGACTACGTCAGTTATTGTCCAATCTGGTACGTTACGCCATTGATAATGCAATACAGGGCAATGTTCACCTGCAGGCATGGGCAGAAAATTCTACCACAAATGACTACGAAAACTGTTCGATAGAAATTCAATATCAACAATTACCAGGAACACCACAGATTTACCCGTCTGATCTGACAGGGGCCAATGAGGCACTTACATTAGGTATAGGTTCGCAATTAGCACGTCTGATGGGTGGCACATTTGATATTAAATACAGCGATAACAATCAAACCACTCTGGCAGTGCGCTTCAACTGGAAAACAGAAAATCCAGATACAATGCTAACACCCCAACATAAAAACAAACGTGCATTAATATTTGAACCTGACGATATAAATCGCTCCAATATTCTAAATTACTGTGAACAGCTGGGCCTTGAAACTTATGCCACCAACGGCAGAGACAACCTGATCGCACACATCATTTGGGGACGTGAAAAAGGCAAACATTTTGATCTGATTATTTTATGTGAAACCCTGAAGAGCAATAATGCACAGGATCTCATCAAACGCATACGCATGGAGGCCAGGTCGGAGGCACCGATATTGTATGCCACCTACCTGAAATACATCGGCCTCACAGAGCCGGGCATCATGAATAGTGTACAGGCCACTACAACCAAGCCTATTTCCAGACAAAATTTTTTCCAGGAGATTAATAAACTGTTATCCAGTGAACATGAACCTAGCTCGCCGATCAAATCGACAAAACAGTGCCATGTCCTTATTGCAGAAGACAGTGAAATCAATGCAAGTATTATCTATAACTACCTGACTGATCTTGGGCATAGTGTTGATATCGCCACCGATGGAAATACTGCACTCTACGCCATGCATAAACATCACTATGATGTGATATTTATGGATTTACATATGCCGAATCTGGGTGGCATTGAGGCCACTCGTCAATGGCGTAAGCTTGAAGCGGAGCAACTATCACTTACTTCTACTTTACCAATTATTGCAATTACAGCCAAGGCAACCTCGGAAGACAAAAAAAAATGTATTGAAGCAGGCATGAATGGTTTTCTCACCAAACCTGTTAGCGCAAAACAACTGTCAGATGTACTCGATATGTATACCCGCTAATGTCTCGCTTAATGTCCGCCATTATATTTACACACGACTTAACAAGACCCATTAAGCGGCATATACTGATTTTAATTCCTGGTTAATGTCACTACTATGAAAATTTATCTGGTTGGCGGAGCAGTTCGCGATTTATTATTACACTACCCATTTAAGGAACGTGACTGGGTAGTTGTTAGTGCTGATGCACAACAAATGCTCGACCTTGGTTACCAGCAGGTGGGAAAGGATTTTCCAGTTTTTCTTCATCCCAGAACAAAAGAAGAATATGCACTGGCACGTACTGAGCGCAAAACCGCCGCAGGGTACACCGGTTTTGAAGTTCACGCCACACCCGACGTCAGCCTCGAAGAAGACCTGATGCGTCGTGACCTCACTATTAATGCCATAGCACAGGATGAGCAGGGCAATATCATCGATCCATATCACGGTCAAAATGATATTAAAAACAAATTACTTCGTCATGTCTCCCCCGCATTTAGCGAAGATCCCGTCCGTATTTTACGAGTAGCCAGATTCGCCGCCCGTTATGCCCATCTTGGCTTTACCGTTGCTCCTGAAACTATGCAGCTCATGACAAGCATGGTGAATAATGGCGAAGTCGATGCACTGGTTGCAGAACGTATCTGGCAGGAAATGTACAAAGCACTCAACGAACGCAATCCAGAAGTCTTTCTAACGACACTGCGTGAATGTGGAGCATTAAAAAAGATACTACCCGAACTGGATTGCCTGTTTGGAATCCCACAACCCGAACAGCATCACCCTGAAATTGATACCGGCATACATAGCCTTATGGTATTACAACAGGCGGTTATTCTTAGCCACGACGCTAGTGTGCGCTTTGCCGCTCTGATGCATGATCTGGGTAAAGGTGTTACACCAGAATCTGCCTGGCCCAGTCATCATGGACATGAAGAAAAAGGCGTAAAAATAATACAAAACGTCTGCCAACGCTTACGTATCCCCAATGATTTCCGTGACCTTGCCGTAATGACTTCACGCTATCATCTGCTTGTACATCGTGCATTTGAACTGAAAACAACGACTTTACTAAAAACCCTGGAAAAACTGGATGCGATTCGAAAAAACGATCGTTTCGTGAATTTTTTACTCGCCTGTGAGGCTGATGCAAAAGGCCGTACAGGATATGAACACAGCGATTACCCACAGGCAGATTATTTTCGACAGTCCCGTGAAGTAGCTGCAAACATAGATATTACACGGCTTAAAGAACAGAAATTACAGGGTACGCAAATGGCTGAAGCAATCCGACAACTCAGATTACAGGCATTACAGAGTCTGAAAAATACAGGCCCTCAATGAGACCGCAGTAAACCAATTCGACTTTCAATCCAGTACAGGCTACTGGCAAAGCGTGTTTGCGCAAATAGTAAAGCAAGCAGGACACCTGCAGCGTTTGCCAGCATATCTACCCATTCAAAATAACGCACTCCGCCGAATGCCTGTAAATATTCCAGCACTATTCCCAGTGCAACAAAAAATAGAGCCCAGTAAAACTGCTGGATTAATCTTGAATATAACTGGGAAAACCAGCCCATCAAAACGAAATAACTGAGCAGGTGGCTGTACTTGTCAAAATAGCGAACATCCAGTTGCAACGGTTTTGTCGTCAATGAGCCGTATATCACCAGTAATACCAGGCACCAGCCAATCGATAACCATAGCCTACGATAACGAAGATGTTGCAGACTCATGCAAATACCAGATAGAGCAACAGGGCGAGAATAATACGGTAAATCACGAATGGCAGCATGCCGATGCGTTCCAGCAGCTTCAGAAAATAATGAATACAGAAATACGCACTTATGCCGGATATTAATGCACCGCTGAGTAGCGGCAACATATCAGTGACATCAGCATGCTCCAGGTACTCAAGGGTTTCCAGCCCTCCAGCCAGTATGATGACCGGAATAGATAGCAGAAATGAAAACCGGGCTGCCGCCTGGCGATCAAGCCCCATCATCAAACCTGCAGTCATGGTAACCCCTGAACGTGAAGTACCGGGTATCAATGCCAGTGCCTGAGCCACACCAATCACCAGTATATCCTTCCAGCCGATGGAATATTCATTACGCTGCCTGCGACCATAACGGTCGGCCCACCAGAGCAATAGAGCAAAAACCAGTGTCGTGGTGGCTATCACAAATGCACTGCGCAGATGCTCAGCAATAAAATCCTTAAAAAACAAACCCGCCAGCCCCACGGGTATGGTGCCTAATAACACCGCCCAGGCCAGTTTCGCATCCTGATCCAGACCCTTGCCGGAAACTGATGCCATCCAGGACAAGGTCATACGGGAAACCTCTCGCCTGAAATACAGCACAACAGCCATAAGTGTGCCCACATGTACCGCCACATCAAATACCAGCCCCTGGTCCTGCCAGCCAGTGATAATTGGCACCAGAATCAGATGAGCCGAGCTCGATACAGGCAGGAACTCAGTCAGTCCCTGCACAATAGCAAGGACAACAATCTGTAAAAAATCCATAATCTACCTCATGTATATGGGCTGTTAGCAATACGCCATGAATATAAAGCTGGCTATTATTCTCTTTACACGGGAAATAACAATCTGAAATTTATGCTTTTAGTCAAATTTTCACTCAGTTAAGGATTTTTTATGGCTTTCTTACGTTAAATCACGTCTAATTTGAAGGTTTGCTGCAAGCATGACAAAAACATCTATAATTAATTTAAATATTTTATCAAGCAAAAAACTGCAGACGTGAAGATTCCAAGCAAGAACCGCACATTACTCGGCTTTTTCCTGCCATATACAACTATTCTCACATTCAGTTTTCTTGCTTATTTATTTATTGATTATTCACATAATAAAAACAAATTAGCCTCTAATGAAATAATTCAGATAGAACTGGCTAAGATATCCCTGGTTCGTGATTTTGAAATTGTGCTACCAGATATCAGCGTACTGGCTAATGAAAAACATTTACAACAATACATAAATTCACCTGACAATCATTCTAGAGCGTTATTAATTGAGGAACTTAAAACATTTCTTATTCACAAACGTCTCTACCTTATGGTCAGAATTCTCGATCTAAAAGGCATGGAACAGGTCAGGGTTGAATATCACAATGGTGATATGATCGTACCCCCCAAACACCGGCTCCAGGACAAAAGTAATCGTTACTACTTCCAGGAAAGCATAGGCTTTGGCCCAGGTGAATTATATATATCCCCCATCGACCTGAATGTGGAGTATCAAACAATTGAAACTCCCCAGACTCCAATGATCCGCTTCGCCATGAGCCTTTATAACAAAAACAATACAAAAACGGGCATACTGGTACTTAACTACCTTGCCCAGCCCATGCTTGATCATTTTGACCAGATGCTCTCTGGCAGTGCCGGACATGTTGCACTACTCAACCATGAGGGCTACTGGATACGCTCCCATAATAAAGAAAAAGAATGGGGGTTTATGCATAACTCCGAGCATATTTTTCCCACTGATCATCCTGATATCTGGGAAAAAATCATCCATAATAAAACTGGCCAGACACTGGTTGCAGATGGTCTCTTCACTTATACAACCGTTTACCCGGTCGAATTCATAGGCGGCTATTCAGAAGGTGAAGTTGAAAACCAGCATGCTGGCCATCACCATATTGACCCCAAACTTTATAGCTGGACAATTATTTCACACATAACCAGCTCAGTCTTATTAGAAAAAATATCAGCCCATATTTTCGGCATATTTGGTGCCCTCTGGCTGGTTCTGTTTATTCTTGGGTTTTTCCTCAGCAGGCACTTCTGCAATAACTATATTCAGCATAAAAAACTAAAACAACAGATTGAATTACACGCCAGAATTTACGACACAACCACCGACGGTATATTTATCACCGATCCTGACAAAAAAATTATTGCCTGTAATCAGGCGTTTACCAGTATTACTGGATACAGCGAACAGGAAGTCACAGGCCTGCCCCTGCGAATTTTATCATCGGACATACACGACTATGGGTTTTATAAAAAGCTCTGGTCGGACCTCAACAAGCAGGGCTACTGGGTAGGCGAAATCACCAACAAGCATAAGGAAGGTTTTATATTCAATGAGTGGCTGAGAATATCTACCATATATGATGATGAAGGCAATATCGCCAACTATATTGTCATTATTACTGACATTACCAATCTCAAAGAACGCGAACAACGTTTACAGGAACTGGCCAGTCGCGATTCACTAACCGGACTTTATAATCGTCACGCATTTTATATAAAACTTGAAAACGATATTGCTTATTCTGTCAGTAATAACTCGAAATTCGCACTGTTATTTATCGATCTGGACAAATTTAAGCCGATTAATGATCATTACGGACATGATGCCGGGGATACAATACTGGTTGCAGTTGCCAAAAGAATACAGAACAAGGTCAGGGGTCTGGATACAGTGGCCAGGGTTGGGGGTGATGAATTTGTAGTTGTACTGAAAAACATTGAATCCAGAAGCAATGCAGAAAAAACAAAACAAATTCTCCTGGAATCCATACAGGAACCTATTCATCATGACAGAGATCAGCTAACAGTTGGCGCCAGTATTGGTATCGCCATGTTCCCCGATGATGCTGTCGACAGCAAAGAACTGGTTAGCCTGGCCGATCAGGCTATGTATAAGGAGAAACACAATACCTGATTTACATGTAATTTTGAGCGCTATTACAGGGAAGAAATATAATTACGCAAGCCAAATCCAGGGATGTGTATAGACTGATTTTTAACCAGCCCCATGACCTTGAATCGCTCACCCATTTCCGTTGGCAGCGTAAGGGTCTTTAGCTGCTGCACCAGTTGTAACTGCCGCCTGTTATCTTCACTGAATTGCTCTTCCACAATCCGGGGCAGGCCACTATCCAGTAAGAAATTAGCCTGAGATGTATATCCATAAAGCTCGAACCCGGCCGCCAGGGCATGCTGCGCAACTGCACTGAAATCAACAAATGCGGTTATATCCTGCAGGCCTGGATACCAGAGCGGGTTATCCTGAGTACGATGCCGGAAATAGCACATACTTGTTCCCATGTTTCGTTCTGGCAAATAATATTCTGAACGTGGATAACCATAATCTATTAGTAGTACCACACCCGTATCGAGCATGTTGTATACGCTCCTGAGCCAGGGCCCAATATTCAGATTAACTTCCGATTGATAAGACTCCTCAAATGCTTGGCCTGTGTCATTTTCTATAGCCTGTACTTCAAGCAGTAAATCCTCTGTTGCCTCAGTCGTGACCAGCTTCAACTGACCTTCCTCATGACTGACACCCAGATCACAGATATTACCATCCTGTTTGATGAATCTTCGAACCGGCATGGCATCCAGCACTTCATTAGCGATCACCACTGCATTCAGGCTTTGCTCAGGCAAGCTGTCCAGCCACTCTACACGGGTAAGCAGATCGGGTAATTGCCGTGAAATCTGCTGTTGTTGCCGATATCTGAGTTCGGCACTGAGTTCAATTATTAGATATTTTTCCGGTAATTGCCCCAGCCTTTTCAGCTCCTCTAACAGACCACAGGCCAGTGCTCCTGAACCAGCGCCAAACTCAATCACACAGGGCTGATCCATAGCTGACAATATCTGGCTGACCGACTGAGCCAGTGTCTGGGCAAACAGCGGGGATAACTCTGGTGCAGTGATAAAATCGCCGGCTTCACCAAATTTTTGCATGCCGGCCGCATAATATCCCAGACCCGGGCTATACAGCACCAGTTGCATATATTCGGCAAAGTTTATCCAGCCTGACGACTGATCAATTTTTTTTGTAATTTGAGCTACCAGTTGGGCACTATGCAGTTTTTCTTCATCGGTGGGCTCGGGTAAATCCAGTGCTAACATTTGGTGTACAATATTTTGAAACAAGAAAGGCATTCTAACATGCAAAACCATACCGCATTAATCACCGGTGCCGCCAGGCGCATAGGTGCTGAAATTTCCCGGATGCTTCACGCCGAAGGGATGAATATTGTGATTCACTATCGCTCATCGAAAGACGAAGCCGAGGCACTGTGCAACGAACTTAATGCTCTACGCGCCGATTCTGCCATTATCCGCCAGGCCGACCTGCTCAATGTGTCCGAATGCAATAACCTGGTTCAAAAAGCGGCCGATTACTGGGGCGAACTCAACGCCCTGGTCAATAATGCATCCAGTTTTTATCCGACACCGGTGGGTGAGATTACCGAGGCACACTGGGATGACCTGATGGGCAGCAACCTGAAAGCACCGCTGTTCCTGTCCCAGGCAGCCAGCCCCTATCTGGTGAAAACTCGGGGAAATATCATCAACATAGTGGATATACACGGTTTTCGCCCCATGAAACTGCATCCAGTTTACTGTGTAGCCAAGGCCGGCCTGGCCATGCTTACCCAGTCTCTGGCCAGGGAACTGGGCCCGGAGATCAGGGTAAATGGCGTCGCCCCAGGCGCCATACTCTGGCCAGAAAGCGAGCTGGACTCTCAGCTACAGCAGGACATCCTGGAGCGCACTGCACTTAAACGTCAGGGTGAACCGAAGGATATAGCGACGACGGTTAGGTTTCTGATTCGAGATGCGAATTATATTACCGGCCAGGTAATACCAGTCTGCGGTGGCCGCAGC
>CBDULX010000111.1:0-9979 GCA_965368175.1 uncultured Gammaproteobacteria bacterium | reverse complement strand
TCAGCAGGAAATTGAAGTCCTTGCGCAGCGTCAGGATTTTTAGCGCCGCCGGATTACCAGCCGAGGCCTCCACTTCCAGACGCAGACGACTGATACCCAGTAATGCCAGATTGAGCCCGGAAAACATGGCTGACTGGCTGATACAAAACACTATGCCTAGCCAGATCATGGTATTAAATGTTACAGCTTCCACTTGATGATTCTCATTTCAATTATGGTTTATGGTTTATTGTTACTGGTTCAATGACCTTTAATGGCACGAGTCATCTCGCCAGGTCCGTATTATCAGGCAAAGCAGATGGATAACAAGCTTAACTTATTTCTCAGGCGCTGTTGCCTGCTCTACCGTCTCAGTGGCCTCGGGCAGTCGGACGGCAACCAACTTATAAAGCTCGTCAAGCAGGTGTGTGGCTTTGAACATCTGGCGGGCCATACGCCGGATACGGCTGTTTTGTTCCAGGATATCGATCATCCCTGGAATGGCAATGTGTAATTCTGCACCAGCAATTAGCAAGGCTTCTTTTACATCATCATAGGCAGTTTGTACCTGCTGCAGTTGTCCTTCGTATTCAGTCATGGAAAAGCCGTCATCTTCGGCATTGCTTAATGTCATCAGCCTGACCACCTGTGCACGATAGTCAGCAAGACCTTGCAGCAGTTTCTCATCAACCACTCTGTCCTGCGCAGCCTGTGCCCTGACGACCAGCATGGCCTGATCAGCACAGGCCAGCAGGTGTTGTTCGGCCCGCAACACCCTGGCCAGCTGTTCAGCTATTTCGCCACTGAGCGAACTTTTTTCCAGCCGGGTAATAAACTCGGCCACCGCCTGCGATAGATTCCTCACCACCATGTGATCACTGGCAATTGCTTTGCCGGGAACCGAATCGGTACTCAATGCCTCCAGGGCCATCTGTCTGGTCACTTCAGCAATGCGTGATAATTCAAGGGCCAGCGCATTGAGTGCCAGCATGGGGGATACCGCAACGGTTTTATCAAGATATCGGGGTTGTCCTTCAATCTCTTCCTGGGTGACAAAGCGTTTTTCCAGAAATTGCGTCAATCGATCTGTCATCGGCCACATCAGCAACACACCGAGAACATTAAAGGTAGTATGAAACAGGGCCAGGGTAACAGCCGGATTGTTCTCCAGGCCAAGAAACTCGCCTGTAAATTCCAGAATCAGGAACAACACCGGAAGAATAATCAGCGCCACCATGCCCGTAGCTGCATTAAAAATTATATGGGCGGCCGCCACTCGTTTGGCATTGGGGGTAGCACCGATCACCGCAATCGCCGCGGTGGATGTGGTTCCCACATTGGCACCGATCACCATGGCAGCAGCGGCGTGCAAACCCAATATGCCGCCACTGGCTGCAGTCAGGGTGATGGCAATAGCAGCACTGGATGACTGAGTCAGCACCGTCATCAGAAAACCAATCCCCAGATAGAGAAAGACCTCAGCAAATCCTTGCAGGGTAAACTTTTCCAAATCAATAGCCGCCGCCAGCCCCTCGAAAGTCTCCTTAAGCACATCGATTCCAATGAAGAACAGCCCGAATCCCGCCAGTGCCAGACCCAATGGCGCGCGACGACTTTCACCGCCGGTCAGACGCAGCAACATGCCTATGCCTATTAATGGCAGCGCAAAGGCATCTACATTGATCTTGAATCCGACAATGGCCACCAGCCAGCCGGTCATGGTGGTACCAATGTTCGCACCATATACAATGCCCAGGGCCTGATACATAGTAATCAATCCGGCATTGACAAAACCGATGGTCGCAACGGTGACCGCACTGGATGACTGCACTATGGCGGTTATGGATAAACCGGTAACTATGCCGTGTGCGGGAGAACGGGTCCAGTTACCCAAAAGCTCCCGCAGAGCTTGACCGGCAGCCAGTTTGAGTCCGTCGGTGATCATGCTCACCGCCAGCATGAACAGACCCAGCCCACCGGCCAGCATACCTATCGTTAATAGCCACTGTTGCATAGTTCTACAGCATACTGGACAGCAGGGTTGCTATGCCCAGAAAAGCAAAAAAGCCGACCACATCGGTCACGGTGGTAAGAATAATTGAAGACGACTGGGCCGGGTCCTGCCCCAGGGATGAAAGTACCACCGGAATAATGACCCCTGAAAAACCGGCCGCCACCATTGCAATAACCATGGAAATACCTATAACCAGTGCCAGTCCCAGGGAAGAACTCCACACCAGCACACCCAGTGCGGTGAGAACAGCAATAGAGACACCATTGACAAAACCGGCACCAACTTCTTTGCGCGCCACTCGCAGCCATTGACTGGTACCGATTTCCCGCAGTGCCAGCCCTCGCATGGTTACCGCCAGGGCCTGAGCGCCGGTATTTCCGGATTGACCGGCCACCACGGGCAACAGCACGGCCAGTGCGGTGAATTGTGCAATGGTGCTTTCAAACAGGCCCACCACCGAGGCGGCGAGGAAGGCCGTCAATAGATTAATCGACAACCAGGGCAGGCGTTTTTTGACTACAAAACCCACTGACGACAACGCGCGTTCGTCCCGGCTGGCACCCACCATAGTAAGAATATCGACACTGCTTTCCTCCCGTACCGCCTCCATCAGAGCATCGTAATGGATAATACCGATCAGGCGACCGGCAATATCCACAATCGGCAGTTCAGTCACCCTATGCGTTTCCAGCTGCTTCACCACCTGTTCCCGGGTGGCCGTAGCCTCCACTACACCGGGCACCGGTTTCACGAATAAAGACAGGGGGTCCGCACCCTCGGCCAGCGCCAGACCGTGCATTTCAACCATGCCCTGTAACAGGCCCTGGGCATCAATAATATACAGCTGTCGGGTAAATCGAGGTTTGAATTTACGAATCCGATGTAACACTTCTCTTACCGAGAGGGTTTCGGTCAGGGGAAGAAATCGCGGATCCATCAGGGCACCGGCGCTGTTTTCCGGGTACAGCACCAGATCACTCAATTCACGCTGACGGGCACTATCCACCAGCATCATTAAATGCTGGCGCTGCTCAGCTGTCAGCCTGACCAGCACCCGGGCCGTGTGTACGGGATTCCCTCGTTGCAGGATCTGGCTGACTTTGGCTTCCGGCAATTGTTGTAACACCCTGGCCGCCATATCCAGCATTAAGCCATTCCACATAGTGATCATGTCAGCCGCCGCCTCAGCCTGCAGCAACTCCAGCAAGTCCTCCAGTGGCAATTGATTAACAGCCTGTTGAGCCCGTACTGAATGCAGGCGAAGAAAGGCCTGGTTCAGAGCATGCACTGCATGCATGGCATCGACACTCATGATTTATCTCCTCTATCCGTCCTGGTAATACTCAGCACGCTGTCCATCAGTTGAGCCACACTGAGCCAGTAAAGACTGGCCAGAGACAGCAGATTTTCCAACGGATCACGAGCATGGAGGGTATCCATACCGCCCGCCGAATCCAGCAGGCTGGTGTAGTGCAACACACCCAGTAAAGTGTCATCCCGATCAATCACTGGCAGTCTGCGTCGGGTCACCCACCCTGGATGCAAGAGTAATGACTGAGCCGTGACGTGCGCGTAAATCGGTTGCGTCTTGCGGCTCATGATATCCCCCAACCGAGCATTACGATTCGTTGTCAACAGCTTGCCCAGCTCAACCATGCCCACTAACTTATGCTTATCATCAATAATATAGATTTCATTACTGATGCTATGTTCGAGACGTTCGATATGCCGTATGGCATCAGCCACAGTTACATTTTGCGGTAACATTTCAATCACCGAATCCAGCAAAGCACCCACCGATGTTGATGGAAAATCCAGATAGTGTTGTAACTGAGTGTGGACTTTTTGCGATAAATGAGTAGATACCGAGTTCTGTTTTGACTGTGATAATAAACGATAAATACGTGCTGCGGAGGCTATGGGTAAATCAGCCAGCAGTTTTGCAGCGGATACATCTGTCATCGAGGCCAGACAGCTTGCCGCCTTTCCCGGCAACATGGCCGCCATTACAGGAACGCTCAATTGTAATGGCAGCTCGCTGAACAGTGCCGCGACATGACTGGCGGACACCTGCTCCAGAGTCCTTGCCGCCTCAACCGGGTATCGTACAAGAAAATCCCGGGACAGTGGATTATCGACCTTCATCTCAGTCTCCCTTCTCGGTGATGATGGTCACCTCTTCATCAAATATTTTGGCCGGGACATCGACTGTGCCGGTTTCGGTTTCGATAATAACCCGCGATACCAGAATTTCCCTCAGTCGGCCTTCGAAATCCCCGATACGCACCTTGTCACCCACCTGATAGATCTGACGTAATTGATTGGCAGCTATAATATTACTGACATGGGTACGGGCACCCAGACCAAATGCCAGCGCTATACCACCCAGCATCGCCGCCAGTACGATTCCCACCACCACAGACAAAAACATAATATCTATGCCGATTTGATCGATACCGAGAATAATGGCGGTAAACAGGATTATGATCTGTGCAGTGCGGGCCAGCAGATCGGCCTGGGCCAGTCCTGCAGATGTTGCGGCCGAGGACACCAGATCTCGTACCAGTGAACTAACCACAAAACCTGCCAGTACAATCAGCAGGCCAGCAACCGCCAGTGGCAGGTATGTGACAATCTGGTTGAGCCAGGTACCAAAGATGGCAAGACCCAGGATCTCGGTCACCAGGGTGACAAAGATAAGCATCATCAACCAGAACACCAGTTCACCGACAATGCGGGTGGGTGGATGCCGTGGTTGCAGCTGATCCATCCCTCGCTTCGAAATCAGTCGCTGCCATAACTGGTCCAGGCGTCCAATGGTACGCTCCACCAGCATGCGCACCAAACGTGCCAGCAACCAGCCCACTACCAGGATGAGCACAGCCAGCGCTATCCGGGGCAGATAACTCATTAGCTGTGCCACCAGAGTCTGAAACCCTGTGTTTAATCCTTCAAATAAAGAAACAGGCTCGTTCATAATTTTTCTGTGCCATCTGAAAATAATCGCATTCTGATAGCCGCTCTCCCAGTTATTTTATTAAAGCCGTCAGAATTGTCGAATTAAAATCGGGCCTGAAAATATCTTAAGTATTTTTTCCTGTTAAAACACTCGATATCCCCAGCGAAAATACCACCGGATTTTATACCGACACTCTGATTAACCCTGAATATATCATTCTCAACGAGCATGATGTATTCTGAATTTCCAAAGACACCTTCAGGCTCCTTCAGGAGCAGAATGAACACATCATATAGTCACTGTAGTGTCCATCTATTAATCCAGACATGCAATTCGAGAAATAAGTTACATGTAACTTATTACCGGTTTGCCCTGTCTTGTATCCAATCAGGTAGTTGTTAATTTAAATACAGGAACAGGAATGGAAAATATTTCACTCAGTCTGGTAGCCGTTATTGCATTACTGGCCGCCAATGGTTTTTTTGTGGCTGCAGAATTTGCCCTGGTGAAAGCCAAGGGTTTTCGTATCGAAGTTCTGGCCAGTGAGGGGCGGTCAGCGGCAAAGCTAACGCTGCGTATGCAGCATAATCTCGAAGCTTATCTGGCTGCCTGCCAGCTCGGAATTACCATGGCTTCCCTGGGACTGGGCTGGGTCGGCGAACCGGCGGTTGCCGCCCTGCTGGAACCTCTGTTTCAAAATATGGGTGTACCCGATGCAATATTGCATACCACTGCATTTATCGTCGGCTTTTTAATTTTTTCGTCCCTGCACATTGTGGTCGGCGAGCAGGTACCCAAAACTCTGGCCATACGCAAAGCCGAACCCGTATCACTCTGGGTCGCGTACCCGTTACAAATAACCTACCTGATGGTATTCCCGCTCAACTGGTTACTCAATGCATCGACCCGCAGGATTCTTGCTCTGTTTAAAGTAGCAGAGGCCACCCATGCCGATGTTTACACAAATGATGAACTAAAAGGGCTGGTTGCCACCTCAGAACTACACGGTAAACTGGGCGCAGACAAGGCTGAAATGCTGAGAAACCTGTTCGAGTTCGATCAACGTAATGTCGGCCGTGTAATGATACCCCGCACCTCACTCAAACTACTGGACATCAATGCTGAAGCCGATGACAACCTGACCACTCTCCGTGATAGCGGTCATTCCCGCTTTCCTCTGGTCGACAGTGCAAACGACGAAAAAATTATAGGTATAGTGCTGGCCAAAGATCTCTATGCCGCCATACTCAATGATGATCCACAGCCCTGGGCTCACCTGCATCGCTACTGCCGCGAGCCATTTATCGTCCCCGAATCACAAAAGGTGGCCCGACTGTTCGATGCCATGCGAAGCAAACGCGCGCATATGGCACTGGTGGCGGACGAATATGGTGATCTGGTCGGCATCATTACACTGGAAGACCTGCTGGAAGAAATTGTGGGTGATATCGAAGATGAAACCGACGCATCCAGCCCGTCCTACAGCATCACTGCTCTGGATGAAGGGCGATGGCAGGCCGATGGTCTGGTATCTCTGACCGATGCCGAACGTACCATGGGTCTCATGGTACCCGATGCACTCGATGCCAATACCCTTTCCGGCCTGTGCATGGCCGCATTAGGTGAAATGCCTGACATCGGAGATGAGGTAATCGAGTATGGATACCGTTTTACCGTTCAGAGTGTGGAAAACCATCGTGTAGGCACGCTACTGATCGAAAAACTATTTCCTGACGACGAGGAACCGCTTGATTCAGAAACCTCGTCCAGTAACGAATAACAATAGATAACAGGCATCGCATAAACACATGACACAAGTAACAGGCACCATCGAAGAACACACAGAAGCCAATCCCGTTGATTACATAATCAGTCATTTAAATGCCGAAGATGACACTGCGGTCAGTGCACATATTGAGCAACTGCATGCGGCCGAAATAGCCGGTCTGCTGGAATCACTGCCACCCGAACTTCGACAACACCTGTGGAAACTGATTCCACTGGAAATTCAGGGTGATACCCTGGCGTACCTCGGCGAAGAGGTCAGAGCTAGCATTATTGGTGAAATGGATAATGCAGAAATGGTGGCCGCTGCCGAATCCATGGATGTGGAGGACCTGGCCTACGTCATGGATGAACTGCCAGAACACATCAGTGAGGCAGTACTGGAATCACTGGACGAAGATCGCCGCCAAAGACTGGAAACCACCCTCTCCTTCACCGAAGGCACAGCAGGCCGACTGATGAGTACGGACGTCATCAGCGTGCGCACCGATGTCACTCTGGCTGTAGTATTACGTTATTTGCGTCGCCTGAAACCGCTGCCCGCCCATACCGATGCCCTGATGGTAACGGATGAACACGGTATCTACCTGGGTAAATTGACCCTGGCCGATGCGGTGTCTGAGCACCCAACGGCAACCGTGGCCGAAGTTATGCAGGCAGCGGCCGACTCGGTCCAGGCCGATGCCAGTGAACATGATGTGGCGGTGCTGTTTGAACGACGAGATCTGATTTCCGTGGCCGTGATCGATGATCAGGCCAAACTGCTGGGCCGGGTCACCATCGATAATGTGGTGGATATTATCCGGGCCGAAGCGGACAAGGCCATACTGGCCAGCGCCGGTCTGGATGAAGATGAGGACCTGTTCGCTCCGGTGATACCCAGCGCCAAACGTCGTGCTGTGTGGCTGGGTATCAATCTGGTGACCGTATTCATAGCGGCCTGGGTGATTGGTCAATTTGAAGCCGTGCTGGATAAAATAGTCGCGCTGGCCGTGTTAATGCCCGTGGTGGCCAGTATGGGAGGTATCGCTGGCAGTCAAACCCTGACCCTGACCATTCGAGGCCTGGCCCTGGGCCAGGTCAGTAGCTCGAACTTGCGCTGGCTAGGAAATAAAGAACTGGCAGTTGGTTTACTGAATGGCGTTGCCTGGGCCATTGTGGTTTCCATCGTGACCTATGCCTGGTTTCTGGATCTGGGCATAGCACTGATTATTGGGGCCGCCATGATGCTGAACCTTCTGGCCGCCGCATTTTCCGGGGTGCTGATTCCGGTGATACTGACTCGCATGAACATAGACCCGGCTCTTTCCGGTGCCGTGGTATTGACCACGGTCACCGATGTAGTAGGTTTTCTGAGCTTTCTTGGGCTGGCAACACTGTTTCTTTTATGAGCCCGGTTTCAAACAGCACCTTATTCATACTCCCTGAGCTCATCCAGGTCGACTTTATATTCAAACAGACCCAGAGCCTGCTTAATCAGATCGGCTTTGGCACTGCGTACGGGAAACACGGCATAGGCCGTAAGTTCGATAGTGGGCGCATCCGGAACCATGTGCAGTTGGCCAACGGCAATATCATCCGCCACCATCCTCGCAGGCAGATAGGCACTGCCGCCAATATCCAGCATATGAGCCAGGGCAATCCTGGCCTGGCCAATTCTGACATGGGGCTCGGGTGCATCGGGAAACATACGCCTGTGCTCGATGGCATGGGCCAGCCCCCAGTCAACCATCAGGTAATTCTCACCGAGTGCCTGATCAACTCTCTGATCCGTCTCGCTCGACACCAGCAACAATTGCATCAAAGCCACTTTTTGAACCTGCAATACATCCAGCTGGGCCGGCTCAAGCATAAATGCCACATCCAGCAAACCATCCAGCAGTCGCCGGGTCAGCAAGTCCGGGGTATGGACTTCGGCGATGATCGCGACCTCAGGCATCTGACGTCGCAGGCTGATAAACCAGTCCTGCAGGGCCACATCCCACAGACGCACACTGCCACCAATGGCCAGTTGCTGAGCAGAGCCACCGACCGACACATCCTGCCGAGCCTTGCGCCAGCCCGAAATCAACATATCCGCATACCGCAGCAAACGATGCCCTTCCGGCGTCAGACGGATATCTCTCTTCAATCGATCGAACAGTTTTACTCCAAGTATCGTTTCAAGTTGTTTGATACGGGCGCTAACCGCCGCCTGAGTGAGATGCAGAGCCTCAGCTGCGTCACCAAAGTGGCGAGTACGGTTTACTTCTAAAAATGTTCTCAATAATTCGATATCCATCATCTAATGATAAATAATTTTTTAATAATCAACAAATATTTTTAGTTTTATTTATCAATAAATCTTGCCTAAAGTGTCTCCAGGACGAATTGAACCTTCCACAGAAAGAGGTGCACTATGCTGGCGAACGCTATAATCCAAGCAGATCCTGAGCGACTAGTTACGGATGACATGGCCTCATGGGCGGATAATGAACTCATAGACTGGATAACCAGCAGCCAGGTCGAGCCTGACATCGCTTTTACGATTCTGGCGGCACGTCATCGGCCATGGATTTTCCGTCGCTGTTTATTCCGCCTGGGCAATCACCACGATGCAGAAGACGTTACACAGGATATCGTGATGCGTGTATATGCCAGTTTGCATCAATTCCAGGGGCGGTCGCGGTTTAAAACCTGGCTCAATGTCGTGATTGATAACCACTGCAATAGCTTCGCTCAGCGCAGGGCCAGGTATGCCTCGACTCAGCATATCGAGCAACTGATTGAATGGCATGAACCAACTGAAACCACTGAACTCTATTGTGTACTGGCCGAACAGGCCGTGGTACGTCAGCTACTCACTTCGTTGCCGGAAAATGCCCGGCAGGTATTGAGTCTGAGGTTCTATGGCGAGTACACACTGGAAGATATTGCCCGCATCCTGTGTTTGAGCCTGAGTGCCGCCAAGGCGCGACTTTACCGGGCCCTGGAACAGTTAAAAAACCTTTATCAGCGAGTTGATGACGGCAGGCTCATGCCACGTTCAGTTGAACTAGCAGCAGATACTTAATATGTCATATACACCGAACAACCAATCGTCTATTAATACAAATCTGGCTGAGCCTGATTTACCAATAAAATAAAGGATCAAACCATGAAAATTGCAATATTATCTCGTAACAGCAAACTCTACTCGACCAGGCGTCTGGTAGAAGCCGCAAAGCAACGCGGCCATGAAGTCCGGGTACTGGATGTATTAC
>CBDULX010000110.1:0-9988 GCA_965368175.1 uncultured Gammaproteobacteria bacterium | reverse complement strand
TCAGCCTCTCAGCAAACAAGTGATTAATTAATCTATGATGAACCTGATCTGACATTGACTCAGGCCTGGTATTAGCCATAAGCGGACTGATCAAAAATTTAAAATTTTGCCACAGAGTCACAGAGCGCACAGAGAAAACAGTCGTGGCTGTATTAGGGCGAACTTATAAAAACTCTGTGTTCTCTGTGCCTCTGTGGCAAATCTTTTGATTTCAAGTTAGCGAACGTCAGCTACAGGGTGTTTAGAGACGTATATATCTGAGAGAAATAGTCGAACCTGTTTTTAAATGTTATCGCTAATGTTATCGAGGTGTGATTTAAACAATTATTCATAAACCCCGTGTTCTCTGGTGGAAAGGAACCGAATATCCGGCCAGCGCTCCTGGGTCATATCCAGATTCACCCGGGTCGGTGCGATATAGACCAGATCACCCGCATGGTCCAGTGCCAGATTACTCGCCGCCTTATCCTTGAACTGGGCCAGCATCTTGTCATCATCACATTCCACCCAACGAGCGGTGTTCACATTTACATTTTCAAAGCTACAGTCAACACCGTATTCATTCTTCAGTCGATGAGCAACTACATCGAACTGTAATACGCCCACCGCACCCAGAATTAAATTATTGTTGATCATTGGGCGATAAAGCTGGGTAGCCCCCTCTTCGCAGAGCTGAATCAAGCCTTTTTGCAGGGCTTTCATTTTTAATGGATCGCGCAACTGAGCACGCCTGAATAACTCCGGTGCAAAATTGGGGATGCCGGTAAAGGCCAGGTCTTCACCCATGGTAAACGTATCGCCAATACGAATAGTGCCATGGTTATGTAAACCGATTATATCACCGGCAAAAGCCTCTTCCACATGTTCACGATCGGAAGCCATAAAAGTCAGGGCATCGTTTAATTTGATATCTTTCTGAATTCGCACATGTTTCACTTTCATGCCTTTTTCGTATTTGCCAGAACAAATACGCAAGAAAGCAATACGGTCACGATGCTGTGGGTCCATATTGGCCTGAATCTTAAATACAAAGCCGGTAAATTTTTCTTCCTCGGCGGATACCACTCTAGACCCCCCACTGCGTGGCTTAGGTGTGGGTGCATACTTATCCAGAGCATCCAGCAGTTCCTTAATTCCAAAGTTATTAATTGCAGAACCAAAAAAAACCGGCGTGAGCCTGCCCTGTCGATAGGCCTCAAGATCAAACTCATGACTGGCACCTTTCACCAGTTCGATTTCTTCACGCAGATCGGCCGCCATGGTGCCCAGTTTTTCATCCAGCTCCGGATTATCCAGCCCCTGAATAACATCCCCATGCTGGATCTTGCCACCGTGGGTGGCACTGAATAAATGCACCGAATCATTATAAAGGTGAAAGACGCCCTTGAACCGCTTACCCATACCGATGGGCCAGGTCATAGGCGCACACTGGATATTTAATATGGTTTCCACTTCGTCCAGTAAATCAATGGGGTCTCTGGCCTCACGGTCCATTTTATTGACGAAGCTAAGGATTGGAGTATCCCGTAAACGACACACATCCATCAGTTTGATGGTACGTTCCTCAACACCTTTGGCCGCATCGATTACCATCAGGGCTGAATCGACCGCCGTCAGTGTTCGGTAGGTATCTTCGGAGAAATCAGCATGGCCGGGGGTGTCCAGCAGATTGATAATGCAGTCGTTATGGGGGAACTGCATCACGGATGATGTAACCGAAATACCGCGTTGTTTTTCCAGTTCCATCCAGTCTGAGGTAGCATGACGCGCCGCCTTGCGACCTTTAACCGTACCTGCCATCTGAATGGCGCCACCAAACAACAACAGCTTCTCTGTCAGAGTGGTTTTACCCGCATCGGGATGGGAAATAATAGCAAATGTACGGCGACGCTGTATTTGCTGGAGATAATCAGACATATATGGATGTACCCTTTAATTCGGGCTGCATTATACAACATATGCCCGACAGGCAGAATGCCTGTTATCGGCTATGGGTGTGGATGATCAGCCGAGATTCACCATATAAGGCGCCAGATGCGGCCCTGATGGATGTCGCCAGTTCTAAAGGGCGTTGAGTGAGCTGTTTAATACCCTGAGCTGAATCCCTCCCCTTAAATTCAAGCTGCCCCTGATCCGAGGCAAAAACCCAGAGCTGTTCCTCACCAAAGGGTGCCTGTACGACAAACTGGAAAGCTGAATTTTCTGGAGGAAATGGAATGTAAAAGCCCGGCTGAAAATAATGTTCAGCCTGTGCCTTTCCAGGAATAAGCTGATACACAAGGCCAGATGCATCCTGATAAAACACATACAAAAAAGCCGCATGATCGAGACTGATCAAAAATGAAATAATATCCTGTTCAACGAAACTCTGCTGATCACCCAGGTGAGTGGTAATTTCAATATTGACCGATTCCAGTGCCCTGGTCTGGACATCTGGCCGAATTCCAGTCTGTTTATCTGCCTTCGCATCCTGCACCTGACACAGGTAGCAGAATGCCCCAAGTAGTATCCCAAATATGAGATAACGAGTAATCCAGTTACGTCGAGCAATTGTCACCATTAACCATTAACCATAAACGATCAACATTGATTTCTGAGGTTAAAATGCAAAACCATGGTTGTAGCCAACAAACAGGGCATTGATAGAGTAGTCCTGAGATGTGTCATCCAGGTATTCAAAACTGTAATTGCGAAACTTGATACCCATATTGATGGTGCTGTTCTGGGCTAATCGATAAACCCCGCCAAATTCCAGTGCACCACTTCGCCCGTCACCGACTTTAAGCTCATTAGCATCCTTGACATCACCACGGCCGACAAAACCTGCAGAAGCAAAGCCTGTCCAGTCTTCATTGACTGGAATAAATGCTGAGACACCAAAACCCAGACCACCAAAGCTCTGCTCGTAACCATCACTCCAGGTATTACTGATGCCTTTGATATCCACAAACAGAGAAACTTTTGGCCAGAAATAATAACCGGCCAGAAGATCCAGTTCCCGATGCTCTATTTCAGTATTGCTACTGCTAATTCGAGCGCTCTGGGTAAACTGATCTGGAGCAGCTCCGGTAAAATTGTAATTGCCACTCTGCAGACTGATAGCCGCATAAAACTTATCCCGAAGATAGGAGGCACTAAATGCCAGCTGGCCACCTTCATCGCTATTAAAACTACTGGAGACCGATCCATTATCACCTTGCCAGCCAGCTGCCAGAAGTTTTACACCCACAGTTATACGTTGATCGGCAGACACATTCTGCATCCAGAATGCGATTGAAATAAGACTGTAAATAAATAGTTTTTTATTAGACATGCTTCAACTCATATATTTATAAAGTAGGAACCGGAACAAACTCTTTTCCATGACTTTTATTATCAGATTTGGAGCGATCTGACACTGCTTTTTCAGGCCGTGACTGAGATCCATCACCCTGGATAAGATTAACCTTAAGCTTCACCTTATCCAGTGGCACACCATCGATCACAAGATCCATCTTGATAAATATGAACTCACCCAGTTCATCCCCTGCCCCCTGAAGCACACCAGATTCAGGCACCTGATCAACATTGTTAGCCACTGCTTTTTCAACATTGGTGGACAATTCACTCAATGTCAGCATTGCACGATCGTTATTTTTCAACTCATTAAGGAAAAAATAAGTGAAGGGCGAGTGATCAGAAGACTGGTATTTATCATCAACGTATTCAACACCGCCGGCAGCCATTATCTGAACACTTTTTTTATTTGATACTTTTTTATAGTATTCCTCTGTATCTGATACATCGGCAATGCCTCGTGTTCCACGACGCAATAAACTGCCACTAAAACAGGAGTCCGATATCAACAAGGTATGTTTAGCACGAGAGGCAATGGTGGTTAATTCATCTCGTATAGTAGAATTACGCAAATAGGTTGTATTATCTGTACCTCTGGCATCCACCGGAACCCAGAAGCCTTTGTTGGTTTCTGCCTCCATAAATCCATGGCCAGCGTAGTACACAAGGACATTATCATTGGGCAATACTTTTTTAGCCAGTGATGCAAATGCATGCAATACATCTCGTCGTGTAGCATTTTCAAGCACCATGACATCGCTAAACCCATAGGAACTCTCTAACAGCGACTTTACGGCACGGGCATCCGACACCGCCGTCTTTAATGGCTTCCATCGCCCATCCTGGTCACGGTAATTATCATTGCCAATAATCAGGGCCCGGTAAACGCCCTGATTAAAAGGTGTCACTACTTTTTTATCAACGGGTACTAGCGCCAGACCACGACTATTTTCAGACGCAGTAGACATTGAAATACCAAGAACAAAAAACAGAATAATGAAAAATAAGACGACTGAAAAACGCAACAGTATCATCTCAATACACCTTTCTCTAAATTATTGATTACAAATCCACCATTAGTGGAAAATACTCGATGATCACTGGTTTCACCTGACAATACCCATTTATATCGATGATTAATATCATCCAGTTTAGTAGAAATAACTACAGACGTCTTTTCAGTTGTCACTTCACCTACCAGCAGCTTGCTTCCCTGACTAAACATATGTAAACGAAAAGTATAATTTATGGCCTGAGCAACCGCTGGCCACTGGATCCTGAAATGCCGGTCCTCCGACACAGATACCTTAAGATTAGCATAGGCCTCGGATAATTCCGTCGTATTGTTAAAAAATCCGATCCCCGGTAAATGATCTTTAGGCCTGAACTGGATGACTGCATTATCCTGATAGCTGGCAATCAAATACTTTGACTGTTCTGGCGGTGACTGGTCGAGCAGTGTGACACTTAACATAGCCACTAACACAGCAGTAACAGGTACGGTTAACCAGACAGGAGTCTGGAATGACATTAAATCATTAACTTTCTTTATGAAACCAGACCACAGATTAACAGCCATACCCGTAGTCGCTACTGATATCGTGTCTGTCGTCGACTCCAGACCTGCTTTGTCCATGGCCGAGCTATGGCTGGCATAATGCAATGCCGCTTTCATCGCCAATGGATTTAACTGGAGGAATTCTTTTATCTGTAAATGCTCATCTCCACTCAGACGACCATCAATATAATCAGCAATTTTTTGATGCTGTTGCTCACTCAGAGTATCTCTTTCTGTTTGCATAGAAAGGACTTGCTGAGAAACCTGTTCCAGCCCGGTCAGGCCGTCAATTAGTGCACGACATTGTGAACACTGGGCAAGGTGTAATCGTAGACCACTGAATTCAGCTGAAGCACTGTTATTCAGATAGTTTTTTAATTGTTCCAGTTCTGGGTGTTCACTCACAGTCATACTCTTTGTTAATCCACTGTTATGTATTAATAAGACAGTAAAAACCTGATTATTTGAAAAATTTATTCATTCATAAACGTTGCCAGACGAGCCAGTGATTTACGACGAAAATAGTACAGCTGCTGGCGATTGGTCTGGTCAGCCGGTACACCCGTTTTAATACTCAATTCCAGCCTGGCCAATACTGATAGCACGTCCTGTGCATCCTGTTCGTCAATCAGTAATGCTTCAAGCACAAACTGCTCCACCGGCTCCAGTTTTGTCCAGGCATGCTGCAATCGTTGTTTATCTTCCTGTACATCGATAGCTTCATCATAACTGCCGAGTTCAATCTGTTTATCCAACTGTTCTGAATCAGCATCATCGACGGACTCGGACATTGACACCAGCTTAGGTGGATCCAGCAGGTAAAGGCGTTTTTTTTCAGTGAGCAAACAGATAATGGAACTCACTAATTGCTCAATTTCAGTCACCGGTCGAGACAAATTTTGAGCAATCAGGGTAATATTGTCACCTGATCTGAGACCCAGGAACACTCTCGCCGCGTCGGGTGATAGCGCCTGAATATAAGTGGGTACATGGACCTTACGCCCAAATCGCCAGTCTTTCCAGCGCTCATAAAATGGCAGGGAGTTGGCAATCTGATAAAAATAATTAAACAGACTGGCGCCATTAACACCCTGATATTTTAACAACCGTTTACTATGGCTCAAATCATTTAGCATCCAGCCATAACTGGCATTACCCCACTCACACCAGGCCGCATCCTGATGCATAGAGCCCATAGGCGGTTTTAATGTACATCGATACAGATACTGATTCTCATTACAAAATCGTTTACAGAAACGCGAAGTCTGATAATCGATCAGTGGTTGAACCAGTTTATTTATTTTTTCGCGGGCATTTTTTTCTCCAGACGCGGCAGACTCTGCCAGCGCCAGCTGATCTTTGGTCGACGACTGTTCCTTTACTCGCGAATGTTTCAATGTCAGGCCTGATTAAACACGGTTAAATAGAGTTTAAGCGAGCTTACTGCATGTTTCTGCGACATATTTCCTGTTCCATGGATCCTTTTAATACAGGAACCAGCCCTGTACTTTATTTTGATTGATATGCAGGGCCAGTCCATATTTGTCATACGCAAGGTAATCGCCACTCAGCATATGCAAATGTCTATCCGGCAAACCCAGTGTTTTTAATGGCCGATCAGGCTGGTCCCCGATGGATATAAAGCCTTCTAATGATCCCTCAGATTCCTGCCAGGCACTGATAATTTTTCCCTGGTCACTGACAATATAATGACTGCCAATACGATTTCTGAAGACATTGTATTTATCCCCTTCAATCCACAAATCACTGATCCGATGTTGTTTTTTGTTTGCCTGATATTTATCCCCTAATCTGAAACCATTAACAGCCGGTGCTTCAGTCAGTGCTTTTGATGTTGATGCTGTTGGCCTGATATGGCCCAGCGCCAGCCTGAACAATAATGAATTACCTGAAGCCCGGGCATCACGTGCCAGTTGCTGCCAGATTAAACGAGCACTGGCCTGATCACCCATAAACACTTCGTTGGCAGCACTATTATAATAAACGCTATACAGCAGCAGATTTTGTGGCAGGCCCGAATCGATCTTGCCCTTCCCGATATTCTTCATTAATGACTGAAATTCCCGTTGCGCGGTTTTCTGCTCACCTTCTATTGCTCGTGTCATTGCCAGTATTAAATCAGCGGAGGCATCCTGACCAAAGCGAGGAATGTAGCGCCCCTGCAACACACCTCGGACCATGTACGTATTGTTCGCCAGTAAATAGGCACTGGCCAGCATGAGATAACTTTTTCGATTACCTGGCTCCAGATCAATCGCCCTTTCCAGTTGTTTAATACCCTCATCAACCAGCTGCTGCAATTGCTGTTTTAGTTTTGAGCCTCGGTCACTGGACCCACGTTTGGTGGTATCCGCCTTGCGGGCTGCTGCCAGTACAGAGGCATCCAGAATCAGCGGATAATAAAACTCAGGCTGATCCAGATCCCCCTGTGCTAACAGTGTCTGCCGTATTTCGACTGCCTGGGCAAGATAGGTCATGGCCAGTGCCGAAATAACCGCACGGCTGGGATAATCCCGACCAAAAACGGTGAAATAGTGACGGGCCTGTTGATATTGCCTGGCCACAAAAGACTGAATGCCCATTTCATACAACATAGCCTGGGAAGCGACTGTAGCCAGTTGTATTTGCGCCCGTAACGCCCTGGACTGCGCCTGCTTACAGGCCTTATCCAGTGCACCATCGTTAACCTGCTGACAGGAGCTCTGCCAGATATTTTCCACCCATTCAGTAAAAAAATCCTTTTTATCCAGCACCTGATGAGGGTTATAGCCCACACTGGACATCAGTATCAGGCCGTCATGATCTGCCTGTGCTTCTTTCTGCTCCAGCTGCTGTAACTGATCGGCATCCAGGCTCAGCCCCTGCATCAGCCTGACCTGGGTTTTAGGACTCTGGCTGCCCACCATACGGAAAAAACGCTGATGCCAGAGATCATCGGCTCGCTGATGGGCCAGTTCATGGGCCAGCACAAAGGCCAGCAGGTGTTCGCCTCGCTGCTTGCCATAACCCATGCAGATTTCAATGGCATGACGACTGAGCAGGATATTGCCATCGGCCAGTGATGCCGCCCAGGCCCCAGCTGTAGAGTCCACCACATAGAGACCCGGTTCCAGGCGAGAACCATCCCAGGCCCGTAATAATACGGAGAAGACCTCATGGGCCTGATTGACCAGTGTATCCTCTCTGGCAGACAGAGTATGGGCTTTCCAGTAGGTAATGGATTGCCGAGGATCATCCGGTGGAGCCAGTGTCGAGGTATCTGCCTGGCCGGTAGTGGCTATCAGGCTGCTCGCCAGCAGGATCAATAATGAAAAATGAATAGGCATCTGCACTAGGTTCTCGATTTTATTCCTGTTTATATAAATAGACGCCAAAAGTCATTAGGTTTGAATTTATTTATCAGCGCTGGTTTGCTATTTACGAACACGCTCATTACCGAAGATGCAAATCTATGTGCATGAGAATATCAACGAGTCATGGTCATCTTTTACAGTATAAACGATGGATGGCCTCAAGCATGATCCCGATTTTTTCAAATATTTAAACATTCCATGTCTCTTCCTGTATGAACTCAATTTAATCACAAAACATAACCCGAACACGAATCGGGACTATTCAAGGAGAATAATATGTTTACTCACAAAACATGGCTTCCACTCATTATTATTGGGAGTGCATTTTTGATGGCCTGTAGCGACAGTGGAACCAGTATTACACCTAACACTATCACACTGGATATGGATATACCCGACAGCATAACCGGTGGCAATGACGGCCTGGTAAGCAGCGAACTGACCATGGCTAAAGCGGCCGAAGCACCGCTGGCTGCTACGGGTACTGGCCAGCCCTGCAGTTACCTGGGTGCTGAAGATGACGATATATTCCGTAATGGCTATCAAACCACCCGATTCATGGTCTCTGCCATGGCTACCTGGACCTGTATTGCAGACCTGCTGATCGATGTCGCCGATCTGGTGCCCCATAATAGCCAGATTATTGAAACCGAAAACGATGCTAATGCCATCGACTATGATCCAGATGAACCGACTCATTACAGTGTCAGCGACGATTCAGACACCCAGACCAGCATACATCTATATTATGGTTATGGCCGTTCCAATCCCCCTGTTTTCGGTGAGACTCCTCAGTTCTTCATTTCATGGGACGAAGCTGATAATGGGGATATTGATGGTCGAATTATTATAGATGGCACCGGAGTTAACTGGGAAGATCACCAGACTGATGATCCTGTGATGATGCGCATGGACTTTAACTACACAGACAGTGTGCAATTCGCCGATATGTTTCTGCAGTTCGATGCCGGCAATCCCTGGGCAGAAGGTTTCCGAATTGAGTTGACCAAAGACCTGACCGCCAATTCTCTGGATAAAGTATTCGAAGCCCGTGGCATGATTGAAATGAAAGCCCAGTTCCTGCCCCTGAGCGGCATCACTGAAATTCCTGATGTACAACTCTATAGTGTATCCGACGGATTTGGTAATGGTGCCTCTATCGCTGAATTCCAAAACATGTCTTTCTTTCTGCCCGTCAACTTCTTTACCGGAAATACACTGGGTAATTACCTGCTGACTAAACATGACGAGTATTATTTTGAATACGATATGGACTGGGATTACATCAACAAAGCGATAATCTCATCTGAGTATCGCGGTGGCAGAACCACACCGGCTACCGGTGGAACCTGGGCACTGCCTTTCAATCCATCACTGGACCAGATCGTCACCGAACTGGCACTTGACCCAGCTTATTTCACCGGCACTCAGTGTGCCAGCATCGGCGATGACTGTAATGATCTGCTGAACAAGGTCTACGACTTCATTAATGAATTTCCCGGACTGGAAGCCAACCAGGGAACAGAACCTCAGGACTGGCGCAGCACTTCGATCAATTCCGCACAATACCTGAATTCGGTATACCCGAACGGAGTCGACTGGACGGGTGCCTTTGATTTTAGCTTTACACCTGGCCTGTAATTTAACCCCGGTGTTCGCTCCGATTTCAAATCGGGGCTTTTTTTAATACTTTAAATATTTGCCACTGAGGCGCAGAGAA
>CBDULX010000109.1:0-10008 GCA_965368175.1 uncultured Gammaproteobacteria bacterium | reverse complement strand
CTGGGGACAGTGGAGTGATTATTGACGCATGCCCAACAGAAAATCTAATTGGTAGTTGTGAAGAATTAGATAATCCAGGGGGGCGCCTGATCGTCTAAATTATTTTTATTCAAGCCCAACTTACCCAGATCCAGTTGAATATGCCTATACAAAAGAGCAAGCATGTATTTTAGATGCTGGTGGAGTTTGGGTTCCAGCAAATTAGAATATTTATTAAAGGGGTGGGAGAAACACAGCAAAAAAACCCTGTCAGAGAGTATATTGCTTTCTGGTAGCTATTTTTCCTTGATTTTCTTCCAGAAACGATTGGCGTACTGAAGTGACGGGTTATCAGGCGCTAAGCGTTTCATTCCCAGGGATGTAAAGAAATCGATAGCATCTTCCTGTGCTTTAACCAGTAAACCGTCGTATCCGTGATTGATGGCTGCCTGTTCTGCGGAAATAAATAACTGTCGACCAATGCCCTGACGATGATATTTAGGCTCAACATATATGCCATGTAATAACAGTGCGGTATATCCTGCTGGCGCATCTCTGGTATCTGCTATTTCCCAGCTGGCAACACCAATAATGTTTTTCTGGCTTTCGATGGCCACCACGAATTCCAGATGCCCAAAATCAATTTCGGAATATTGATAACTTGACAATGATAAACGCTTTACCCGTTCTGTAAGATTCCAGGTCATCATGGCCGACTCGACAACCTGATTAATTGCTTCAAGGTCATCTGTTGTGGCAGGGCGAATTGCTAGCTCATGTTTTGTCATGTTAATTTTGTCAACACTTATCACAATCACATATCTATGTGGCTGTTAATTCATTGTCATCCTGACTGGATTGTACGCCAAATGCCTGGCATTGGGGTCAGACTCGATTGAAAATGATCGTTAAACTAGGGGAGGTTCTCATCAGTTGCAAAAATGGTTATTCCAGAGCATTATTGTCCATTATCAGTGGGTTTCGCGCCCTTTAGCTTAACGTTATATTCAAAAAGGTTAGTCCAGGTGACAACAAATCTTGTCGGCGCTGAACATGAGTTCCATAGCAAGGAATTCGCACTCGAGTGGACAGAGAAGTTTGAACCTACTTCCGAGCGGGTTCGATTGTTCGGCCTAATCTTCTCTGAGCTAAAGAAATATGTTCCTGAGAATGGAAGCATCATTGAACTGGGGATGGGGCCGGGCTATTTAGCGAACCACCTATTGGAAGGAATGCCAGGTATTTCATACTGCGGTATTGACTTTTCTCAGCCTATGCTCGAAATCGCCCAAAATCGGCTAATAAGATATTCTTCACGAGTTACCTACATACTAGCTGATTTGGTGAAAGAGGCATGGGAGGAAAAACTATCTAAACCTGTTCATGCAATCGTTTCTACCTGGGCTCTACATGATCTAGGGAGCCAGAAAAACATCAGCACCGTTTACCTGCGTTCATGCAGCGCTTTAGATGGTGCTGGCATCCTGATAAATGGTGATTTTATAAAACCGCTCAGGGCTAAACATGAATTCGAAGGCGGGCGCTTTTATGTGGACAGGCACCTGGAGTTACTAAGAAATGTTGGGTTTTCAAACTCCAGCTGCCTGTCGATCTTCGAAGAGGAAATCGAACATCCAACTCCGGCACAGAATTACGCATGCATTATGGCGAAGAAATGAAGCAATCGTATAATAAGTCGCTCCAGTTGACGCACCAAGGCAACGCTCCATCGTCGCACTGCTTTGGGTGTAACTGAGCTCAACGTTATAAATTTAGGAGGAACTAGTGACAGAAAAGAAACGGATAGCACTCCTCATTGATTGTGACAATGTTAGTCACAATTCAATAGAAGGTGTACTAGAAGAACTTGCAAAATATGGCATGGTGAACGTTCGACATGCGCATGGAGACTGGAACAATCCATCATTATCAGGCTGGATAGATAGATTGCATCCTTATGCTATACGACCTATGCAGCAGTTTGCCTATACAAAAGGAAAAAATGCTACAGATTCCGCAATGATTATTGATGCAATGGACTTGCTGTATAGTAAGAATGTTGATGCATTCGCATTAATGACAAGCGATAGCGACTTCACACCCCTGGTGCTGAGAATACTTGAAAGTGGGTTGCCCGTTTATGGCTTCGGTGAGATGAAAACACCTAAACCTTTCGTCGATGCCTGCTCACCATTTATTTACACTGAAAATCTCGTTTCTGAAGATGAAATAAAAACAGACAGTCCTCAACAACCAGTAAAGAAGAGTAAGCAAGAACTAAGAAAAAACACTTCCCTGGTTAAATTACTGAGAACTGCGGTAGAACAGACATCCGATGATGATGGCTGGGCGGAATTGGGTAGAGTTGGTCATTACATATCAAATAACAGCTCTTTTTCATCCATAAACTACGGTTATAAAAAGCTTGGTGATTTAATAAAAGCCTGTGAATTATTCGATATAGAAATGAGAAGAGATGGCAAGGCTATGTATATTAAAGACGCGCGAAAATAAATTTATAACAAATCATTCAACATTGGCCCCACTTATTTGGTTATCAATGAAATAACCCCCAGCATGAGCCGTAAAGGTAATTGCTGGGGCAATGCAGTGATCGAATCGTCCTTTTGCAGAATGAAGGTTGAGCTTGTATATACTGAAAACTATACAACAGTCGCACAGGTTTATAGTGGTGTTTTTGAGTATATTGAAGTATTTTAGAACTGTATTAGGCGACGCTCTTCTTTTGGCTATAAATCACCCGCTCAATTTGAAGAGCTTTATTACGCACAATGTGCATAAATTAGGGTGTCCACTTTTAGTGGGAACATCAGTGTAACAGGTCCACAGATGCTCATAGAAATATCAGGCCCAGTATTTAGGTGTGAAGAAGATGAAAAAGTCTTTTTTTCACGTTTATATGGAATGCCTAACTACGATAGCGTCATTGGTAAGGGATTAAATATGTATTTAACCCTGACTGAGAACTCGAAGGAAACAGTTATTGAAGAGCTGCAAGCAATCTGCAATATGTGGCACGACTTTTAAAGTACTAGAGGAATGATGCTCTCTCTATGTAAATCGCTTTCTTAATATCGCACCAGCATATATGGTCAAAAAATATTATACCTAACATTTCGCTCGTAGGCCAAAAGGCCAGGCTCGATTGAAAATGTCCATTAAGTAGGGTGATGTTCAGTTTCAGCTAAAATTAGAAACAATTGTAATCAAATGGCATAAATAATCTGACCCTGATTATTTAGATCTGGAAGCCCGCCAAAGCCACCTGGCTATTTCAAATCAGAGCGCAGCAGTTCTTTAAATCCTGACAATCCCTGCAATGGCTCAAGTGCATGATCATGCACTATATCATCCCTGTATGAATCGTTTTTGATCAGCGCTTCTGACAAATAATGAACTGCTTCATCGAATTGATTCATGACTGTATAGGCACAGGCAAGCTGATAGAAAGCATGGCTGTTATCTGGATCTATGTCTAGCGCCTGATGACAGAGATTTGCAGCCCACTGAGGTTCACCCAGCTCAAGCACTGCATCAGCTTTATAGGTGAGCGCCTCACAATCGTCGGTACGTAATTTCAATATCTGGTCGTAAATCGCTATTTTACTCGCAGGATTACCGTCCTGCGCTGCTCGCAGCCAGAGCCCCTGTACTTCCTGTGTAAGCTCGATTTCCTCACGATTCTGTTCAATATGGCGGGTTTTCTGGTTTAGTTGCTGCTCGATCGCCTCAAGGCGTTGTTCGTATACATTGACCAGTTTTGAAATCTCTTCATCGGCCAGTGACTGGACTCGTTCTTTCATTTCCCTGATCGAGGTCCAGCCCACCAGGACCAGAATAGATGTCGCACCCGCTATTAGATAAAAGAAATAGGTTATTGTATCTGTGGCATAGGTTACGCCCCTGTCGACCGATGAAAGTTCCCGGTCTACAATTTGTTGAATCAGTTCATTTTTCTGTGCCGCCAGATCCACACGCAGACTTTTTAATTCATCCAGCACATATCTTTCTACAAAAGGGGAATACAGAGGTTTTTGCAGATCCTGAACTTTCTGATCAAGCTGATTTTTTTGATCCTGTGCCACAGATGGGTTCATCACCAGTTGTAGCATCAGTAACATTAATACGACTAAGATGCGAGACATATGGCTCGCCCATGATTGTGGATTTCTACCAGGCAACCATGTAGGCTTTTTATTGCCTGCTCATAATCGTTTTCACCAATGATAAACTGCATGTCCACCTGACGCATGGACTGATGCATGGCGAGCACACTGATATTATGTTCAGCCAGAGCGGTTACCGCTTTTGCCAGTATTCCTGGCACCTGCATATCACTGCCTATTGCGGATACGATGGTGACCTGTTGCTGATTAATTTCTGAATCGCTGTGCTCTTCTTCAAGTACGCGCTGAATCCGTTTCATGATTTTCAGGCTGGTAGACAAATAATGGGTTATGGTATTGGCATTAATGTCTTTGGCGATAATGCTGGCCTTAAAGCGCCTGATCACTGCAAGAATCTGACGATCATACAAATCAATATTACCTGCCATATCCTGATCAAAGAACTCAAGGGCATAGATACCCTTACAACCTGCAATAATTTCGACACACGGTTCATCGCTTATATAATCACCGGTAATCAGGGTTCCACTGTGTTCGGGTTCAAAGGTATTTTTAACCCTCAAAGGAATATTGTTCTGTCGTAAGCCTTTTGCCGCCTTGGGATGAATGGCTTCCATACCAAGATTGGCTAACTGGTCAGCTACATCGTAATTAGTGCGCCCAATGGGTACGGCATTTTGCTCACCGACGATATTGGGGTCGGCGCTACTGAGGTGAAATTCTTTATGAATTACAGCTTCCCTGGCCTGAGTTAATACGGCAATCCGGCTAAAGGTCATTTCACTGTAGCCGCGATCGAAGGTTGACATAAGCCCCTCTTCGCTATGTGCATAGCCGGTAAAGACAGGTAATTGTGTGCTTAAGTCGATATCACTGAAGGCCATTGATATGCGATCATCCAGTGATATATGCTTGCTGGTTTGCCAACCGGTGAGATCGATAAAGCAGGCATTAACGCCGTCGCGTTTCAATAACTCTGCAGTATTCCAGGCACTGTGTGCCTCACCAATACTGGCCAGCATTTCTCGTACCGTTGCCAGATTTGACTCAATGGAAAAATGTCCGTGCTGGCACAAGCTCTGTAAATCTACCAGGCATTTTTCTGCATCATCTATTCGCTCATCAATAAAACTGTTTGCTTTATTCAGCAGTTCGCTTTGATTAAATAAAGATCGATTAATGTCATGCATTTTCACCCTTAGCGCCAATAAGGCACTATGCCAGCTATTATCATTAACAGCATTGGCAAACAACGCGAATACACCTGCATGATCATTATTTTTATGCTCAAGCAGATAATTAGTAACACCGGCATAAGCAGATACCACAAATACACGGTGATAAAAGCCGTTATCCTTATGCTGTTTCAATATTATATTGTCGCGAACGGCAGCATAATTACTCATCGACGTGCCGCCTATTTTTTCAACACTATGAGAGCCCATTATTTGTAACCTTGTTTTTTTATTTGCATCGGCTTTAAGACTAAATGATGTGTATTTACACCTGACCAGCTATTGCTTCCGCTGTTAACTCATATGCACCTTCTTTATTGTGTACTTCCTTACCATTTAGTGGCGGATTAAATACACAGGCCATGGTCATTTCCGTGAAGGCACGCAGCACATGTCTATCATGCTTGTCCAGAATATAGATAGTACCGGGTTTGATGGTGTATTTTTTATCATCATCCAGTGTTTGCACTTCACCTTCTCCGGAGATGCAATAAACCGATTCCAGATGATTCTGATAGTGCATCTGAAAATCAGCACCTTCGTAAATCGTGGTAATGTGAAAAGAAAATCCCATACGGTCATCTTTCAACAATAAACGCGTACTCTCCCAGTTATTATTGGGATCAACTACGCGTCGATCACTACTGGAAGCTTCTGCTAATTCTCTTACAATCATAATTAAGCTCTATGTTACGAATTAATGGCCAGCTGCACCTGATCAAAATAATCGTTGTCTTCTGGAATCGAGTCTTCTTTGGCGCACACTTCCTTGATGGCCTGCTCCACAATATCTATACCTTTTGCAAGATTTTCGTCGGAGATCACCAGGGGACATAAAAACTTAACCACGTGATCATCGGCCCCACTGGTTTCGATAATCAAACCATTCTGAAATGCCTTATGGGTAATTTTTCCAGCCAGATCGCCATTCACACAGTTGATGCCCTGGAACATGCCGCGACCTCGGGTAGCGAAATTACCTTCACCGTATATATCGACTATGGCTTGCAGGCGTTTGGACACATACTCGCCTTTGCGTTTAATTTCGCGGGAAAATTTTTCATCAGACCAGTAATGATCAATTGCCGCTTTAGCGGTGACGAAGGCGAAGTTATTGCCACGGAATGTGCCATTGTGTTCGCCAGGCCGCCATTGATCTAGCTCCGGCCTTATTAACACAACAGCAAAGGGTGTACCATATCCGCCCAGAGATTTTGAAAGTGTCACTATATCGGGGTAGATACCAGCCTCTTCAAAACTGAAAAAACTGCCTGTTCGACCACAACCGGCCTGAATATCATCCACAATCAACAGTACTTCATATTTTTTGCATACCTGATGCAGATTTCGTAACCAGTCGAAACTGGCCACATTAATGCCGCCCTCACCCTGCACAGTTTCAACAATAACTGCCGCAGGCCTGTCGATACCACTGCTGGAATCCGATAATACTTTATCAAGATAAGCCGTGGTATCGATATCATCACCCAGGTACCCGTCGTAAGGCATGCGACTGGTGCCATTTAGACTGACTCCGGCAGCACCACGATGATGCGAATTACCGGTGGCCGCCAACGAACCCAGGCTGACGCCATGGAAACCATTGGTAAATGAAATAACATTCTCACGACCTGTTATATTTCGTGCAAGTTTTAACGCAGCCTCGACCGCATTGGTTCCCGTCGGCCCTGTAAACTGAACCATATATTCCAGACCCCGAGGCTTCAGGATTTTTTCATTAAAAGCCTCAAGAAACTCACCTTTGGCTTTGGTATGCAAGTCGAGGCCATGGGTAATGCCATCATTCTCGATATATTGCAGTAACTTCTTTTTGAACAATGGGTTATTGTGACCATAATTCAGAGTACCCGCTCCCGCAAGAAAATCCAGGTACTTATTACCGTCTTCATCATATAAGTGCTCACCTTGAGCCTTGTTGAATACTCGAGGAAACGAGCGTGCATAACTCTGCACTTCGGACTCAATTTCATCAAAAATTTTCATATCTAATCTCCTGAATCATATATAGGAAAAATTATAAGAATTATATTTATCGACTTTCTAACGCCGATGGACAGGACCAACCCTGACCAGCATTTCAGTTTCATGTTCGCCAGCAAAGTGCCGTTTGGAATCAAACATCACCTGACTTTCCAGAGCGCTATCCAGACGTCCCGCCAGACTTTCAAACAAAGCCCAGGATGCCCGGTTGGTTTCAGTTATAGTGGTTTCAATAAAAGACACTGATTGACTGGACTCTCGTTGAAGCAGATGATCCAGCATTTGAGTAGCTAGTCCCTGGCCTCGAGCAGATTCGGCTACAGCCACCTGCCAGATAAATAAAGTGTCGGGCTTTTCCGGTATCAGATAAGCGGATATAAATCCTACCAGTTCATCGTTACGAATAGCCGCCACCGATGTGCTGGAAAAATGACTGCACTGAAGGAGATTACAATAAGTGGAATTCGGGTCCAGGGGGGGGCACTGCTTAACCAGTTTATATACCGCTACTCCATCCTCTGGCACAGGAGGTCTAAGTTGTATTGCCTGGGGCACAGTTATTTGCCCCCATTGATAATATACATTTAATGTTTATAGTACTAAGTATTTAACGAGCTTAATAACACTGCGCTTACATAAGTTCTGGACTTAGATGCAGTAATAATGCTATTAATAGGCCTGTAAATAATGAACACGTATCCTGTTTATTTTGCTGGGAATGTATTGTACACTAAATATACTGTTTGTCCAGATTCCCTAATATAGTGTATTTCATATAACTTCATGCAGAGCCACATGGATTAGTGTCGAGCCAGTTAATTGCTTGCCAGGCCTGTCTGGCCTGGAGGAAAGCTGCCTTCTTATGGACTCCAGAGGATATGGCATTAATATGATTCCGGACTCAATAAGCCCAGCTATTCATTATCAAAAAACATCGGTATTAATTTTAAGTAATTGTATAATCGAGCTCATTTATCATTTAAAAAAGGCGTTATCTTGAACAGCATCGAGGAAGTACTGATTGCGCTAAGACGTGTCATCCGAGCCACTGACCTACACTCAAAATACCTTGCCAAAACTACGGGGCTTACTGCCCCCCAGATACTGTTATTGCAAAGTATTCGGGGCAAGGGAGAAGTTACTATTGGTGAGCTGGCAAACGATATCAGCTTGAGCCATGCCACAGTCACCACCATTCTTGACCGACTGGAAAAACGCAAGCTGGTTTATCGTAAGCGTTCTAAAGAAGATAAACGTAAGGTGCACGCTTATCTGACAGATCTAGCTGTAGAAACCTTGAAAAATGCACCTATTCCTCTACAGGACCAGTTTACTCGTCAATTCAGCGGCCTGCAGGAATGGGAGCAAACTATGATCATTTCCTCGCTACAACGCGTGGCCCAGATGATGGACGCCGAACATATAGATGCTTCGCCAGTTCTGGATGTAGGCACTCTAGATAGACAAAGCACCACTTTTGATAAATCTGACGACTACCCTGAAAAACAAAATCACTAACTTCGTATTATTTTACGTATTCAAGCAGTGACTATGTTTTGTCGGCTTGAATGTATTGCAGATGATCGTCTCGTGTTTTGTATTCGATTCCACACCTGCTCATGGAAATAATAGGCAATGGTGTTAATAGCGGGTTCAATCAGCGCAATGGCGCCCCCAATCACGACACTACCGGTCATTAAATAAGCTACAGAAAATGCGACGGTAAAATGTACTACGGCAAAAGTCATTGTTTTGATCATTGTCCGGCTCCTTTTAATATTGCTTCATGGTGACGATTGATCAGATATTGGAATAGAATTGTCGATAGGTAAATTAAAATATTTTTATACCATTAATAGGTATTGCCAATGTAAGTTGGTGCTGATTGAATACCTGGTCATATTTTCAACAAAGACAAAAAAGGCGCCGGAAGAATTGAGACAAATCATTCCGGCACTTTATGCGCCAGGCCGCTTTTAGCCGTTTTAATTCAGGTCAAAGCGGTCCAGGAAAAGTAGGGCCAGACTAGAATGGCACTTACTTAAGAAAAATCGGTGTCTAATTTGTCATTCCGGCCTTGAGCCGGAATCCATTGTTTAGATGACTGGATACCGGCTGGAAGCATGCCGGCATGACGAAGCTACGGCTTTTCTTTCCTTAAGTAAGTGCCATTCGGGCCAGACTACGATTAATTAATTAAATTAGTCTCTCCCGGGTTATTGCACAAAAAAAGCCCCTCCTGTTCAGGAGGGGCTTTTTTGTATTGGTGAGTAAACTATTTTCAGGTATCGAAGCGGTCGTTGTTCATCACCTTGATCCAGGCCTTGACGAAATCGTCGATGAACTTCTTCTCGCCATCCTCGGAAGCATAGACTTCAGCGACTGCCCTGAGTTCCGAGTTGGAGCCAAACACCAGGTCGACTGGTGTCGCAGTCCATTTCAGCTTGCCACTGTTACGGTCACGACCCTCGTACACGCCTGTTTTCTTCGATGGTGCCCAGGTGGTAGACATGTCGAGCAGGTTGGTGAAGAAGTCGTTGCTCAAACGTCCCGGTTTATCGGTGAACACACCATGCTTCGAGCCGCCGGTATTCGCGCCCAATGCACGCATACCACCAACCAGTGCGGTCATCTCCGGTACTGTC
>CBDULX010000108.1:0-10056 GCA_965368175.1 uncultured Gammaproteobacteria bacterium | reverse complement strand
CGTTGGTCACTGAACAGAATATATCCATACTATCGATATTCTCCTCCAGCAATAACTCCTCATTGGAGACATCACCCAGCAACACTACGGTTTTATCCAGAGTCTGCGATAGATGATTCGCTCGACCAGGATTGCGTTCAATAATCTTAACCTGATGTTTACCTTCGAGGCGCTGGGCCAGACGCTTACCTATGTTACCGCCACCGGCGATGATGACGCTTTTTGCTTTTCTGTCTACTCGACGCAATTCTTTCATCACCGCACGAATATGCTCTCTAGCGGCAATAAAAAACACTTCGTCATCGGCTTCGATGACGGTATGACCCATGGGAGTAATGGCCCGACCTCGCCGATAGATGGCCGCCACTCGAGTATCCACATCCGGCGTGTGTTTACGAATTTCCTGCAACTGATGCCCAACCAGCGGCCCGCCATAATAGGCCCGCAAACCCACCAGCACCGCTCGACCACCGGCAAACTCCAGCACCTGAAGGGCTCCGGGGTATTCAATAATGTTGCAGATGTAATTTGTGACAATTTCTTCAGGGCTAATCAATACATCGATAGGCAGTGCCTGATCGCCGAACAGTTCCTGATGGGCCAGGTACTGAGCGGAACGTATGCGAGCTATTTTGGTGGGTGTGTGGTGCAGGGTCCAGGCTACCTGGCATGCAATCATGTTAGTTTCGTCACTATTGGTGACAGCAATGAGCATATCGGTATCTTCGATACCAGCCTGTTGCAACACATCCGGATGGGCAGCATTTCCAGTAACCGTCTGGATATCCAGGCGATCACGCAGCTCATTAAGCAATTCAGTCTTGCTATCCACCAGGGTAATATCATTGGCTTCAGATGCAAGATTGGCGGCGACCGATGAGCCTACCTGCCCAGCACCGAGTATCAGGATTTTCATTGTTCTGACTCTATTACATCTTGCAGCGAAGTTTACGCCATTTCGACCTGGAATCCAGTCTGATTAATAATTTTTACCCAGCAGGCAATAATAGAAACCATCCATATTATCCTGTCCCGGTAAAATTTGTCGTCCATAGGAACATGGCTTGCCAAAATGATCCGGCATATCCAGCAACTGTACATCATCCATTTGTTGCACAAACGCTTCGATTTGTTGTTCATTCTCTGACCTGAAGATGGAGCAGGTCACATATAACAGTTTAGCCCCTGGCTTAAGCATGGGCCAGATGGCTCGCAGAATTTTCTGCTGGATTTCCACCAGAGCAGGCAGATCAGTTTTTCGCCGCAGCAATTTGATATCTGGATGGCGCCGAATCACGCCCGAAGCCGAACAGGGCACATCCAGTAAAATTCGATCATACAACTGCCCATCCCACCAGCCATCAGGCTCTAGTGCGTCGCCGGGACGACACTCGGCCTGCAGACCCAGTCGCTCAAGGTTTTCCCGAACCCTGTCCAGCCGTTCATCGGAGATATCCAGCGCCAGTAAATTCAGCGAGGGCTCCAGCTCCAGTATGTGACAGGTTTTACCCCCAGGTGCTGCACAGCAATCCAGAACTGTTTGCCCGGGCTGCAAATCCATTAATTCTGCCGCCAGCTGGGCACCGGCATCCTGCACCGAAAACCAGCCTTCAGCATATCCGGGCAAAGCCTGTGCCAGAGTCGGTTGCTGCAAAATCAATGCTGTACCCTGACGTTGTGTAACCTGATTCAGTTTGGCCTGATAATCTTCAACTGAAATTTTCTGTCGATTAACCCGCAAGGTCATGGGCGGGTGCTGGTTATTGGCGGCCAGAATATCCTGCCATTGTTCCGGCCAGTCCTTGCGAACCTGATCAATCATCCACTGCGGATGGTCGTATTCCGCCTGGGGTTTGCTGTGAATTTTTGACTCAAGTTCCTGTTGCTGGCGAATAAAATTTCGCAGAACGCCATTCACCAGTCCACTGGCCCAGGATTTACCAATTTTACGAGTCAGCCCCACGACCGCATCCACCGAGGCATAGTCCGGCACCCGAGTATCCATTAACTGGAATATGCCGAGCATAATCAGTAACTCGAGATCCCGTTCCTTGTCCTTGAATTTCTTTTTCAGCAAGGGTGTCATCAGCGCCTGCAACCGCCAGTAATGGCGCAACACCCCATATACCAGCATCTGTACGAAGGCCTGATCCCTTGCAGGCAGGTTACGATTACCATGGGGCATGGCGGTGGACAGAGATTCCCCCCGTTGAATTACCGCCAGCAGGATATTGAGCGCCACCCGCCGGGAAGCCATGAGCGTTCTGGAATCATCCATGTCCCAGAACCAGACCACTCAGATCATGCGCATTGATGAAATCCTTCACGGCCATCGGTTTACCGCCGGGCAACTGAACTTCCAGCAGACGCAAAACACCTTCACCGGTGACAACATCTATGCCCTGCTTATTGCAGGCCAGCACCTCCCCAGGGTAACCTTTGCCGGTATTTTCCAGACCCATTGCAATTGCCCTCCACACCCGAAGCACACTACTTTTACCCTTATACAACAGTTCGGTCTGGGCTACCGGCCAGGCGTTAAATGCCTGAACTTTGGCAGCCAGCTGATGAGCACCCAGGGTCCAGTCCAGCTGGGCTTCAGATTTCTGCAGTTTATCCGCATAACAGGCCAGTGAATCATCCTGCGACTGTGGCTCGACATTAGCGTTGATGATATCTGGTAAAACCTGCATCAGTGCATTAGCACCCATCACAGATAATCGATCATGCAAGCTTGATCCCGTGTCTTCAGCCTCAATCGGGCATTCGGTTTTAAATAACATGTCCCCGGTATCGAGCCCCTCATTCATTTGCATAATGGTGATACCCGTAATTTTATCCCCTGCCAGGATAGCTCGCTGGATAGGGGCGGCACCACGCCAGCGTGGCAACAGAGAGGCATGGATATTGATGCAGCCCAGGCGCGGCGCTTCCAGCACCGCTGGCGGTAAAATCAGACCGTAAGCAACCACCACCATCAAATCGGCATCCAGCGCTTTCAATTGCATTTGCTGCTCTTCACCTTTCAGACTTTGTGGCTGAAACACGGGAATTTCATGGGACAGGGCGAGCTGTTTCACAGGGCCAGCTGCCAGCTTGCGACCACGACCTGCGGGTCGATCCGGCTGGGTATAAACAGCCACCACCTTATGATCAGAGTTAATCAGCGCTTGCAGAGGAGGGACAGAAAAATCTGGAGTACCGGCAAAAATAATTTTCAATGGCATTTACATCACTGTCGCTTTTTTCAGTTTTTCCATTTTTTTCCGTATACGAGATTTCTTCAATGGCGACAGATAATCGACGAATAGTTTACCGGCCAGATGATCCATTTCATGCTGGATACATACCGCCAGAATATCATCAGCATCCAGCTCGAATTTCTCACCCTCCTGATTAAGGGCTTTCACCCGAATCACTTCTGCCCGCTGCACCGATTCGAATATGCCGGGCACAGATAAACAGCCCTCTTCACATTCTTCCACACCATCACTGGCAATAATCTCCGGGTTGATCAGGCACAGAGGCTGATCTTTTTCTTTCGATACATCAATGACGATGACTCGCTGATGGACATCCACCTGGGTAGCCGCCAGGCCTATTCCAGGAGCATCGTACATCGTTTCGAACATATCTTTCACCAGTTGACGAATCGTATCGTCCACTTTTTCCACAGGTTTTGCCTGGGTACGCAATCGCTCATCGGGAAATTTCAGAATATCCAGTTTGGCCATAATCTCTAAACTCGTCTACTTCGGCTCCAGCTCAGTCCACTCAGGCTGGAGTATAAAATAACAGTATAATTGGAAAACTTACTTTAATAACTCAAGTTTATCAGCTAAACTCTTGAAAACCACGGATAAAATATGGGGATTTCACCTTGAATATCAGAGCTTTCAGGATCCAGTCCGGTCTTCCTGTCCTCCTGATTACAGCCGCTTTACTTGCATCCGCATGTTCGTCTAAACCTGTAATGCAAAGCCCTGACAGTCAGGACTGGCAATCAACGGTCAGCAGCGACGAAACTGCCCAGGCCACCTATGCTGACGGTGGCCCGCGCCCATTTGAAAGCGCTGAATCAGCATCCGTTGTAACAGAAACCATCCGTATCAAGGCTGACTACCCTCAAAAGTATACCGTGAAAAGAGGCGATACGCTCTGGGGAATTGCCAGTAAATTCCTCAAGGACCCCTGGTACTGGCCTGAAATCTGGCAACGTAATCCCCAGGTTGAGAACCCACATCTGATCTATCCCGGTGACATCCTCACTCTTATTTATGTGGACGGCATACCGCAAATTCAAGTCTCACGTCCGATTACACAGACTGTAGTCAGTGAAACCACTGGCGGCAAAGAAACAACCGTGGTTCGTACAGAGACAATGGACACCACACGCACAGGCCTGAAAGTCGTAAAATTATCACCCGGTATCCGTCGTACCTCCAGGGAAGAACAGATTCCTTCTATCCCCAGCGATGTTATCCAGCAGTTCCTGGCTCGCCCTAGAGTTGTCACTCTTGATGTTATAGATAAAGCGCCCTATATCGTTGCCAGTGATGAAGCTCACCTGATTCTGGGCACTAACAATCGAGTTTATATTCGAGGCGAACTGGACAAGGAAGCGGTGAGATACAGTATTTATCATCGGGGCAATGAATTAAGAGACCCGATTAACAATGACATACTCGGCTATGAAATAATCTATTCTGGAGAAGCCCGCATTGACGTTTATGGCAATCCGGCCACTGCTACTATTACTGAAGGCACTCGTGAAATTCTAATCGGTGACTTTCTCCTGGGTACCGACTCCAGTGAAATTACCCATCTTTATCATCCACGAGTACCCTCACAGGAGATTAATGCCCAGATTATTTCTCTGTTTGATGCCATCTCTGGTGTAGGTAGTTACCAGATAGTGGTGATCAACCAGGGCCAGGATGACGGCATGGAAGTAGGACACATACTGGCCACTTATTATCGTGGTGGCGAGGCCAGGGATAAATTCATGTCGCGTAAAACCCTTAGTCGAGGTCAGGAAAAGGACCTTAAAATCATTCTGCCCGATGAACGCAGTGGCCTGATGATGCTGTTCCGGGTATTTGATAAGGTAAGTTATGGGCTAATTCTGGAAGCCACCCGTACCATCCGCAAATACGACGTGGTAATGAAACCGCACTAATATCCTTACGAGGCGATATATGGAGCCACATAAGCCATGGACGACCTGCCTGAAAAACTCGCACTACACCGAGCTAACCTGCCACTCGATACCTTAAATATACTATTGAACCAGTTCGGTACGGCAGCCGCTGTGCTTAATGCCAGCATCAGCCAGCTGGAGAAGCTTCAGCTCACCCCTGCGGCCATCCAGAGAATAAAGCAGCCGGACACCAGCGGAGTACAACGGGATCTGGCCTGGGCTGAGCACCAGGATCACTGGATTATTGGCCTTGATGATAGCCGTTATCCTGAGCAGCTAAAAAACATTACCCATCCACCCTATTTACTCTACGCCATCGGTGATACCGATTACCTGCAACGCCCTCAACTGGCTATGGTCGGCAGCCGCACTCCCACTGCTTCCGGGCGTAAAACTGCTGAGGAATTCGCTCACCATCTTTCAAATAATGGTCTCACAATCACCAGTGGCCTGGCCCGTGGCATTGATGGCGCCTGCCATATGGGGGCACTGGAGGGGCTGGCCGGTAGTGTCGCCGTGGTCGCCAACGGCCTGGATACAATTTATCCAGGCCAACATACCCAACTGGCCAGACGTATAGCACAGCAGGGTTGCCTGGTTACTGAAGCTCCGGTTGGCATTGCACCCCACAAGGGACTTTTCCCAAAACGCAATCGCATTATCAGTGGCCTTGCTATTGGCACCCTTGTGGTGGAAGCGGCCAAAAACAGTGGTTCCTTGATCACCGCACGGCTTGCCATGGAACAGGGACGAGAGCTTTTCGCCATCCCGGGCTCCATCCATAACCCCCTCTCCAGAGGCTGTCATAGCCTGATTCGGCAGGGCGCCAAGCTGGTAGAAACCACAGAAGATATTCTCGAAGAACTTATTCCACTGGTAAATATCCCCTCTTCACGCCATACTAGCGGCCATATTGAGCAGCCAGCAGCTGAAAATACCCTCGATTCGAGTTACCAGAGGCTGCTGAAATGCATGGACTTTGAACCAATCGCTATTGATGAGCTGATCGCAAGAAGTAACATGAGTGCGGCAGAAATAGCTTCAATGTTATTGATTCTGGAACTACAAGGTCATGTGGTATCAGAAAACGGCCGTTATTGCCGTATTTAGATCCAGTTTTAAGAGATATAGAATGAAACAAAATGTTGTTGACGTACTAATGTACCTGTTCGAAAACATTATCGGAGAAGAACATAGCATTGATCCGGAACGTGACCTTGTGGTCAATCGTCTGGAAGAGCTGGGTTTTCCTCAACATGAAATCCTGAAAGCCTTTGACTGGCTGGAAGACCTGGCGGATATCCAGGGCGAAACCAAAGAAGAGACCGGAAAAACCAGTTCCATACGTATTTACAGTGATCTGGAAAAACTGTTACTTGATCAGGAATCCATAGGCTTCCTGATTTTTCTTGAACAGTCAGGCATCCTCACTCCAGTAACTCGTGAGCTGATTCTTGATCGTGTGATTGCTCTCGAAGCTGAACTGGATATGGAACAGCTGAAATGGATAGTTATGATCGTTCTATACAGCCACCCTGGTGAAGAAAACGCTTATGCCTGGATGGAAAGCATGGTATTTGACCAGGTCGTGGACTATATGCATTAATAATAAAAAGCATAGAAACTAAAAAAAATTCATGAGCACTAATCTTGTAATTGTTGAATCACCTGCAAAAGCAAAAACCATTAAGAAATATCTGGGCAAGGGCTTCGAAGTCCTCGCATCTTATGGCCATGTCCGCGACCTGATTCCTAAAGAAGGCGCCATCGATACCGATCATAATTTCGAGATGAAATACCAGGTCATCGAAAAAAATGAAAAACATGTCAACGCCATTACAAAAGCCCTGAAGAAAGCCGACACCCTGTACCTCGCAACTGACCTTGACCGTGAAGGGGAAGCCATTTCATGGCATTTATATGAACTGTTAAAAGATCAGGGGTCGCTTAATAACAAAACAGTACATCGCGTGGTATTCAATGAAATCACCAAACGTGCCATTAATGAAGCCATAGACCATCCCCGAGAACTGTCCATGGACATGATCAATGCCCAGCAGGCACGACGGGCCCTTGATTATCTGGTGGGTTTTAATCTATCACCTCTGTTGTGGAAAAAAGTCCAGCGCAATCTATCTGCCGGTCGAGTACAGAGTCCGGCCCTGCGTATGATCGTGGAACGAGAAGAGGAAATCGAAGCCTTCGAATCCCGCGAATACTGGACCATAGAAGCCGATGCCAGTAAAGACGGTAAAAACTTCACCTCAAAATTACGACTCTATAAAAACGAAAAGACTGAGCAGTTCAGCTTTACCAATGAAACCCTGGCCACTGAAGTTCGTCAAACACTTGAAAAAGCGGCTTCCGGTAAACTGACTGTTACCAGGATCGAGAAAAAACAACGTAAACGCAATCCAGCACCACCGTTCACTACTTCCACTCTGCAACAGGAAGCTTCTCGTAAACTCAGATTCTCTGCCCAGCGTACGATGCGTACCGCGCAACAGCTCTATGAAGGCATCGACATCGGCGGTGAAACCGTCGGTTTGATTTCTTACATGCGCACCGACTCGCTGAGCCTGGCCCAGGAAGCACTGGATGAAATTCGTCAGCTGATCGAAATTCGATACGGCAAAGACAACGTACCAGAACAGGCGCGAGTATTTAAAACCAAGTCTAAAAATGCCCAGGAAGCCCATGAGGCTATACGCCCCACCTCTGCCAATCATCTGCCGGAACAGATTAAATCGCATCTAACACCCGATCAGCTCAAACTATATGAGTTAATCTGGAAACGCACAGTGGCCTGTCAGATGGTCCATGCCACTCTGGATACAGTTGCAGTTGATCTCGAATGTGGCACTGGCAATCAATTTAGAGCAACGGGCTCCACCATCCGTCATCCAGGTTTTATGGCCGTTTATATGGAAGGCAAGGACGACGAAGAAGCTTCCGCCGATGATGATAGTGAAAAACTTCTACCCCCTCTGGAGCAGGGAGAGCAGGTTAGCCTGCAGGAAATCCGCAGTGATCAGCATTTTACCGAACCTCCACCGCGCTACTCTGAAGCGAGTCTGGTGAAAGCCCTGGAAGAATATGGTATCGGCCGTCCCTCAACCTATGCCAGTATTATTTCCACATTACAGAACCGGGGTTATACCGAACTGGAAAATCGACGTTTTACACCGACCGACATTGGTCGTATCGTCAATACCTTCCTGACTCAACATTTTACCAAATACGTCGATTATGACTTCACTGCAAGACTTGAAGACGAGCTGGACTCAATTTCCCGCGGCGAGGAAGAATGGGTACCTGTAATGCGCGCCTTCTGGACCCCGTTCAAGGCACTGGTAGATGACAAGGATGCCAATGTCAGTCGTGCCGATGTTGCTCAATCACGATTAATCGGAACCGATCCAGTAACCGGCAAACCCGTCACTGTTCGCATGGGTCCTTACGGACCTTTTGTACAAATCGGCGACAAGGATGACGAAGAAAAACCTCAGTTTGCCAGCCTGCGTCCCGGACAGAAAATGGCCGAACTGGATCTGGAACTGGCTCTGGATCTGTTCCAGCTACCACGAAAACTGGGACACACTCCGGAAGGAGAGGAAGTCACCACCAATGTTGGTCGCTTTGGTCCTTATGTGAAATTCGACAACACGTTTGTGTCGATCAAAAAAGAACTACAGAACCAGGGCATAGACCCCTACAACATCACACTGGAAACCGCTCTTGAGCTAATTCAGGAAAAGAAAATTTTCGAGGCAAATAAACACATCAAGTCATTTGATGGGACAGATATAGAAGTCCTCAATGGCCGCTATGGACCTTATATTACTGACGGTAACAAGAACGCCAGAATCCCCAAAGACAAAGAACCCAAAGATCTGACGCTGGCTGAATGCGAACAATTACTGGCTGCCGCCCCGGAACGCAAAGGCCGCAAGAAAAAAGTCGCGAAGAAAAAAGCAGCCGCTAAAAAGAAAGCCGCACCAAAGAAAAAAACCAGTAAAAAGAAAACTGCAAAGAAAAAATCCGCCCGCAAAAAAGCAGCTAAAAAAAAGGCGACACCAAAGAAAAAAGCCACCCCTAAAAAGTCGTGACACCTGAGTTTCAATTACGTCGTGCCGCCTACTACTGCAATTCGGGCGGTGTCATTGCCTATCCCACCGAGTCGGTGATTGGCCTGGGTTGTGACCCTCTGGATGAACTTGCAGTAAGAAAAATTTTGCTGTTAAAACAAAGACCCGTAACCAAAGGTCTGATTTTGATTGCCGACAGCCTTGAGCATTTGCAACCGTTTCTGTCTCAAGAGCAGGACCTGGATGAGATACACAGGCCGCAGGCAATCCCTACCAGCTGGCTGGTAAAACCATCCGCCCTTACACCTGACTGGATTACCGGAGAACATGCCAAACTGGCAGTTCGTATCACCCGGCATCCGATTGCCCAGGCCCTTTGCAACAGAATCGGCTACCCACTGGTATCCACCAGCGCCAACCCGGCCAGTCTGCCGCCGGCTCGAAACCGCGTAAAGCTTCATCAGTATTTTGACGATCAGCTTGATTACTGTGTGGCAGGTGATGTGGGACAGGCAGGCAGACCAAGTCAGATCATTGATCTTGAAAGCGGGAAGATTGTACGAGAGTGAATATTTAAAAACCAAACCCTTTGCCACAGAGCCACAGAGAACACAAAGTAAATCTAAAAATTTGATGACATTAAATATGTAGTTACAACAAATAATAAGCTCTGTGTTCTCTGCGACTCGGTGGCAATTCTTTATATTCAGCAAATTCAGGCATGTCCATGGCCCAGCAGGTGCAACGGATTAGACACATAATTTCCCT
>CBDULX010000107.1:0-10236 GCA_965368175.1 uncultured Gammaproteobacteria bacterium | reverse complement strand
GGCAACTGCGTCTTTACGGGCTATCCTTGCCCTCACGAGACACTTGTTCTTCCGTGAACATCGTCCTGCGTTGCTCTCGACAATTGCTCCTAGCATTGTTCTCGGTCTCCGTTCCCGACTCGACTCTACCGATTCCTTCCATAGAATCGTACCTTCGCCCTTCCATGGGCTAGTACCTCCTGCATCCTTGCAGTCGTTCCCTTCACGACATAAGGCCATCCCTGGCTCGTCGCTCTCGGGCTTCCTTCCCTTCACGACATAAGGCCATCCCTGGCTCGTCGCTCTCGGGCTTCCTTCCCTTCACGACATAAGGCCATCCCTGGCCAAAATAGCTTGTTTAAAAATTGTTATTGCTTCTTTAAGTGCTAATGAAATTTCAGGGTGTTTTATAATTCCATCTGAGTCCAGATTGCTGCCTAATAGTGGAACTGATATGGATGCCTCTTCAATAATATCCCCAGACATGGTTTTAATCACTTCCCTTAAAGCTTTCTGTGCATGTGATGCTCTTGGCGAAGTGTTTAACAGAGCGACTGGCATATTTACAAATTCTTCACCTGCCACCAGCCAGTCTAAAGCGTTTTTGAGTACGCCACTAATTCCATGGGCATATTCCGGACTTGCTAATATCAATCCATCTGATTTCTCAAGGGCTTCAGATAGCCTGGTAACAGGAGTGATATCCTGAATCACCAAATCAGGGTTAAACAGTGGTAAATTATCGATCCCTTCAAATGGAATTATCTCTATACCCTCAGGGGCTAATTTACTCAACGCGTGTATAAGCGCAGTATTGTAGGAGGCCTTTCTTAAGCTGCCTGACAAAGCCAGGATTTTTAGTATTTTCATTCAGGTCATTTTTATTAGTATGTTGCTTAAGTTATTGTTTCTATGGAGCGCAGTGAGTTAAGGGTTGGGAAGTCGAGGTAGTGAAAATGTGTTGTTATGCAGGATTAATGCTTGAATAAACGGGATATCTATTGATACCAGCATTTGATCTAATCACCTGGCTGGCTTCCATAAAAAGTTTAAACATAAGAAAGTGGCTGTGCTTTATTCAGTGACTTAGTCAGCTAAGTATCCTTTGGTGTCAGCGGAGGCTTTGTAATCTTTCAGGATTACTCTAAAGATAGTTCACTGGTGTTAAATTTTGTGTTTTCAACGTCACAACTTGCGCCGGTTTTATCAATCGCCTTTTTATACTGGTTCGCTTTTTCAAGAGATAGATTTTCTTTGATAATCTTCGGTGTAGACTTGAGAAGCTCCCTGGCTTTTTCAGGTGTTATTTTAAAGAGTTTTGCTAAGTCTACCTCTATATAATATTCGCCTTTGCCAGCTTGGTAGCCATTTAAAACTACTCTATAAAGATCATCAGGCATACAATTACTCCAGGAATTCTTAGTTCAAGATGTTGAAATTTATGACATTATACATTTTTAACTGTAAATTCCAATGAATTCTCAGGTTATGGTTATAGTTAATCAACTATATTGACTAAAAGAGTCATTTATAGGGGAAAAGATGGGTTTTGTGTGTCCTGATGAATGAAAGGCAATGAGCCTGATTTGAATGTCAGGGAACCGCTGATCAGGTCGTGATTGTCTTATACAGGCAAAGCGTACAGATATACCCATAATTGCGTTTAATAAGTCAACTATCCTGCCTAACCTCGTAAAAATGTAAATACTTATCACAGCATACTACAACCAGACTTGATCAGAGGTCCCCTGGAGTCATAAACGCATATGATTTATAGAATCAGATCTAAAATGCTTGCTACTTAGCATTTTGGCAATTATCAACCCTATTAGAAGATAGGGATAATTCCTGACTTTGCATTGTATTCGTATTCAATGAATGTTTAAGGATAATGTGGGAAAAAGTCCCATTGAGCAAATTATGATGTGCTTATAACCTTTATATATATAAAAAACATATTTTATACGTGAAATTTCCCAGGATTTAATTTTATGAGCACACTCAAAATACGTCAGATTTTTATTTTTTTGCTTGTACTGGTGCCCCAATCTGTATTCGGTGCATATGTCTTTACTGCTCCACCCCGAGAAACAGCCGAAGATGGTTATAAAGTATACCAGCCCATAGCTGAGTTTTTAACAAAGGCAACTGGCGAGCAGTTTTTATACAAACATCAGAACACCTGGGATGAGTATGTCAGGGATATGCGTGGCGAAAAATACGACCTGGTGTTCGACGGACCACACTTTGTGGACTGGAGAATTCACAACATTGATCACCGTACCATAGTAAAAATACCCCATCTGCTCCAATGGCGCGTGATTGCCCGTAAGGATGATACTTCAATTACAAAACTGGAAGACCTGGTTGGTAAGAAAACCTGTGCTCCTGGCTCCCCAAACTTTGGTATGCTCAATCTCTTCAACCACTTCAAAGATGAGAATAAACAGCCAGTTCATGTACAGGTAAAGGGCTGGAATAATGTGTACGATGGGGTGAAAAACGGTGATTGCGTAGCAGGTGTTTTACCAAAGAAAAATCATCAAATATACGATAAAGATGGTGCCTATACTAAATCCATACATACACATTTGCCCTATCCAAACCAGGCAATTACTGCAAGTAAGCGGATATCAGACGAATTGAGGCTGAAAATACGCTCTGCCCTGTTATCGGGAGATGGACACAAGGCCCTTGAAAACTTGCGGAAACGCTATACAGGTGGCACAAAACTCGTGTCTGCCGTTGAAGAAGAATATGATAGTATCCACTCCCTGCTTATCAAGGCAAAGAGCTTCAGCAGCGATGAGCATAGTGAAATCGATTCGGTTTACCAGATTGTAGGTAACTAAGAGATTGTAGTTATGGTTGATCTGGCAGTTTTGTGTGAACTGACCAGATCAACAGCTGACCGCCTGTGATTGACATTAACTGCAATTTATCTGGGAGTTTATGATCATTCATGATTTTGATCTTACAGTTCTACTAATGCCAGCCCATCTATTCCAAATTTAATCTATAATACCCCTTCAATATTTGGTCAAAGCCTTTAGCCTTAGCCTATTTTGGTGATTCCTAATATAGTTACTGTCAGGCCTGGTTTATTCTCTGATAAGCATGTCCTGAGTGACCAGAGCCTGACAGGAGATACGCGTTTTTGCGGCGAAAACAGTATCTCTGGTAATTGTGAGTATGCTGTAAACGCTTAAAATGTGATCAATATCACGGTTTCAGGCGTCTCTATTTCATCACGTAAATCTTAGCCAGTCAGGCTAATAGCGCCGCATCGACAAGCTGCAGGACAAATGGCATGATACCGTGTTCATATTGAAATGGTCGAATATCGAGGGCAAGCCAGGTCCTTTTATAGAGGTTTAGAATGAGGCGGGGAAATGGCTATTTTTGACAAGGGTAAGCTAAAAGTAATCTCGGATAAAGGAGATGCAGATCTATCAAAAGCTACTATTAACAAAAATCTTTCAGCTGTTGACTATGACAGTGATGAAAAAATATTCTACATAACGGTTGATAAGATATTATTTTCAAATCCGGTCAGTACTATTCGGTCTGTTCTCGATGCTCATGGATATGTACCCAATCTTGAAAACATCCTGTCCTGTCTGGATAGTTTCTCCTTTTCGGCCTATGCCAGGATGCCCAATAAGGATAATCTGGAATCCACCCCGGTTAAGATCAATGAATATTTTCCCTGTATTCGCTTCGAGCTACCACAAAAAAACAAGGTAGGTGACATACTTAAAAGCTTCTATGATGAAATATCCAAATATGAGTCCAGAACAACAGACCGTAATAGTCAGGGTCGGTTGCCAGAGCCTGAGCTGATTAAGAGTAAGGGGCTGAAAGCAGAAATAGACAGGCTAAAAGCCATCAATATTGAACTTAGTGAGCAGGTCAGTGCATTAACATATCAGCTCAGCAGAGAACAAAGATCATTGAGTCGTGCATCCAAGGCGCTGGATTCTCAGCGAGTGCTTCCCGATAATGCCAAAATCTGTCGAGTTGAGCATGTTGATCTTAAACGCAGAATGGTAAAGGTGAAGTGTTATCGTAATGTTATCGACATTCCTACTCATTTGCTTGACAGGGTGCCTGATTTTCAGTCGCGTTGCCTCATTACCTTCGATGAAGGGGAGAATATTCCTATTGGTATCCTCTTTTTTGATAACGAAGAACTGGGCAGTCTTGAGCGGCGTACAGCAGAATTATTGTATGTTGAAGGTGATACATTTAAAGCCCGTGATTCCATGCGTAATGAATTTCAAATCAAGGCATTAAATGAGCAGGAAGCCGAGACGATCAGGTCCTTAAGGCGAGGTATGAAGGTGGTTATATCGATAGCCGATGGCTACGTAGTTCGTTTTTCACTACTGGGTGCAAAAATGTCAGACGAGTTTACCTCGTGGGTTCAGGAGCAATTCATAGCACATGATATTGCCCGTATACAGTTGGTTAATGTGTCGTCAAAAGACGATAATGATTTTTAAAGTTTAGAGATATATAGATGAAAGGTTTAAAAGAGAAAAAATATCTGGCGGGTACAAAAAAAAGGTTTGACCCAATAACTTTGCTTTTCAGTGTAGGGCTTCTGACTGCAGTGTTGATATCAGCCACCGGGATCGACGCAGGGCTAGGGTTTGGTACTGGAAATACGATATTATTTAATGATTTTCGTAGTTTTTTCTTTGTGGTTGGTGGAACCCTGGGAGTACTACTGTTTCAGTTCGATCTGGAAACCTTTCTGCACACTTTTTTGATAGTGTTTCGTTCATTTATTGCAAGCCCTACCAAACATATTAATGCGATTATGGAGGAGCTTGATGAAGCCATTATCAAGGGCAGTAGTATTGTTGCTCTTCGAGATGGTAAGGAAATTACAGGTGAAATACTCAACGACATTATTTATATGATCAATGAGAAGCTGTTCCATGAAGAGATTGAAGACTTTGTTGCCAACCGAATTGCCTCGGTATACCTTGTAAGAAAAGTTGCTGTCTCGCTGTTAAATAAAGGGGCCAAGATTGCACCTGCGCTTGGTTTGCTGGGTACTGTAATCGGTCTTATCGAAGTACTTCAGTCACTGGAAGATCCTACAAAAATAGGACCCTCTATGTCTTTGGCGTTAATGACTACCGCATTTGGTTCAGTACTGGGTTCGCTGGTATTTACCCCGCTCGCTGGTCGCCTGGAACATAATAATAATATTTATGTTGAAACGCATAAGCTTCTGATGAACCGAGTGGGTGTCCTTATTCGGCGCCAGGAACGACAGTTTGATGCAGTAAAAATGAATAAAAAACTGGACATGGACCTATGAAGATCGACCAGTTGACAGCAGAGGCTGATGATGGAGGGCTTGACTCTTTCTATATAAGTTTTGGCGACTTAATGGTCATTTTATGTGTGTTCCTGGTTATGATGCTGACCATGAGCAAAATCGACATAGGGTCTTTCGAAAAAATCAAGAGTGTAATGACTGGTCGAACAGAGAATACTCTGGTGGCATTGGCCGATTCGCTTAAGGAGATAATAGAAGTGGCACCGGGTATACCTGGTGCATCTGTGGAGCTGGCAAAAGACGGTGTTCGAGTTAATCTGGACACCGGTGTTTTATTCGCGCCGGGTAGTGCTGTGATTAAGGGTGAAGCCCTGGGGCCGCTGGATCCATTATTAAAAGAAATAATCAAAACTGAGTATTTAATAGATATCGAAGGGCATACAGATGATGTGCCATTTTATAGAATTGATGAAGGTGAAATTGAAAGCAACTGGAGCTTAAGTGGTAAACGCGCTAGTAGTGTCATACTGCATTTGCGATCTTTTGGTTTTTCATCCCGAAGATTACGTGCAGTAGGTTATGCTCACACGAGGCCCGTGGTAGTGGTTAGAGGTAAAACGGGCAATGCACTGGAAGATGCCAGAGCCCGTAACAGAAGAGTGTCTCTATTAATTAGATAGGAGGCTTTAGGATATAAAAGTGGCAAATTCAATTTTTAGACAGAAGACAGCGGAAATAGGGCTCACAAAACGAGGTGACCGTCGAAATGTTTTTCGTATAAGACGATTTAAAAATGATCATGGTTTTCAGATTTATTCGCTGGAGAACACTGCCGAAGGTAAAAAAATATTTATCCCGCGCTTTGTGTTTGGTCGGTTTCGAGCCTGCGTAAGGATGATCCTGAATGATGAATTGACAAAGAAGTCACCGGAACCATTCGAACATGCAGTTGATTTTTTAAATCGGGAATACTTCTATTTTAAATCATCGAATGTTGATCTGGATAATCTGATAATTCAGGACATCGAAGAAAGAGAAGGCTCATCAGGCTATATCACTGTGGGTCGGAGCAGTCTGCATACACTTGATCAACTTTTATATAGTGACAAGCTGCAACACCCGAATGATGTGCTGCAGGAAATTATTTCCTATCATAAATTGTTTCAGTTTAGTTTTGTTAAAGGCAGTAAAAGCATTACCAGTGGTCTTGCCCTGCGTAAGGATGTGCTGCAGCAGATTGAGAGATATACCCCTAGTCTTGCCCAGAGGGTTATTCTGGATGATGATGCTAAAAAAGGAAAGAAAAAACCAGTAGTCAAACCAGAGATTAGTAACCGAAAAAACAAATTAAAGGTTGCTACCAATTTATATACCCCAAAACTGGGTGAGCGATTCAATGATAAAGATATCAGAGTCGATTACGAAAATATTTTCAGTGATACAAAAGTGTCACTGGCACCAGCGTCAGAAACGGCTGATAATCAGGAAGTTAAAGGCAGCAAAAGCAAATCAGCTCTGCTCCAGTTCCCTGTTCCCCTGGAAGCTTCTGAAGTAAAAGAGTTCAAGACGGGCAAATTCTATTTTGAATTAAGTACTGAGGAATCCAGCGAATTTCGTGATCGTTTTATCAGTGATCGTTCCAGTGATTTCTATATGGGTTTTGAAATTGTTGACGCACTGTTTACATTCAACCGGTCAGTCAGAACCTTTCGGTTTCCGCTTTATTACACCAGGGTACGCATTCGTGAATCCGGGCGAGGTGTTCATCTGGAATCAATTGAGGATGGCCTGATCTATCTCAATCATCTGGCACTGGCTCATCTGGTAGAAAAATTCACAGAAACGATTGCAGGTGTCGATCAAATCGACAGGTTCTTTAAAACCTTGCTGGCCCAGGATATTAGTGTAGACAGGATAAACGATCGAATTCACCTGACACGCAGTCTGCCACTCAAAGAGGCGGTGTTCGATCGTACTCGAGAAATCCTTCTGGGTTACAGGGATGAAAATGGCAAAGGTGGCATCCTGGGTGATCTGAGTGTCAAAGGCATCGAATGTGATTTACAGAGTGTTTTTCTCTACCGGGCTCCTAAGCACCTGAATCCTATCGACCAGGCGCTTGAGCTCGATATGGATCAAATAGACAGCATTGCCCATCATGCAACAAAGCGTTTTTACAAATCGTTGCTAGGTAAGTTCCTGACACCGGAACAACGGGCTGACAATCGAAACGATAATGCTTTTGCGCCGGTTACCTGGGTGCCTGGTGCAATGCCACAAAGTACCAGAAGGCTCATAGACAGTCTTAATCATCATGATCTTGTTTTATTAGAAGGGCCGCCGGGTACGGGTAAAACGCATACCATTATGAATTTGCTGATCCACTGTATCAACACGAAACAAAGAGTGCTGATTGTCAGTGACCAGCAGGCCGCGATTGAGGCTCTGGTTGAGAAACTTCAGGATTATCTGGTTGGAACTGATAAGGGTACTCCGGCTGAGCGTAAATGGAACGAGCTTTTATTCAGTGCACTCAAGGTCGTGGAAGAGGTGGAAACGGGCATACAAACCCTGCCTGATCTGGTAAACAAACTGACAAAGACATTCAAAGTTCATGAGCTGCCCCCCGGCCTGGGTGCAAAAGGGGAGAACCTCGAGAAAAAACTAAAAGGCCTTGAAGAAAAAATAGAAAAATTGACAGAGAGAATTTCAAAGAAAATGCTCGGCTATATGGGTGATGATGTGTCATTTGAACATCGTGTGCCCAAGAAAGATGAGACCCAGGCAGAGCTGCAAAGTTTACTTGAATTTCTCGGTATTATAAAAGGCAAGAACACACAGCAACGTGAAATACTGGATGCGTTTGTTTTAAATCGCCTCAATCTCATTAAGGATAATATGGAGGAGTGTTACAACTTCTTTAAAATACCCGGTAAAAATCTGGATGCGGAAGTCAAGATACTAAAAGAGGATGAAAAAATTCTCAGTCAGATTCTTGTGCAAAAACCTGGAACAATGGAAGATTTTCATGAACTGATCCAGGAATATCCAAGGCATGAAATTATTCGTTATCTCGAATCTGTAATGCAAATGCAGGTAAGTACGTCTGGTAATGCCTTTACTCGACTGCTCAGAAAAATTAGAACTTCATTCAGACCACCGTTACAGATAAGTACCAGAATGCTGCTGCGAATCATTCAGGATCAGATTTCGCTGTTGAAAAAATCGGAGACCTGGTCCGATGGGCTGTGGCATTTATTAAAGGATATGCATGAGTGTATTCGATTGGGTGAGACGCCCTGTCGTGCACTGACTTTGTATAGCAGTGTCAATGGACAGGCTGGATTAGAAGCTGATATGGACCCCAGTAAAGGCTCATCTATTCAGGGTGAACTTGAAAAGATTGAAGAATTATATATACAGCAGGACAGGGTAGTTAAAGAGCGGATGGTTGAGAACCTTCGAGAGATTGCTCAGTCAGCAACAGCTTCGAAGCGAAGCTCAGGAACCAATAATATAACCAGTATCATGGCGCTTATCGAAAGTCTGAAACAGTTTAACTCCATTGGGGAGAGTGGCAGTGTTTTCGAAGAATTGAGGCAAAAGCTGTTTGAAACCTTTCCAATATGGCTGGCCAGGAAGCAAACAGTGCCTTTTTTGCTGCCCTGTGTTGAGCAGAGCTTTGATCTTGTTATTGTTGATGAAGCCACTCAATGTCGAGTGGATGATGCCATGTCCCTGTTGTTCCGGGCCAAAAAAATACTGGTAGTCGGTGACGAAAAGCAGACTGTGCTGCAGAAAAACTCTGTCATCGATGATTATCTATTTAAGGATCATGAGCTGGATGAGCATCTAAGGTCTACTCAGGCCCGTGGTTTCAAAGGCGGCGGCTCCCATATTTTTGCCCTGGTCAAAGCGATTAAACAGGCATCGGTGATGCTGGATGAGCACTATCGCTGTCCTGCCGATATTATTGAGTTTTCCAACAAATATGTGTATGAAAATGGACTGAATGTCATGCAATGGAATTTGCCTGAGCACCCTTCGGCAGTGGTAGTCGATTACAGTGAGGTGAAGAACAAGACATCTAAAAAAGCCACCAGTGGTAAATTTAAGGGAATTGAAACCCAGATGGTCGATCGCTTTTTTGAATATGTGGTGAGTAATGTTAAAAAGATCGAAAGAGCCACAGGTAAAAAAATCAATATGGAAACGGATGTAGCGCTGTGTTATTTCCTGCTTAAAAACGATCCCTATGTAAAATTCGTTAAAGATAAGTATCTAAGGAAGCTCAACAGGGGTGAGGATGTACTGGATGGGGCAGGTGCCGCACTGCAGGGAAAAGAGCGTGATTATATTTTCTATCTCTGGGATATCACTCGCTATAACCTGAGTGCCTTTAAACAGGGTGATGATGCCACCAGGCGAAAAGGTGAGCTAAATGTGCTTATGAGCCGGCCCAAGAAAAAGGCCTTTCACTATCTTCACCGAAATTTCGATCAGCTTGAGCACGGCAGGACGAATATCAGTAATTACCTGTGGCGGGTTTATGATCGCCAGGAAAACAGTAAAAACATAGAACAGTCAGCAGAAAAAGTCTCCAGCAATGCATTGTTGTATGGTTTGCTGAAATTCACCCTGGAAAATTCCAGCAAGCGTAGTCTTAAGGAACTGCGGCTGAATATTGATGAGGAACGCATCGACTTCCGGGAAAATATTGTGGTCGGTGACGCAGGACGTGTGGTGGATCTTATTGCTTTTCCTGAAGGTGAATCCAGAAATGTGGTGGGGCTGGTGGATTTGTCCTCATTCGGCTGCGAAAAGACTGTGGGCCAGTCGGTGGTTGATTATTACTTCCAGTTAAAACGCGCCGCCCCTGGTATTGATCCGGTATTCATTTTTCCCCACGAACTGATTAATGAAAACAGCCAGACATTCCGCTCGCTTACCCAAAAGCTTGA
>CBDULX010000106.1:0-10576 GCA_965368175.1 uncultured Gammaproteobacteria bacterium | reverse complement strand
ATGAAACATATATCCTGCACTGTACTTACCCTGGCTTTAGTTGCTGGCCTGATACCTTTCATCGCTTATGCTGAAACAGAAAACTTTAGTATTGGCGCTCATGCAAATATTGTTGGTGGTCGAGGCGAGCCTTCCAATGACGTACTTGGTATTGGCGTCATTGCTAATTACCCTGTCAACGACAAATGGTTTATGGACATCGAATTAATTTACTCAGAAGCCGATTTTGAACGGCCATGGAAGACACTGGGACTGGTACAGGACCCAAATGAAAAAACCATCGACGCAGTTTATACATCAACGGCACTATTGTTTCATTTTGGCCAGAACATCAAAATGGACAATACAACACTGGATGGATACTGGACTGCCGGCATTGGCATTCACAGCATAGACGTTGAGGATGTCACTGGCTCATTAGATGGCGGAGGTACTTTCAATATCACTACCGATGCAGGAACAGAAACACTGCTAGGAATGAAACTCGGCATTCGCCAACGACTGAGTGACAACTGGTCAGCCAACTACGCACTGAGAATCGATTATCACCTGGCAGACTGGAAAGTAACGGACAGCGTCAGCAGCACAACAACCAATATCGATAACTATACAACTTATGGATTGTTAGCGGGTGTCACCAGAAAATTCTGATCAACGGCTATATAAACATAATTATTTCAGTAAAAATTAAGGTAGACGCTATATAGTAAACTTTCATTATGCAATGGAGGCCATCAATGAGTATTATTAAGGAGCCTCTGATTAAGTCTGGTTGTAGTAGGCTGCGATAAAGGTGTTTAGATTTTTCACGAAGTGAGGCGGAATAGTAATTCTATTGCAACGATCTTCGGGGAAAATCTGGACGCTTTTAACCAGCATAAAACAATCACGACTTGATCAGAGGTTCCTAAATACTCATCGACCCTCAACCAGCCAGGGATGGCTGTGACTCTTGGCACAGGCAGGTACACTGCCTGTGTTTTTTTAACACCGGCCCCATTAACAAAGATTAATAAGCCTGTTAAAAAGCCACTGACAATTGCGCGGCAACGGTTTTAACGCGGCCGTATGAATTATCGTCATCATCCAGAGCCAGTCCCGATTTATATCGCCCATTTAAAAAATCAACCGTCAATGAGGAATAACGATATAAACGATAACTTAGTGATACTCCGTACTGGAGCAGCGGTGCATCCTCCAGTTCATGACTACCCTCGACTCGTAATGACACATCGAGACTGGGCATAAAAAAGTAGGTGTATTCAGTATTCCATGCCAATGGTTTGTTTCGATCTGCATCCAGCTCGTTAAATGAGCCTGATGAACCTATGTATTCAAGACTGATTTCAGAATGATCAAACACCCACAACAAATATGCGCTCATCCCTGGCACTTTATGCTGGTACTGATTACCAGAGTCCTCCAGTAAATACTCATCCACATCGGCCAGGTCCGACAGATAACTCATGCCAATGGAAAAATCGTCTGTGGGCCAGTATTCAAGCGCAAACGTCCAGTCGAGATCACGCTTTTCATCGACATGATATGCCACGCCACGATATACCGTAAAAGACACATCAATAATATCCTGGTAATCGTAGGCCAGGCTCACGCCTTTATCACTCACCTCACCAAATTCCAGTATAGGGCCGGTGGCAAAGTGGCTGATAAAAACACCGAAAGGCATATTCTGTTTTCCCGCTACCCATTCCCAGGGACCAGTCTCGTAGGCGATGGTCGCCTCATCGGTTACCCATTTATCAACGTCGGAGTCATATTCAGTTATCCATTCCACTTTCACATCGTCTACTGGAGTAATTTCAAAACCCAGCTGCACATTAGTACTGGTATTTTCAGTTCGGTCGTGAAAATCCTGATTAGATAAACCGAACTGAGATTGCTCCCATTCATGTTCAGCAAGTCCATTCATTATTAACCAGGGCGTTATCTCATGACGCAAACCCACTTCGCGCTGCTCTTCACGAGTACGATATAGTCGTACTGCCTGCTCATCCTCGGAAGTCGCATACACCAGGTCTATTCCCAGGATTTCTACACTGAGTAATAAGATAAAGGGCTTAATTCTCAAACAGTACACCGTTATTCTAATATTTAGATTTATTATTTTAATTTAGTTTAGTTATTACTAAGACGTATGAACAGGATACTCTTTATTCAAGACCGTCAGCCGCAAGGATGCGGATGTCGAGCCTGCAGGAGTGTATTCACGGCATGTCTTGAATAAAGAATATCCTGTTATCCTATTCATGTGTTCTGTCAGTATATATCGATAAGAAGCACCGTATCGAGTAAACATATTACATCCTATAGCCTTTATATCAAAACATGCATAGACCTCTTAGTTAACAGGTCTATGCATTGTTTGATTGTTATGGATAAATAATTTCAATCAGCTCCTCACGATCTCCAGTTTCCATATCAATACTTAAAATATGACCAATTCCGGGGGCATAAAATTTATGCTCATTCACGTCCGGTTCTATGGGCAGGAAATCACGTGTCACCACACAGCCGGCTGAACAGTCTGCTGCGGGAACCGATGCGGCATATTCCGAAGTACTTAAAACCTCACCCATATCCTCGGCCTCGCCCAGTAAAAACTCCTGACGATACACATCACCCACCACAGGTACCCCTTTCATCAGAATACCGGCTTTGGCGCCATCTTCACCTGCTTTCCAGGAGCCTTCAAGATCAACCAGTTCACCCTCTTCATAATTTTTCGAGATTTCACCAAAATACCAGACATTGCCATGAATATCCTGGGCCAGCCAGTCATCGGTATCTTCGATCAACTCACCATCGATGGTCACCGTATCTCTCACCACTACACAGGTAACACCGAGAATTTCCCTGGTTTGGTCGGTGATAGTAACGGTAATCGTCTCCTCCCCTTCCTGATAGATTTTTGTTAATCCGGGTGTCAGTGGAAAATAGGCATTGGGATTGGCCACCATACCATCCACATCCAGGAACTCATCCGGGTTGATTACCGGGTTATAAGCGGCTTCACCCAGTAGTTCGCATATTTCATCACGGGCATCATATTGATCCTGACACAGCTCACGGCCTTCCGAAAACTCAGCCTTTACATCCGCCAAACATTCCTCACGAACATCATCGTCTTCGTTCAGACACTTCCCAGTACCAATCCACAGGTCATCACGGATTTCATTCTTACAGGCCCTGAACGCGGCATCACTGGTAAAGGAACAATAATTAGTACCTAACTTACTGTAAATAAAACCCGTAGCATCAACAGACATACTAAGCATCATGGAACTGATGGCGAAAAACACAACAGGAAATACTGAATTATGCATTTTCATCATATTATCCTCGCTAAATAAAGTTAAACAAAACTAACCACAGATTTGTGCAAGTTAAATGTACTCTTTAAAGCTTGCGTTTTTCTGAAGATGAATGATTTTGGTAACTATTTTTTAAAGAGGTAAATATTGAATATAATAAATTCTGATCTGTATTTTGACGATATTACTAACAGAACGCATGAACAGGATACTATTTATTCAAGATCATCAGTCGCAGAGATGCGGATGTTGAGCCTACAAGGACGTATTCACGGCATGTATTGAAAAGAGTACCCTATTCAGGCGTTCTGTTAGTATGACCGCTCTATTCAACGGTGACAGACTTGGCCAGATTCCTCGGCTGATCCACATCGGTACCTTTGCGCACCGCCACGTAATAAGACAGTAACTGCATGGGTACTGCAAACAAAATTGGCGCCAGCTCAGCATCTACTGAGGGCACGGTTATAAGCTTACAACTGTCTCCCAGATCGTCCATATCGAGTCGCTCATCTGCAAACAGATAAACCCGGCCATTACGCGCCAGTACTTCCTGCAGATTGGATTTGAGTTTTTCTTCCAGGCCATCTTTAGGCACCACCGCGATAATCGGCATATGCGGATCGACCAAAGCCAGTGGGCCGTGTTTTAACTCACCCGCAGCATAAGCTTCTGCGTGAATGTATGAGATTTCTTTTAACTTGAGCGCGCCTTCCATGGCAATGGGATACAGCAAACCACGCCCGAGGAACAGCGCACTGACGGTTTCCTCAAAATCTTCCGCCCAGCTCTCAATATCATTTGCTTCCAGTACTTTTTCCACCAGGCCAGGCAGCTGGTTCAAACCTGCTATCAGCTTACGCTCGGTATCATCACTCAGACCATGTCGACGTCCCAGGGCCAGGGTCAACAGCATCAGGCCAGTTAACTGAGTAGTGAAGGCCTTGGTAGAAGCCACACCTATCTCCGGCCCGGCCCGAGTCATCAATACCAGCTTCGACTCTCTCACCAGAGAACTTTCCGGCACATTGCATATTGCCAGCGAATATCGAGCCTTGTCTTTCAGGTTTCTGAGTGCGGCCAGGGTATCAGCGGTTTCTCCAGACTGGGAAATGGTTACTACGAGTGTATTGTCATGAATCACCGGTTTGCGGTAACGGAATTCACTGGCCACCTCCACATTGCAGGGAATACCTGCCAGTGACTCCAGCCAGTAACGGGCAACCATGCCAGCATGATAGGAGGTTCCACAGGCAATGATTTGCACCTGTTTCACTGCATCGAAAATCTTACCGGCTTCACTACCAAAAGCCGCGTCCAGTACATGATCGCCATAAATACGGCCTTCCATAACTTCTGCCAGTACTGATGGCTGCTCATGGATTTCCTTCATCATGTAATGGCGGTATTCACCTCGACTGACCGCATCTATACTCAGTTCGGATGTGCGAATTTCACGTTCGACGGGCTGCTTGTCACGATCATAAATTTGCAGGGAATGAGTACGAATATCGGCGATATCACCTTCTTCCATAAAGATAAAACGCTGGGTAACCGGCAACAAAGCCGCGACATCGGAAGCAATAAAATATTCACCAAAACCCACACCAATTACCAGTGGGCTACCACTGCGCGCAGCAACCAGACGGCCGGGTTCATCGGTGGCTATCACCCCCAGAGCATAGGCACCCACAAAATCCACACTGGCCATTTGCACCGCCGCCAGTAAATCATTGCCTTTGGCCTTGTAGGCCTGGATCTGATGCACCACCACCTCAGTGTCGGTTTCTGAAGTAAACACAAAGCCACTGGCTTTTTGCTGTTCACGTAATTGCACATGGTTTTCGATAATACCGTTATGCACTACGGCAACCTTACGATCACAGATATGGGGGTGAGCATTAGGCTCGGAAGGCTCACCGTGAGTGGCCCACCGTGTATGGGCTATACCCATCAAACCTTCCAGTGGATGGGCTTTGAGGGATTCGGCCAGATTTTCCACCTTGCCCACTTTACGCACTCGGTCCAGACAGACCTCGTCATTAATCACTGCAATACCGGCCGAGTCATAACCCCGGTATTCCAGCCGTCTCAAACCTTCCAGTAAAATTGGCGTTACATTTCGTTCAGCAACTGCACCGACTATTCCACACATGTATTAATCTCGAAAATTCTGCTGTTAATAAATTTTGCAGACAGATTAACATGATCCAAATTCATATTCATTCAAATAAATAACAACCCGGTTAATCTATTTTAAATTATTAGAACCACATCCATATAAATGACATTATCAATGAAAACAGAAAGCTGAGAAATTTGCTTAATGTTGGGTATCAACTGCATTGTTTACAAGCACTAATTCCTGTAATTTCAAATCAATAATATCTATCAGCACTCCCTTGCGGAGCTTGCCTGACTCTGCTTAATATATACCTACACCCTTTAATCCAGACACCGCCATGAATATTATCCTCCGTGAACAGATAAGGCTTTACGAGAGCTACATCAGCACTATTCTTGCCAGTAATCTGATTGCAGCCAGCTTGCTCATTGTCTTCCTGCAGCCGGTGGAAAACGACAATATTGCTGCTGGCTGGCTGTTTGCCATAATTATATTTAATCTGGTGAGATTCATGCTCACCCTGAAAATCAGGAAAACCGCGCTCTATACAGAAGCCCTGATCAACGAGCGTCACAGCCACTATATGATGATGGTGATTATCTCAGGCCTGCTCTGGGGCATGACACCCTTTTTACTGTTCCCGGAAAATTCCACCGAACAACAGTTGCTCTATCTACTGGTTATTTCTATTTTTACCACCACGGCGGTCAACTTGATCAATGTACTGCCCAGGGCCCATACCACCCTGATGGCACTGATCTACACCCCTCTGCTGCTGATGTTATTTACACGGGCCGATCAGTTCTCCATCAGCCTGATGGTGATGGTGGTTGTTTACATGCTGTTTATGTACCTCACAGCAGACATTTACCGAGAACGTATGTTGCAATCTATCCAGCTTCAAATCGAATTACATAAACAGAACACCACCGACGAATTCACCGGCCTGCCTAATCTGTACTTCCTCACCCAGCAACTCCCCCTGGAATGGCGACGCGCCATGCGAAATCAACGCCCTACCAGCATGCTGATGATTGACCTTAAACTGGCACCCAGACCCGAAAACCTGAATTACGATCAGCAACTCACACACTTTGCCAGTATGCTCAAAGAGAATATCAATCGCAGCGGTGAATTTGCCGCACGTATTGATGAAAGTCGCTTTGCCATTCTATTACCCGATACACAGACCAAATCGGCGCTCAAACTGGCCAAGAAACTGTCTCACCTGTTCAGGGTTAGTGAATCCATAAATGATAAAGATCAGGTGCAATACCATCTGTCCATCAAGATAGGTGTTGCCAGCACCATACCCCAGGCCGGCTCCGACTATAGCGACCTCCCTGGCCTTGCCGAAGAGGCGTTACTCAGCGCAATAAAATCCCAGGACAAGGACTATGTTTTCCTTAAAACATCCAGATTCACGTCGATTAAATCAGCTGCATAAAAGAGCCCCATATCTGGGCTTTTTTAGCAACTTTAATACAAAAGAATTAAATATTTTTGTTTATATAAATTAATTGCATGCATCAAACCCAAAAACTATGGGCTAAAAGTCCATAGCCTGTTTTAGAGTGATTTAAAAACACTTCTCTTATCTGTCATCTCAACCATAGTGGACGACTTCATACAGTTGCTGAGAGATCTTAATGCATCCAGATTTACTTGACCACTACAAGCAATACTCTGTGGGAATGACAACATAACTAAAGTCTTGTGCTAAAACGCATAGGCTTAACCAGAGAGCATCTGATCAAGTCGTGGCTGTTTTATGCTGGCTAACAGTCATTTCAATTCCTAAAAAGTGGCTTTTAAGCCAGTATTTGGCCTGGATTCAGTTCTTAAGCTTATGGTGGAATTTTTCGGAATGCCTGTACCCTGATCAATCACCGACTAGTTCATCATTTCCAGTTGTGTTAATAAGTGAAGTTCTACCAATTGGTACTCAGACACTCATTATTCCTTCCATTTAAATTCTTCAGGTGACCATTGCATTTCAAATGACTGTTGATTGACAATGGATTCATAAACAGGCTCAAGTAACTGCTGAAGTTCAGCAACAATCTGCGGAAAGCCAGTCTTTCTATTCAGGTTATTCTTAATTAAAAACGCATTCCACTGAGTATGCTTACCCTTATCTTGAGTAAAATCATCACTAAAAACATAAAGTGGTCCTTTCTTAAACGCCGTTTGTCTGCGTTCAAATGTAGCTGCAATTGCCTGTGTTAGCAGGTTGCCATCAAGGAGCATCGTACGGGCAATGACACTGATATCATAAAAATCCTTCATGCGGCTGTTAGCCAAACCTAACATTTCCATCGCCTGAAACTTTTCCGAAATAACGGTATAAACAGGGTAAATTTTTAATATTGGTGCTGGTAAGTCAAGAAACACAGGAATCTCTACCTCTTCAGCCGCGGGTACAATGACATCGCCATAACCAATATCAACCTGAAAAGGTACTCGCGCATTCGTGAGCTGGGCAAAGCCTGTTATGCGAACGCCTGTATAATCAGCACCCTCTTTGATTTCGATTCCCTTTATGCTCTTAGCATCAAATACGAGACCATCATCAGAAACGGTCATTATAATCTGTTGAAATACATCCAGCAGATACTCTACGTGGTTATCAGTGTATGTCAGCAGATCAATATCGCGGGTGGGACGATGGAAGTCCTTATTCCAAACCCAAAAAAGTAACGCACCTTTTAGCAAAAATTGCTCGACATACTCACTACAACCTAAACGATATAACACACGCTGCATAACATATTGTCGCAAAACATAGTCAAAGTCTTCCCCTCGTTCACGGGCCAGGTTTCTTAGTTTTTGCCGTATCGAAGCAGCAATATCCTTAGCCATGGAAAACCTTTATAACATTGTCATTTATCAAACCAGACTCTCTAGATAAGGTTGCATAATTTTTTTGACTCGACATATCTCAGCGTAACGATACAGTTCATCCATGGTAAATTGTCGTGCCCGCCACCCTTCACGCAGCGCCTCAAGCGCGACATCAAGCCCTATCTTATTCCGGTATTTAAAACAATCCACAACCGTCTTTGCGGAGCTAAACACCTTAACTGGAATATCATCGATGTAGTGCGTTTCCACACCTGCGTGAAGTGCCTCACCAGACATTGTCACAAACCTGACCGGTGGATAAGAGATGGTGGGCCGCCAGCTTTTGCGGTCAATCGCCAACCAGATCTGATGCGGATTTTGTGTAGTGATATTATGAAAATTCAGTGCAGAAAGCAGGGCCACAACCGCTTTGGGGGCTCTTTTGCATACCTCAGCCAAAGATTGGTTGCGCCCAAGGTCTTTTTCGGGCCATTGGTACAAACCCCGGCCAATACGCTCGATAATGCCTTCCCGAGCAAGAATGTACAGATAGTCCTTCGGCAGCCCACGTTCTTGCAGGTCTTTAGGTCGTACAACCGCAAGTGCCTGTATCAACTGAATAACCTTCTGGCGTTTTGTATCCTTTTTTTCCATAAAGCTTAGTTTATGCTTTCCTCGGCTTATGTCAATATGTGCCTAGGTTTTAATAACGCATTACATGTTTGTTTATGGCGATACGTATGAGACTGGAGGATAACTATATCGTTGTGCAATAATACCCAGGGCTTTACCTGTATCCAGCACTTCAGCCCCATGCCTTCAATAACAGAGAGCCGCCACTCATTAATAATAAAGCGCCAATAAGCGCTAACTGCTGTCGGGAAGTAATTCCCAGGTGTACCCTGTTGCCTAAATAAAGCCCCAGGCCCATAAGCGGAAGCGCCAGTAACAACGCCCTTAACATCTCATTTTGAAGCAGCAGACCAATAAACAGGAAGGTAATAACACGTAATGCACCGTCGAGCATAAACAGGCCCGACAAGGTACCGCGTAATTGCGTTTTGTCATGCAAACGATGCGAAAGATACACCACATAAGGCGGGCCACCTGTGCCAAACAGTGCACCGATCAAACCACCGCTTAATCCGGTGGGTATAGACCACCAGCGACTAATCGGCTTTTCACTGTGCACATTGAACAGGTAACGTAAGCCAAAAAATATAACAAACAAACCCAGCCCCACCAGTAGTGGCTCACGTGGTAAATTCACCAGTAAAAACGAACCTGCTAAAATCCCCACAATGGACGGAGGCAATAAAAATCGAATTTCATCCCAACGCACCTGCAAATGCATATGTCGACTGAGCACAATCGATGCCACAAAATCCAGAACCAGCACCATAGGCACAACAAAAGTTAAAGGCAGGAAGTGAGCTAACAGCGGTATAGCAATTAAACCCGAACCAAATCCTGTAATGCCCCGTAAAAAATAGGCAAACAGAATAATAAAAAATCCGGCGATGTATATATCAGCGGTCATAGTGAATTTAAGTACTGCTATGGTGGGCAGGGGCAGGCTTCAGGTCACGCAGAAGTCATAATTGAATTAATCAGAAGCTCATCAAGAATTGCGCCCATCAAATTTCTCTGCTCCGTTTATTCTACGCCTTAATCTTTGATGACTGTAGAAACAGGGTCTGAGTTGGATACGCAAATTCAATACCTTCATTTTCAAATTGTTCGTGAATATGTAGATTTACGTTTTGCTGGATGTCCATATATTTATTGTAGTCCGAGCCTTTAACATAATAAACCGTCTCGTATACCAGAGAAAAATCACCATATTCCTTGAAATGCGATCGATCGAAGCGAGTATCTTCCTGCTGCTCAATTGCATTACGAATAATCAATGGAATTTTTATCAGCTTATCACGGGGTGTTTGATAAGTAACACCAACATTAAAAGCCACACGTCGCTCATACATGCGGCCAAAGTTACGAATACGGCTGTTGAGTAAGTCAGCATTGGCAAAAACAAGCTGTTCGCCAGACAAACTACGTAGTCGTGTGGTTTTGAGCCCCACGTATTCAACTGAGCCCAGCAGATCTCCGACGATCAGAAAATCACCGACAACAAACGGCTTGTCCAGCACAATCGAAAGCGAAGCAAACAAATCACTCAGCACCGCCTGCAGGGCCAGAGCCACTGCAATACCACCTACACCCAGCCCGGCAATCAGCGTAGTAATATTGACACCCAGGTTATCCAGAATCA
>CBDULX010000105.1:0-10592 GCA_965368175.1 uncultured Gammaproteobacteria bacterium | reverse complement strand
TATGGATATTGCCGAAGAACTGGCGCTGCCGCCGGTGAAAGTCCACTGCTCGGTATTAGCGGAAGATGCCATTAGTGCTGCGGTTGAAGATTATATGAAGAAAAAATCATAATTCATCCCCCCAGGAGAATATGATAAAAGCCCGCACAGCAACCAGCTCCGCGGGCTTTTTTTTGGCCAGGGATGGCCTTATGTCGTGAAGGGCAGGACGCCCGAGAACGACGTGCTACGAATCACTACATTATCAAAAAATAGATAGATCCAGATGTTGTCACTATATGCCGCGGTGCGGCGACCTACAGGGATGTAGGAAGGTAGAGTCACGCAGGAGCAGTTACCGAGATGGAGAGCGGCTTGCTTAGTATCACTGCAATAATGATTCAGGGCAGGATGCCCGAGAACGACGTGCTACGGATCACTACATTATCAAAAAAAAGATAGATCCAGATGTTGTCACTATATGCCGCGGTGCGGCGACCTACAGGGATGTAGGAAGGTAGAGTCACGCAGGAGCAGTTACCGAGATGGCAAAGAGCGGCTTGATTAGTATCACTGCAATAGTGATTCAGGGCAGGACTCCCGAGAACGATGTGCTAAGGTTCACTACACTATGTATCATTTTAAATTTGATGAAACAAACCTGTAAACACGTCTTAAGTATTACTAATAATTTCCAGCAACCCTCGAATAGCTTGTACAAATATTCAAACAAATAGGCCAGTAAGTAATTTTTTAACCTGAGATTTAACAGGGTTTATCAGGCACCATCTTTCTCACACCGATAGCTGACAGGCTGAGGCCTGTGTATAATGTTAGCCAATTCTTATGACTAGCTAATTAAGGAATCAACTGTGTTTGACGCCTATCAGAAACATGTTGCAGAACGGGCGGCCGATGGCTTGCCTCCATTACCTCTTGAAGCTCAACAGGTTGCCGAATTGATTGAATTGATCAAGGCACCTGCCGGTGTGGATACGGAACAGTTGATGGCACTGCTGGTGCATCGTGTGCCACCGGGTGTGGATCAGGCCGCTTATGTTAAAGCGGCTTTTTTGACCGATGTGGCAAACGGGTCAACGACCTGTGAGTTGATTAGCCGTGAATATGCAGTGGAACTTTTGGGTACCATGTTGGGTGGTTATAATATTCAGGCCCTGATTGCCTGTCTGGATGATGAGATAACAGCGCCAGCAGCGGTTAAGGCACTGTCTCACACACTGCTGATTTATGATGCCTTTCATGATGTGTCCGAGAAATCAAAATCCAATGATTTCGCAAAACAGGTGATCCAGTCCTGGGCTGATGCGGAATGGTTTACCAGCAAACCAGTACTGGCTGATGAAATTACAGTAACTGTATACAAAGTACCCGGTGAAACTAATACCGACGATCTTTCGCCAGCAACGGAAGCCTGGAGCCGCCCCGATATTCCCCTGCATGCAAAATCTATGTTGGTGAGTAAAATGGAAAACCCCATACAGACCATCGAAGAGCTGAAGAAAAAAGGTCATCCAATAGCCTATGTTGGTGACGTAGTGGGTACGGGTTCCTCTCGTAAATCGGCCATTAACTCCGTGCTCTGGCACATGGGGAATGATATTCCTTTTGTGCCCAATAAACGTGAAGGTGGCGTGGTACTCGGTGGTAAAATTGCACCAATCTTTTTTAATACCGCAGAAGATTCTGGCGCTCTGCCCATTGAGTGCGATGTGGAAAAAATGAATACCGGGGATGTGATTCGAATCCGTCCCTATGACGGTGTCGTTTTAAATGAAGCTGGGGACGAGCTGTGTAAATTCGATTTACGCCCGACCACCATACCCGATGAAGTCCGAGCTAATGGCCGTATTCCTTTAATCATTGGTCGTGGTTTAACCGACCGTGCCCGTGAAAGTTTAAATTTAGAACCTTCGGATGTGTTCCTGCGTCCAGTAGCGCCAGAGGACACTGGCAAGGGATTTACCCAGGCTCAGAAAATAGTGGGCAAGGCCTGTGGTGTTAAGGGTATTCGCCCCGGCACTTACTGTGAGCCGAGGATGACCACCGTCGGTTCTCAGGACACTACTGGTGCCATGACACGTGATGAGTTGAAAGAACTGGCCTGTCTGGGTTTTTCTGCGGATCTGGTGATGCAGTCTTTCTGCCATACCGCCGCTTATCCCAAACCGGTGGATATTAAATTACAGCACGATTTACCCGATTTCATGCAGACCCGTGGCGGAGTATCTCTGCGCCCCGGCGATGGCATCATTCACTCATGGTTAAATCGCATGATCCTGCCGGATACTGTGGGCACTGGTGGTGATTCGCATACCCGTTTCCCCATGGGTATCAGCTTTCCTGCGGGTTCGGGCCTGGTGGCTTTCGCTGCCGCTCTGGGTGTGATGCCTCTGGATATGCCAGAATCAGTACTGGTGCGTTTCAAGGGTGACATGCAGCCGGGTATTACCCTGCGCGATCTGGTGAATGCAATCCCTTATGTCGCCATTCAGAAAGGTTTGCTTACTGTAGAGAAGAAAGGCAAGAAGAATGTATTTAATGGTCGGGTACTGGAAATTGAAGGCCTGCCTGATTTGAAAGTGGAACAGGCTTTTGAACTGTCTGATGCTTCTGCAGAGCGTTCTGCTAACGGTTGTACCGTGCGCCTGAATAAAGAGCCGATCATCGAGTACCTGAGTTCTAATATCACATTACTGAAGTGGATGATTGCGAATGGATATCAGGATCAACGTACCATGCAGCGTCGTATAGATGCCATGGAAGCCTGGTTGAGTGATCCCCAGTTACTGGAACCGGATGCCGACGCCGAATATGCCGAGATTATTGAAATTGATTTAAACGAAATCAAAGAGCCGTTATTGGCCTGCCCGAATGACCCGGATGATATTAAACCTCTGTCCGAAGTGGCAGGTACACAGGTGGATGAAGTCTTTATCGGTTCCTGTATGACCAATATTGGTCATTATCGTGCCGCCGGTAAAGTGCTGGAAAGTGTATCCAGTATTCCCACTCGCATGTGGATAGCGCCACCCACTAAAATGGATGCGCATCAGCTTTCAGAAGAGGGTTATTACAGTATTTTTGGTAAAGCGGGTGCGCGTACAGAAATGCCGGGCTGTTCCCTGTGTATGGGTAACCAGGCTCGCGTTGCCGATGGTGCGACGGTGTTGTCCACCTCTACACGTAACTTCCCCAATCGTCTAGGTAAGGATGCAAATGTCTATCTGGCTTCAGCCGAACTGAGTGCGGTGACGGGTATTCTGGGTAAAATTCCAACTATGACTGAATACATGTCCTATATGGGTGGCATCGAAACCATGAGCGATGAGATCTACCGTTATCTCAATTTCCATGAAATTGCAGAATACAAGGATGTGGCAGACAAGGTCATTCCGGTGGTTGCCGCCTAAGATATGAAAAACCTGCTATTTGTCGCCATGGGGGGCGCTGTAGGGGCCATGTTGCGCTACGGTATATCATCGGGTATTTATACCTGGTTTGGTCGTGGCTTTCCCTATGGCACTCTGGCAGTGAATCTGCTGGGTTCTTTTGCTATTGGATTGTTGTCCATATTGCTGATTGAAAAATTTAATGTGCCCCATGAAGTTCGACTGGCGCTGGTGGTAGGCGTACTGGGTGCGTTGACCACTTTTTCTACTTTTTCCTGGGATACCCTGGATTTAATGCAGCAGGGCATGATGCAAAAAGCATTTTTAAACGTGCTGCTCAATGTGGTGATATGTATAGGTGCCGCCTGGGCAGGTGCACAGTGGGCGAAATCATGGGTTTGATGTGTTCGCCACGGAGACACTGAGAACACAGAGGAATTTATATTTAGTGTTTTCCTCTGGTGGATTACATCAATGGTATTTGATTCATATAATAACCTCAGTGATCTCTGTGACTCTGTGGCAATAATAAAACTTTCAAGTAAAACAAAATGCTAGATCAAAAACTTTTAAGAAACGATATCGAAAAGGTTGCCAAACAACTGGCCAGACATGGCTATGAGCTGGATATTGTTCGGTTCAATGAACTGGAATACCAGCGCAAGTCTATTCAGGTTAAAACCCAGGAATTGCAGAGTGAGCGCAATTCTAAATCTAAGGATATAGGCAAAGCCAAGTCCGCGGGTGAAAATATCCAGCCTTTGCTCGATGCGGTGTCAAGCCTGGGTGATGAACTAAATGAGGCCAAGTCCCAGCTGGATGCGGTGCAGGCTGAACTTAATGACATACTGATGGGTATGCCGAATATTCTTGATGAGTCTGTGCCCGATGGGCAATCCGAAGAAGATAATCTTGAAGTCCGCAAATGGGGTGAGCCGACGCAACTGGACTTTGAACCCAAAGATCATGTTGAGTTGGGGGCTCCCAATGACTGGCTGGATTTTGAAACAGCGGCCAAGCTCACCGGTTCACGCTTTGTAGTGATGCGGGGTCATATGGCTCGACTGCACCGAGCATTGATTCAGTTCATGCTGGATTTGCACACCTCCGAGCATGGCTACACCGAAGTTTATGTACCTTATATGGTTAATAGCGATAGCCTGAAAGGGACGGGTCAGTTACCCAAGTTTGAGGAAGATCTGTTTGCCATGAGCGGCGATAGTGGGTATTACCTGATTCCCACAGCCGAAGTGCCGGTCACCAATATTGCCCGCGATGAAATCATCGAGGCCAAACAGATGCCTGTGAAATTCGCCTGCCATACGCCCTGTTTTCGTTCTGAAGCAGGTTCCTATGGCAAGGATACCCGCGGCATGATACGTCAGCATCAGTTTGAAAAAGTTGAAATGGTGCAGCTGGTTAGTCCGCAATCTTCATGGCAGGCCCTGGAAGAACTCACCGGCCATGCCGAGAAGGTATTGCAAAAACTTAATTTGCCATACCGGGTGTTGATCCTTTGTGCCGGTGATACCGGTTTCTCAGCGGCTAAAACCTATGATCTGGAAGTGTGGTTGCCTGGTCAGCAAGCTTATCGTGAGATTTCCTCCTGCAGTAATTTTCAGGATTTTCAGGCCCGTCGCATGAGTGCTCGCTGGCGGAACCCCGAAACTGGTAAGCCTGAACTGCTACATACCATTAATGGCTCGGGCCTGGCGATAGGACGCACATTGGTTGCTATACTTGAAAACTATCAACAGCAGGATGGTAGCATTCAGATACCCGAGGCATTGCAGCCGTACATGGGAGGTGTCAAACTGCTTGAGCCCTAGGTCCCCCTGAAACAGGAAGATGTGAGTGGAATGACATTCAAAGATCACAATAAAAGTCGCTGGTATATTAAAAAAGACGACCAGGTCTTCGGTCCTTATCCCAATCAGCTGATCAGTCGGTATCTGATACTTGGGCGTTTGACGCTTGATTCTGAAATTTCCCAGGATCAGAAAAACTGGGTCACTGTTGATCATTACAAGTCACTGGTGCCTGAGCTGGTGCTTAATGCCAATACTCCGGAAGGTGCTAAGGCCCTGATGATGGCACGAATTCGCGAGGATGAGCGTAGTGTCCGGGCTGAAGACGATCTGGAGGATACTGAACGGCGCATGGATGAAGATCAGGTTGTGAAGCTGCATCGCCAGCTAAGGGATGACATTCTTACTCGATACCGTAATCAGCCGGGAATAAACAAAAAAAATATTATACTGGTGCTGGCTGTTGCCATTTCTCTTATTGCAGCATTCTTCAGTTATCGTCCAGCCCCTAAAGATATTGGCAGCGATTGCACTGCAGCTCCTGCAGCCGGAATAAACTGGTCGATGTGCAACAAGCAGGGGCAGAATCTTGCAGGGCTTGATTTAAGTTTGTCTCTTTTTACCAGTGCTGTTTTGACTGATGCGGATTTTAGTCGCAGTCAACTTACGGGTTGCGATTTCTCTTACGCCAATTTGTCCGGGGCTGAAATGCAGCAGAGCCAGCTTCGAAATGCGGCTCTGATTGGCGCTAACTTGCGTCAGGCCAATCTGCTGGATGCCAACCTGGAAGCAGCTAATCTGTCTTATGCTGAACTGGAGGGTGCGCGGCTGGAGGGTGCCAGACTGGAGAACGCCCGATTTGATAATGCCATCTGGATTGATGGTCAACATTGCCTTCCTGGTTCCATCGGCGGTTGTTTACTGCCGCAGCCATAAAAGTCCTTATAATTCATTTAAGTTGCGCCAGAATATTGTCATAACCGCCATAATCTTACCGCGGGGCGGAAACAGCTTTCCGTCATCTAGTCAGGTCTATTAGTAATTATTTCGCTAAGTCATTGATATTAAATAATATATTGAATTCTGGCATGATTATCGCAAAACAGTGCCTAATGTTACTGTGGAATTAGAATCATGCCCTTTCAATCATCACCACTGGATATGATTAAACAACAAAAAACACCTCAGAGCCTGGCTCGTAACTTATCATCGGGTGAGCAGCTAAAAGCAATTGATCCGGTGCTAGAGCAACAGCTTAAGCTGGATCTGGCCACCAAATTACAGATGTCTTTAGATATAGACTGGGTGATAAGCCAGTTCATGGAATATATGCATGCCTACCTGCTCTTCGATGGTTACAGCTACCAGTATGAGGAATTAGACATCCACATGGAGCTGGGTCGTAAGAGCTTCCACAGTTGTAGTTATAACCTGACTGTGGAAGAGTCGGGGCTGGGTAACATCATGCTGTTTCGGGGGCGTAAATTTTCCGAATCAGAACTGGTGCTTCTGGAAAACCAGTTGTGCCAATTGCTGTATCCATTACGAAATGGCATTCAGTACCGGGAAGCCAGTTTGCTGGCATATCGTGACGCACTTACCGGTGTTAATAATCGCTCAACCTTCGATGCCACTATGGAACGTGAAATCAGTCTGGCGAAACGCCAGAAAAACGGTCTGACTCTGCTAATGATTGATATCGATCATTTTAAATCATTCAATGATAATTATGGCCACAGCGCGGGAGATGAAGTGCTGAAATCGGTAGCCATTATATTGAAAACCAGCACTCGCGATTCCGACCTGGTATTCCGTTATGGCGGTGAGGAGTTTGCCATTATTCTGCGTAATTCCGATTGTGAATCCAGTACGATGGTGGCAGAGCGCATTTTGGGTTCGATTCGAGACAACCGGGTGAATATTGAAGAGCAGACGCATTCAGTATCAGTAAGCGTAGGCCTGTCCTGTTTGAGCAAGTCAGATTCTTTCAACAGCCTGTTCAAGCGAGCTGATGCGGCCCTTTATGCGGCAAAAGATCAGGGGCGCGACCAGTTGCAGGTGGCTACAGGGAGCCTCTAATCAAGTCGTGATAGATTTATGCTGGCTAAAAGCGTCCAGATTTCTCCGAAGTTCGCTGCAATAAAATCACTATTTCGTTCCACTTTGTGAAAAATCTAAACACTCATCGTAGCCTAATTCAACCAGTCTTTATCAGAGGTTCCCTGGATTTCGATTAAACTTCAATTCAGGGATTACTGTGACTCCTACAAAGAAGGTCGGATGTGATTATTGCCATATCCAGGTTCATTGTACTGGTCATTCTTATTAATGGCGCACCCATATTAATTCGATATATCGCCAAAGAACGATTCAGCACGCCAGTTGATTTCCATTACCGTCTAGCTGACGGACACTACCTGTTCGGGCCTGCCAAAACCTGGCGAGGGATCATCGCAGCTGTCTTCATGGGATGTATGCTGGCTCCCATCCTGGGTTATGAATGGTATTTTGGTGGCTATGTAGCACTGGCTTCCATGTCTGGTGATTTGTTTTCAAGTTTTATTAAACGTCGCCTGGGGAAGCCTTCCAGTAGTAGGGCCCTGCTGCTCGATCAATTGCCAGAAGTGTTGTTCCCTGCACTTTTGTATATGTCGTACCTGAAACTATCCCTTATCAGTGTTCTGTATGCAGCGGGTATTTTTGTTGTGGCAGAGTTATTATTATCTCAATTACTCTACAGGTGGGGTATTCGAAAACAACCATTCTAGATCGCGCTACAAAAATTCAGTCTAAGCGGGTATGGTAGGGCTTATGATGAAGTTAAATTCTGAAGTGCTTAACTGGCCCAATATAGTCAGCAGTATCCGTATATTGATGGCACCTGTAATGCTGATACTGGCAATTCAGCAGCAGGAAATCTGGTTTTTTATCGCTATGCTGTTTTCAGCATTCACCGATGTGCTGGATGGCTTTCTTGCAAGATATCTCAACCAGGTAAGCGCTCTGGGTTCAAAACTCGACAGTTGGGGTGATTTCATCGTCTATTCAACACTGGCTGTTGCTGCCTGGATAATGTGGCCTGACATTGTTCGACTGGAATGGTTATCTGCTGCCATCATTCTGATCAGTTTTACCTTGCCTGTGCTGGTGGGGCTGGCCAAGTTTCATGCGGTTGTTAGCTATCATACCTGGAGTGCTAAACTGGCTGTACTGTTAACTTTTATCGGTTATATATTGTTGTTTTCGGGGTTCAATAGCTGGATGTTTAGACTGGCTGCTGTGGTTTGTTTGTATGCAGCAATAGAAGAAATTATCATTAGTCTGATCATCAGGCGGGAACAGCATGATGTAAAAAATGTATGGCAGGCAATTAAATATAATAAGGACAAACCATGACTTATCTGGATGCTTTACCTGTCAATCTTTATAGTGTTAAGGCCAGCCGTGAGCTCGATCGTATAAGTATCGAGCAATATGAAATAGCCGGTTATGAATTAATGTGTCGGGCGGGTAAAGCGGTATTTGATCGTTTACAGGAAAAATATCATCTCACTCATCGCATCATTGTGTGTTGTGGTTCGGGGAACAATGCCGGTGATGGCTATGTGGTAGCCCGATTGGCTATGGAGGCCGGTTACAGGGTGGAAGTGGTGAGCCTGATCGATCCGAAAAAGTTATCCGGCGATGCGGCAAAATCTTATAAAGACTGGAAGTCACTGGGGCATCAATTGTCCGATTTTAATGTCAAGATGATGCATCACTCCAATGTGATAGTCGATGCCTTACTGGGTACTGGAATACAAAGAGAGGTAGATGGGTACTGGCGAGAAGTAATAGAAGAAATGAATCAGTCAGCGGTTCCGGTGGTTTCAATCGATGTTCCATCCGGACTTTGTGCCGATACCGGCAGTGTGATGGGAGTAGCGGTTAAGGCGGACATGACGGTGACATTCATTGGTTTGAAAAAAGGCCTGTTTACTCACCAGGCCGCTGATTATCGTGGTGAAGTTTTTTTCGATAGCCTGTCTATACCGGAAGCTGTTTACAAACATGTTTCGGCGGATGCTCAGTTATTACACTGGCCTGTGGTGGATGACTTGATTAAACCCCGGCAGCATAACAGTCATAAAGGGCAGTATGGTCATGTGCTGGTGGTCGGGGGTAATCATGGCATGGCAGGGGCTGTGCGGCTGTCTGCGGAAGCGGCACTACGTGCTGGCGCTGGTCTGGTGTCAGTGATTACCCGGCCACAACATATCACCGCAATACTGGCAGGGCGGCCAGAGTTGATGGTGCATGGCACGGATGAATCAATCCCTCATTATCTTTTACAGCAGGCCGATGTAATCATTATCGGGCCTGGACTGGGTCGGGATGAATGGGCTAATCGATTACTGGGGCAGGTTCTGGAGACGGTAAAACCCAAAGTGATTGATGCCGATGCTTTGACGTTACTGGCGCAGGTGGAAGAGGTTAAAGACCACAACTGGGTGTTGACACCGCATCCCGGTGAAGCCGCTCGTTTACTCAATGAAGTGACAGACGTTATCCAGAAAGGGCGTTTCACCGCCTGCGAAATGATTCAACAACAATATGGCGGTACGGTTATTTTGAAAGGATCGGGCAGCCTGGTTAACTCCGAGAATACTCCGGTCAAGGTGTGTGCCTATGGCAACCCGGGTATGGCCAGTGCCGGTATGGGAGATGTATTGAGTGGCGTGACGGGCGCATTGATCGCGCAGGGACTGGATTTACCGACGGCCGCTGAACTCGCTGTCATGGTTCATGCCCGTGCCGGTGATTGGGCTGCAGATAATAGACCGCGGGGATTGCTTGCCAGCGATCTGTTTGATTCAATACGCAGCCAGTTAAATGTCGGAATAAATTAGTGACTGTAAAAACCCTGTTCCTGGCTGATGAGGCTGCTCAGGAATCTCTGGCTGGTCAGGTGGCTCAATACTGTCTCCCTGGAACGGTTATATTTCTGCAGGGAGACCTCGGAACAGGCAAAACCACCTTTGTTCGTGGTTTTCTGCATGCCCTGGGGCATACCGGCGTGGTAAAAAGCCCCACCTATACACTGGTCGAGCCTTATTCAATAGGTAATAAGCATATTTATCACTTTGACCTGTATCGTCTCGCAGATCCAGATGAGCTGGAATATGCCGGTGGTCGAGATTATTTTGATAATGAATCTATTTGTCTGGTGGAATGGCCTGAGAAAGCAGAAGCTTATTTGCCTAAAGCAGATTTGCTGTGTCGGATACGCTATGAGAATGCGGGTCGAGTGATTGAAATTACGCCTGGGAGCCCTGAAGGACGGGCCATAATTAAGCAATTATCTTAAATAAATATTTAGAAAGTTACTGTATCTATATAAAAACATTGAAAATAC
>CBDULX010000104.1:0-10611 GCA_965368175.1 uncultured Gammaproteobacteria bacterium | reverse complement strand
CAGTTCATAGATTACAATAGTACCAGAAGAAACTATTCACTGCCCACCCTGTTAAAAATCAGGCGCAATGGGCGTTAGCTTCCAGATCTCTTCGTTGTAGTTTTGCATGGTTCGGTCTGTTGAGAATTTACCACTGGTGGCGGCATTCATGATGCTCATACGTGTCCAGCGCTCTGTATCAAGATAGGCTTCGTCAACTCGTTGCTGGGCATCAATATAACTACGGAAGTCTGCTGCGGTTAACCAGGGATCATATTCACTGGTAATGGATTTAATGAGTGGATTGAACAGGCCTTTTTCAAACTGGTTGAAATAACCACTTTCGAGCAAGTGCATAACGGCTTTAAAATCTTCATCAGCGGCAATGATGTCTCTTGGACGATAATGTTTTTTCATATCACTTACTTCTTGTGCAGTTAAGCCAAACAGGAAAAAGTTATCATCACCGGCTTCTTCGAGAATTTCGATATTAGCACCATCGAGTGTGCCTATGGTAATGGCACCATTCATCATAAATTTCATGTTACCGGTGCCCGAGGCTTCTTTACCTGCGGTGGAGATTTGTTCTGACAAATCGGCCGCAGGACAAATCACTTCCATGGCTGAGACATTGTAGTTAGGCAAAAAAACCATTTTTAACCGGTCACCGACGTCTGGATCATTGTTGATTACATTCGCCACGTTGTTGGTCAGTTTAATAATGAGTTTGGCCATAACATAACCGGGGGCCGCTTTGCCGCCGATTAACACACAGCGCTTGGTCCAGTTAGCCACATCACCCTGTTTGATACGATTGTAAAGATGTATAACATGTAACACATTTAACAACTGGCGTTTGTATTCGTGAATACGCTTTACCTGAATATCGAATATCGCATCGGTATCGAATTTAACACCTGTTTGATTTTCAACCATTTCTGCCAGACGCTGTTTATTGGCCGTTTTCACTTCGCGCCATTGCAGATGAAATGTTTTGTCATCCGCACAGGGAATAAGTTTTTTTAGCTCTGCCAGATCGGTAATCCAGCCTTCGCCAATTTTGCTACTGATGAGATCACTTTGTCCGGGGTTGCACATAGCTAACCAGCGACGTTGAGTAACCCCATTGGTTTTATTATTGAATTTATGTGGCCAGAGTTCATAGAAATCGCGAAACAGTCCTTCGATTAATAATTTTGAATGTAACTCGGCTACACCATTAACGGAAAAACTACCTACTATGGCGAGATATGCCATACGAACCATAGGTGTATGACCTTCTTCGATGATAGACATACGTCGCATGCGGTCGGTATCACCAGGCCAGTGTTGCGAAACTTCGGACATGAAACGGGCATTGATTTCGTAGATAATTTCCAGCAGGCGTGGCAACAGTTTTTCAAACATCTGCACCGGCCATTTTTCCAGAGCTTCGGGCAGTAAGGTGTGGTTGGTATAAGCCATAGTCTGGCTTACGATTTGCCAGGCCTGATCCCATTCCATGCGGTATATATCAACTAATAATCGCATCAGTTCCGCAACCGCGATACTGGGGTGGGTATCATTCAACTGAAAACAGTTTTTCTCGGCAAACCTGTCTAAATTGTTATCCTTTATTCTGCACCAACGGCGTAACACATCCTGCAGACTGGCCGAAGCCAGAAAATACTGCTGCCGCAGGCGCAGTTCCTTGCCGTTTTCACTGGCATCGTTGGGATACAGCACCATCGTGATATGTTCGGCATTATTCTTCGCTGCCACCGCTTCTGAATAATCGCCGGCATTAAATTCTTCCAGGTCAAACTCATCGGTCGCCGTTGATTTCCATAGCCGCAGGCTATTCACCGTGTTGTTTTCATAACCGGGAACCGGGATATCGTATGCTACCGCCAGTACATCATGAGTACCGACCCAGCGCACACGTGGCTGGTTGTTTTCATCAAAGTACTGGTCAGTGTAACCACCAAACTGAACTCGTTGGGTGAATTCTGGGCGTTCCAGCTCCCAGGGACTGCCATCGCGCAACCAGTGGTCTGGCTCTTCCACCTGACGACCTTCTTCGATTTTCTGGCGGAACATACCGTAATCGTAACGCAACCCATAGCCGAGCACGGGTAATTGCAAGGTGGCGCAGCTATCGAGGAAACAGGCAGCCAGACGACCTAAGCCCCCGTTGCCCAGGCCGGCATCCTGTTCGCTGGATTCCATGTCTTCCACTTCAATGCCAAAATCGTAGAGCATTTTATGTATTTCATCGGTAATGCCGAGATTCAGCATGGCATTACCCAGAGCCCTGCCCATGAGAAATTCCAGTGAAAGGTAACAGGTACGACGCGCATCATTGCGTTCGTAAGAGAGTCGTGTACTTTTCCAGCGCTCCATCAAACGATCACGCACCGTATAGGCCAGTGCTTCATACAGGTAATGATTTGTACAGTGCGACTCATCGCGCCCCAGCGTGCGATTAAAATAATGCCGGAAGCCTTCAGCGATAGAGTCTTTATCCATCGCGAGTGGCGGCAAGTCGATTAACTTCGGGTGTGGGTCTAATACATTCGAGTTAACAGTTTTCATAGCATTTTCCAACGGGGGCTGATTTAAAGCCATTATAATCATCTAAATTAGAAATTAATAATCTATTAATTTCAGGAAATGCATAGTATAAAGGTGTGTTGCCCTATTGCATATAGACTAATTGTGCCTCACTGAAATATATTAGCCTGCTAGTCTGAGGTCGGTAATCAGACCAGCCTGGTTTAACATTTTATTCTTCAGACACACTCAAGGGCAAATCAAACAGAGTCTCTATTTTAGTGAAATTACCGGCCATGCGACCCAGCGGATCCAGCGCCTGCACATCGATACGACCATTGTCGATCAGGGCATCCTCGACATGGTAGCGATGCATGCGGCCAATCACCAGATAGTCACTGCCCAGTCGCAGCATGTGTTCAACCGTACATTCCATGCTAATCCGTGCTTCGGCTACCCGAGGAGTGCTGACGAACTCGCACGGGGCAGGCGTTACCCCCGCACGGACAAATTCGTCCACCTCTGGAGGATAGTTATTAGCGGTTTCATACATGGCGTTGGCCAGTGACATTGAAACCATGTTAATAACAAATTCCTGGCTTTCGCGCAGGTTAGTCAGGGTATCTTTAGGGTAGTCTTCGCCCCCCGTACGGGGGCCGACTGAGATAGCCAGCATCGGCGGTTCACGCGACGCCACGGTGAAAAAACTGAATGGTGCAAGGTTTAGCACACCGTCACGGCTGCGCGATGAAACCCAGGCGATGGGACGAGGCAGGACAGCGCCAACCAGCAGTTTATAAACAGAATTACTATCAAGTTCAGATGGATCGATAATCATGGGTGTACTGTACAGTTTCGGATTTAAAATTGATTCAAATGGGAATGGCGCGAACTTATAAAAAATAAACGCTAAAAACACAAATATTACAATGTTTTTGCTAACTATCGGGGCTTTAGCATCCGTTGAATTCACTAATAAAGATTAATTTTCAGTCTTTTCAGCATTGGATCAGGCATGTCAAACCTGACCTGATCATTGTGAATATCGACCATTTTTCCAGCAGAAATAAGCCGTAATGTTACCTTATAACTCTTTTTAAGTGAAATTCCGGGTAACACCGGGGACTGAACTAAAAGACGGGTTTCCCCAGACTGAATGGGAGCCGTGACTACAAACGGAGCGCCATTCGTTTCAGGGTTTTCAAACTCCACCAGATACGATGGGGAGGGACCAATCTCTTTTTGAAACTGATAGACAACTCTGTAGCTTACATACTTAAGATCCTTGATTTCAAAGCCGCTATATGTAGTTTTAACGTACTCAGAAGCCAGCGGTTCTGGTAGTCGACTATCCTTGTCCAGGCAAGCAGTCAGCAACAAAGCGCATAAGCCTGCGATTAAGATGTTAATTTTCATGTGAGTTCCTTAAGTATAACAGCCTGTTATTAGAGGTCCTTAATTCCCAGTTCCAGATTAACAGCCCTCTTTTACATACATTTTAAATAATACTCTAATTTATTCAATGAGTTGCGTAAACCCGGCATCTGTCAAACAGACTTATTCACAAAACTCCTGTATACTCTTTGTAATCTGTTTTGTACATCTTTGATAGCGATAATCGTTGTCGGATTTATTTCAAACACAGGAACAAGTTTTCAGCTGGATCTAGCCCAATCCATAAAACCAGAGTTTTATGGTTATATAGACCGATCCAGGAATAACACCGTAATATGTGTTTAAACACTCAAGAGCCGAAATACTCTGCCTTCATAAAGCAACTGTAACAGCTCTCATCACACAAATTACAATAAAGGTGTACCCATCAGGAGTGAATAAAATGAGCTCACAGCTGAACCGCAATGCCCTCATCAGAACATACCGCTTAGCAAATATCGAAAAAACAGATCCACCTGAAGGCATGCCTGAAGGTAACTGGTACCATTATGTGGTTGAGTATGGCGAATCATCAATGAATTGCATCAGAGGCGGAACGCTCACAGAAGTTACCGAGCATGCCGAGGCCTTTGTTGAAAGCCTGAACAGTCGATCTGCTATAGGTTATTCCAGCTATGCAGCACGTAAAACTAAAACATAGAACGCATAGCCACCAATGCCCCCGCCACTGCTGTAATCAATTTGAAAAATCACCTTATCAAAGGTGAAGCCAGCACTGGTAATAACATTGACTATTATGGTCTTTCTTAAAGATCAACATCAATTCAACGAAGACGATTATCAGATTGCAGCATTTATAAACGGTGCTGTATATTTGTTTACCCTGTAGAGAACGGGTCACAATGTAGTTACTCTGCTCATTTTTAGATTTAATTTCACTGCAATCCCGTTAACGCGTCATTACTCCGAGCTCCTGCTCTTCGCCCTGTAGGCCAGGCAAAGCCTGTTTAAATCGCTCCCTGCGATTTGATCTGGCGAAGGCCAGAATCTATCTACCAGAAAAAAGTAAAATTATAACTAAATAACGCTCTAAACTGTGGATACCGGCTAAAAGTATGCCGGTATGACGACTATTATCTGATATATTTCTTTGCCGACAGCAATACTGTTTACATGTCTTTTTGGTCATATTAATATTTTCTGCCATTACCTGTAGTGGTTCGACAATGTTGGTAGCATATTAACGTGACAGCAGTGATTTAATTTCTGTTCATATTCTTTTTTGTTTTACTGGTTGCCTGTGCTGTCAGTGGATCATCTGGCCAGTAGTGCCTTTTATATTTTCCCCGCAGTTCTTTTTTAACTTCATGATAAGTAGTTTGCCAAAAACTGTTTAAATCCTGAGTTACCTGCATAGGCCGATGCGCAGGTGACAACAGGTGCATCATTAATTTACAGTGGCCATTTAATACTGCAGGTGTGTCATATAGACCAAAAACCTCCTGAAGCCTGACCGCAAGCACGGGCTGATCAGAATCACTATAGTCAATTCTAATCGCCGAGCCACTGGGCACAGTGATTTTTTCTGGCGCCAGCTGGTTAATCATCTGTTGCTGATCCCAGCTTAGCTGGCTTTGCAGTAAACTGTATAAATCCAGCTTCTGACACTGCTTTAGACTGTTTTCAGTGCTTAAGTGTGGCTGCAACCAGAGATCCAGGCTATTGATTAATGCCTGATCGGAAAAATCCGGCAATTTGTAATCAATCAGTTGATTTTTAAAAGCTGGATTAGCATTAATTTTCTGGTTAATAAATTGCACACGCTGTTTTAAATTTCCAGCCTGAGATGTCCAGTTTAAACATTCAAGCCCGCTATTCTTAATGGCCTGTAGCAGACATTGCTGTACGGCATTTTTATTGTCTGTTGAAACCAGACTTTGTTGTAGAATAATCTTACCTATACTACTCGTTTGTTTTGTCTCGACCCGTTGATGTGTCTCATTCCATGAAGTGGTTTCATTGTGTTCGATAATATCAGTAAAATACTCTTCTAATTGCACGGCTGTGATCTCAGCCGCAAGATAAATAGTCGCCTCACCCTGCCCGGCCTTACCCTGCATGGCATCAAGATTGGCTATAACGAGATATTCATGGAGATGATGCTGTAAATATGGAGGTATGACAGCACCTTTACCATTGCTCAGTAAATAACGCGCCTCATTGATATTACGTTGTCTGGCAATTCTATCGGGGTAGGCATAGGCCAGTAGTACACCCGTCATATTATTGTCAGGATTCTGCTTTCTGATATTTTCACTGCACAGCTTAAGTCGTTTAAAAAAATCATCAGCGGTCTGAATAATACGCCTGCACTGCTGCAAATCAACATCCTGTCGTTCAGGATGATTGCCAGATGATTGTATCTGGCTAAGCAAATTCAGCCTGTCATGAATATCGACACTTTTTTCTGCCCTGGGTAGAAATGGGTCTTTTTCTGTGAGTATACTGGCAATCAAACAGGCATGGTAAGCCTGTTCCTGCTTCACTGCAGATAACATCATATGCGCCAGTCGAGGATGTGTACCGAGTCTTAGTATGTCACGACCATGTGAGGTAATTCTGCCTTCGCTATTAATTGCATCCAGTTGTTGCAATAATAGTTTTGCCTGTTCGATGGCGCTGGCTGGTGGGCAATCAAGCCATTGTAATTCATCGACCTGCTCTACTCCCCAGTTAGCCAGTTCCAGTACCAGAGTGGATAAATCACTGTGTAAAATTTCGGCTAATGAATGTTTAACTAAACGTTGCTGTTGTTGTATGCTCCATAAACGATAACACACACCTGCCATTAATCGACCTGCCCGACCAGCGCGTTGATCAGCAGAATTTTCTGAAATGACATGTGTTTTTAGACTGTTCATGCCCGATGATGGGTTGTACTGCATGACACGTTCAAGACCCGAATCAATCACACAGTTAATACCTTCAATGGTTAAGCTGGTTTCTGCAATATTGGTGGCTAATACTATTTTTCTTAAACCATCAGCAGGAGGTGCAATAGCCTGATCCTGTTGCTGCTTGTTGAGGCTGCCATGCAGAGGAGCAATTAGAATATTATCGACGGCTTCAGCCTGAAGCAGCTGCTTAATCTTACCAGCAAGCTGATTAATTTCCTTAACACCCGGCAGAAAAACCAGACAACTGCCCTGATCTTCAATAATAACCTGTTTCACTGCAGCTACTAATGCTGACATTAGCTGCTGATGACTGGAATAAGTCTGGCCGGTTTTCTTTATCGATTTATCCAGATATCGAATTTCGACTGGGTAACTGCGGCCTTCACTTTGAATGATCGGAGCCTTATCTAATAAATCTGAAATGGCATGGGTATTTAGCGTAGCAGACATCACCAGAATTTTTAAATTCTCGTTTAAAATCTGCTGGCTCTGCAAACACAGCGCAAGGGATAAATCGGCATGCAGACTTCGCTCATGAAATTCATCAAATATAACCAGCGCCGTGTTATGCAGCTCAGGGTCGGCCTGTAATTTACGGGTTAAAATACCTTCCGTAACTACCAGTATTTTAGTCTGCTCACTAAAACAGTGATCCTGTCGTATTTGATAACCTACGGTTTGCCCGACTTTTTCATTTAACAAATAGGCCATGCGCGAGGCTGCATTACGGGCAGCAAGCCGCCTGGGTTCAAGCATTATAATTTTTTTATTAGTCAGCCAGGGCTGATCAAGTAATGCAACAGGTACGGCAGTAGTCTTACCTGCACCTGGCGGTGCCTGTAATACAACACGGTTATTTGTCTTTAAGGTGTCTTGTATCTCGGCTAAAACATCAGTAATGGGAAGATTTTGCATGAATCACAGTTTGACTAATAAAATGCAGCAAAGAGTTTATACCCTCTGCTGCAATCGTATTTAGCGTTAATCTTTTGATCTCGTGTTTTTACTAACAGCCCTTAACGCACTTGCCATGACTATTAAACTCCATAGTACGACCACTGAGAGGCAAATGCACTGGTATTTTAACGTCCCTCATAAACCTGTCTGTTCGAGTACCCTGAATAACCTTTCCGGCTTTGGTCGCCCCTTCATTGGCATGGGAAGGAATCACTGCATTGGCTTTGATTAAATCATTCACCACATAAGCCGCTTCTTCGGGCCCCGTGGTGTAAGTGTCACCAATATTCATCACTGCTAACTTTGCACCGTAGTGCTGTCGCACCACCACATCCTGCTCGGCAGTAATCCCGGTATCACCAGAAAGATAAACCACCAGAGCATTGGAAAAAGTCAGTACGTAACCCGTTGGCGGCCCCGCATAAGCTGTCAAACCTGCTGTATTTAGCATGTCACCCAGTTCGCCACCAATCATGTCACCCGCTATACCATTCGAATGTACCGCAGGCACAGTGGTGATAGTGACACCTCCCAATTTGAGTGAACCACCAAAACGGACTAACTGTGATGCCTTTGGGTCACCACCTGCCAGCTTGAGTTTAGCCGCAAAAAACTTTGGCATTTCACTGCCGGTAATTATGCTGGCTTTTTTAGCCAATGCAATATTGACACTACTGGTATTAGGTAAGGCATTAACAGTGATTACAGGTTGACCGCACTCACCCTCGTTGACACGTTTTATATGCTGGTTACCAACATGATCGCCGTGCATGTGGCTAACCAGTACTCCATCGATTTTTCCAAGGCGACCATCCGATGCACCGGCAACAGTCTGGCCTGCATCATAAAGCAGCCGGGTACCATCCGGGTCTTCAAAAATCAATGCCCGATCACGAGCGCAAAACTCACCATCGTGACTACCAAGTGGTGTCACCTTTACATTGTCAGCAAAAACAGGGTGTGAGATTAAAATGAAAAACCCGGTCAAAAATATGAAACGAGTTGGGGGAAAGCGGAATATTTTTGTCATTTGCAATGCCTCTAATCGAGTTTTAAAAAAATTTGAACTTGTACTATTAGTTATAATTTACCTGAATTGCCTGTACATTACAGGAACCCATTGTGTCTTATCGCGAAATTCATCGATAAGTTCCTGAAATTTAACAGGGAGAGGATCTGGCAGTCTTACGCCATATTTATCAGGCATATAAAACGGCGCTGTTAGCGCTGCTGCAGTTAAGTCTGCCCGTGTAAACGAATCACCTGTCAGAAATGGCTTCTGCTGATAGTGATCATTCAGTTTATCAATTGCCTTATGAAGACTGTCCTTAGACTTCTGAGCAGACATATCATTTATTTTCATTAATTTCTGCATTCTATCTTTTAGTTTTGGGAACATCGCTTTAATCATAAATTTACCATACCATGGTCCATTATGAGTAAAAAAAGGAACTAACACTTCCGGGTGGTCCAGTAAGATATGATAGCAACAACGACGAATATGTACCCCTATTTCAGTATCTATGTACTGCTCCCATTTCAATGACTCATCCTTTAAATGTTTGTCTTCCGGTGTTAAGCGTTTATCTTGAAACTGCTCATCTAAATAGGAAATAATGTTGCTGGATTCCTTTATCACCTTTCTATCGTGAACCAGTACAGGTACATAATAGCTATTAGCTATTTTTTTTGTCTTTAACACATGAAGACCGGGAAGAAGATTTCTTGTTTTATAACTCAAGCCCTTATAATCGAGCGTCCAGCGAATTTTTTCACAAAAATGTGATATAGGGAACTGATATAATTCAATCATTTATAGCTCCATGTAAACTTTTTTAACATATGGTTCGTCCTATACCTGATGCGGATACATCAGACAGCCAGCAAAAAGATGCACTGCACACTCACTTCGATAATAACATAAATCAGCTTATTGCCACCTTAAGATTCAGACCAGAACATTTGATCTAAATTTGCTCAATATGGGTTAACTAAAGAAAGCACTACTATTGATAATGGTTTTATGAAACTTCAACTGGTGCCACTACATGATTAAGAGGTACCAGTCCAGCCTTAATTCTTATTCATAGAAAAAATAAGAAAATAAATCACTACGACACCATTATTTCCTTATATTCAATGCAACTAATATTATAAATAATTTCTTTCCAGGGAACTTCTGATCAAGTATATCTTTAATTCCTGCAAACAAAGCATTAAGATCTAACAGGCAGCAGGGAAGAGTCATTGTGGGCATTACAGGCAGTTGCATTATTTATTCCCAAAAAATCACTCATTCCCTCCGTTTATTTATTCTCTGATATTAACTGGAGGTATTCGATGTTACTTGGTCAAACTAAACATCTATTAAAAGCGAGCATTTTGCTATTAAGCATATGCTTATCCATTAACACGGCAAATGCTATGGACTATGATCTCGACAACGGCAATGCCGCAATTGAGATCATTATTCCACGTGCAATACCCGCTATCTTTCAAACTCTATCTCCTTCAGGTGGTGATGCTCCCCTGGTACTGCGGGCCACCACACTGATAACCAACTCATGGTTTGATGCCATTGCACCCTATCACCCAACGGCTGTAGGCGTTTATTCCACACTGGGACGTCGACCAGCCGATGAGTCGATAACCAACTACAACATGAATGTTGCGATGATCTATTCATCTTATCGTGTACTCAACAGCCTGTTACCCCAACATGCGCAAGCCTGGCGAGATATGGTATCTTCAGCAGGACTTGATCCAGACGATGACCAGCAAAATACCAGCA
>CBDULX010000103.1:0-10673 GCA_965368175.1 uncultured Gammaproteobacteria bacterium | reverse complement strand
GTAACTTGTAACTTGTAACTTGTAACTTGTAACTTGTAACTTGTAACTTGTAACTCACGACTAATTAATATTTTCAAATAAATTAAAAACATCTGTAAGGAATTCTGGACATCTGCGACTACTGGATAAGCCTGCTGAATAGACAGTCTGGTTTGATAAACTTTTAATCCCCATGAATTAACCCAGGAATATGAACATGACTCGTAAAAACAACATTAAAGCACTTACTTTAGCTACAGGTACAGCTCTGGCATTAGGTCTGGCCAGCACTGCTGCTTTTGCAGACAATACCAATCCATTCGACATGAACGAGCTTTCACAGGGCTATCAGGTCGCTATGGAAGAAGGCAAGTGCGGAGAAGGCAAGTGTGGTGCAAGCAAGACAAAATCTTCTGAAGGTAAATGCGGAGAAGGTAAGTGTGGTGCAAGCAAGACAAAAACCACTGAAGGCAAGTGTGGTGACAGCAAAACCAAATCTGCTGAAGGCAAATGTGGAGAAGGTAAATGCGGTGGTAGCAAATAAATAGTTATATCTAACATTCCAGGGAACAATAATAACCAGGGATGGTTAAATTTAATAACAGGCATGTATATTCATGAACAATTTACTTATAAAAATGTATGACGCATTAAATATATCAAAGTCAGCTAACTTTATTGGCCCTCTGGCACTGCGTGTTTACCTTGCTCCTATATTCTGGATGGCTGGCACTAAAAAAATTACCAGCATGGGTTCTACTATTGAATGGTTTGGTAATACTGACTGGGGGCTGGGACTACCCTTCCCCGAACTGATGGCATGGGCTGCCGCACTGACTGAAACAGTCGGTGCTGTTTTACTGCTCACTGGCCTGGCAGTACGCTGGATATCAATACCACTGATGATTACCATGTTGGTAGCCATATTCTCAGTTCACCTACAAAACGGCTGGCTTGCTATAGCCGAAGGCTCAGGTAGTTTATTTGCCAATGACCGCACAATTGCTGCTATAGAGCGACTGGATAGAGCCAAAGAGATTTTACAGCAACATGGTAATTACAACTGGCTAACTGAACACGGCAGTTTTGTAGTACTCAATAATGGTATTGAATTTGCAGCCACGTATTTTATCATGTTACTAGTGCTGTTTTTCTACGGTGCTGGACGCTATCTGTCGCTGGATTACTGGTTCATCGACTGGTGGCAAAAGCAGCAAAGGGGCCTCTGATCAAGTCGTGATTGTTTTATACTTTATAAAAGCCTCCAGACTTAACCGGGAGTTCCTGAGATAATTTTACCTGCCGTGAAAAACCATCATATTTGCACTCGTTTTCACTCAGGTCTTTCCAATTTCGATGATAAAGGGTACCTTATACAGATATGTTTTTAGCATAAGGCAATCGAAATGGCTGCAAGCCCACATCCCGAGCAACCCGATGACCAGGTGAATAAGCTTGATGTGGAACAAATCACCGTTCTGCGGGAACAGATGATACGTTTTGCTACACTGCAGTTACGTGATCCTGTTCTGGCCGAAGATGTGGTACATGATGCAATACATGCTGCCTTATCCTCGGGTAAATTCTCAGGCAAGGGCAGCCTCAAGAGCTGGGTTTTTGCCATCTTACGAAACAAGATTATTGATGTTATTCGTGAGCGTAGCCGACACCCAACTGAACATTTTACAGAAGATGACGGCAGTGAACTTGATAATCAGTTCGACGAGAAAGGCCATTGGAAAAAAAGCCAGAAGCCAACTAACTGGGGACACCCTGAAAAAGCTTTAGCCAGTGAGCAGTTCTGGGTCGTTTTCGAAGCCTGTCTCAATTACTTGCCGGAAAATACTGCACGGGTTTTCATGATGCGAGAGCATCTTGGCCTGGACATAAAAGAAATATGTGACGAGCTTTTGATTAGCGAAAGTAATTGCTGGGTGATCATGCATCGCGCCCGCATGAAACTTCGTATGTGTCTTGAGAATAATTTTGTTCAGGGCAATTTTTTACAGGCGGATAATAAGTGATGATGAATTGCAAACAGGCGACACAATTGATGTCACAATCCCATGACCGGCCAATAAACCTGTTGGAACGTATTAAATTACGCTTTCACCTTTTGATGTGTAGTGGCTGCAGCCGTTACAACAGACATTTGTCATTTATAGGCAAAGCCATGCAGCAATTTAGAGACCGCCATTAAATGACTGCAACTAAAAATCTCAGGAGCCTCTGATTATACGGAAAATGCCATCCCGATTCCTTCCCTGGAACCGTATACCCCCTGCATACCCACAGGGAAAATCTTTGTAGTCCTGCGTTGCCCTGCCCTGCCACTTACACCCGAGCAATCATCCAGTCCAATCGGGATGATATAAAATGAATAAATACTTATCTTAGTCATTTTTTAAAACATATTTAAAATCTTTCCACAAAAACACCATACCTGAAAAATACAATGATAGTAATAGTGAAAAATTCCATTCAACAATATTTTCACTTTCATAAGTCTTCGTACCGGTCAATCCAAGCCACAGACTTACAATCCCTATAAACAGCATTAACAGCAAAACAACGAGCTGAAATCTCAGTATCCTCGGACTTATGACTAAATCAGGATTCTCATATTGTAGATCATAGTGCTTCTTAAGCATTAGTAACTGAGCCAGTGGTGTGAATGTAAAATAAATCATAATACCAAAACGCCGCATAAAACGATTAACTTCACCCGTAGTACCCAGGAAGTCGATGTATATGATAAGAAATATTGCCGCAACAATACCCAGCCACATAACAATACGTGCAGTATTTTTTGCACTGTGGCCAAGGTGATTTAACCACTGATGTGAATATATCCAGAACCAGATAAGTAGCACGCCATAAACGATCATTATGGCACGAAATAAAAAGATAGCATCACCACTGCGTCCAGCACGGCTTACAGTAGTACAGCCATCCAGGTAAGGCATGCACCAGGGCACAAAACCAGAATAGGCGCTCATTATATATGCACCATTCCCGGCAATAAGTGGCAACAATGTGATTAGAATTGCCAATAATCTAGGCTGCATTTATTTTATCTCTATAATATATTAATCTTTTCATTCCACGTTCACTGCATTAAATGAGTATATTTAAGCATCCAGCCTTTAGTATTCTCCATATCAGCTGAAACACGTGTGCTGTTACGCGCCAGATATTCCATTTCCTGGTCATAATAATCCAGCCAAAAGACTTCAAGTGTTACCTGAGGCAGGATATTAAACCTTACTCCCAGCTTCAACTGCTTCGATTTATAATTCACATCATTGCGATAATCCAGGTTTTTATCCAGCACTTCCCACTGTTTACCCGATAAAGTCCAGGCAGAAAAAACTGTAATTTCTGGTGTCAACTGCAGATCAATACTTGTATGCGGATAACCTAAATACAATGCCCAGTTTAAATATTGATAATCAACAGCCGCAACGGGGATGATGCCGTAATCACCAGTGAGCGTTGTTAAACATGCACCAGCATAAAAAGATAGATTGCTATATTTTTCACTTTGCCATATCAGCTGACCATCCAGACGGAATGTACTGACTTTTAACTCATCTGGATTTTTCAATTGATTAGAGGAAACAGCCAATACTGGCATTATTTCCCAGTTAAGCCTGCTGGATTTCTGGTAGTAAATATCACCCCTGTAAGCTGCTGCAAAAGCATGAAGATATCCATTTGTTACTGGCGTGCTTAAATTATCCACGGGAAAGTCCAGTTTGTGATATTCATACCCTGCACGCCAGTTTACGCCCTGTATATTTAGCTGCGTAGTCAGATAATCCATTTCATAAGCATCTGATGAATTCACCTGAAAAGCATCTATCCTGGAGTAGGCGAGATCAACATAGGATATTGGTGAACTTATATCACATACCGCAGATGCACTGGCCGTCCATAGATAAATGAATATGAATACAATGACCTGATAATTGTCTGGCGTTGATTTCATCAGTCAATATGACCACTCAGCCACCTGAATTACAAGCTGACAGGGGCAATTTTTTACAACTCAGAAGTATCCAGGCTATTTTTTCTTAAGGCCCATAATCGGCTTTTCCTGCCTGCTTGGCACTTGTGCAACTTCGGCCTGCTCGTTTGCAACCATCCGTTCTGACTTAACGGCCCGGGCCTTTTTACGCGCCGATTCTCTTTTAGGCCTGGACCTGGGCACAATATTTTCATTCATTTTTACTTTGGTAATTTCGACCTGGGGTGTAGATTTACTCTGATCCTGAACGGGTACTGATTGTGACTTTTCAGCTTCGACCTTATTAGACTGCTGTTCTTCTACCTGGACATCAAGATTCACTGGCTTCAAATCTGTAGCGATGGTTGACTGACCCTCAACACGAGGACGAAAGCGAAGGTTGTCGCCATTTTTTAAATTATCCAGACCCGCAAGCTTTACATCATGAGGAAAGAACATGATGGAGCTTTTTTCGAAAGCAGGATCATTGACCGTCAACCATCCCAGTCGATCCGGATTATAGTGGCTGACCATGCCGACGAACTCGAAATTTGCTTCAGAGCCTTCCAGCACCATGCCGCCGGTACTCTGAATGGCCTTGAGGGCCGCTTCGAAGACTGTGCGTTTGGGGTCGTCTTTTTGCACCATAATATAGAGCATGTGTTTGGCGCGGGTACAGGCGACATACACCAGGCTGGCCATAATGGGGTTATCGATGGGCAGACGATACTCACTAACGTTTAATAATATAGCAATAGGCGTTTCCAGCCCCTTGAAGCCGCTGATAGTTGCCAGATCGACCTTATTAGCACCGCGTGCCTGTGCTGTTGACCCCTGCTCACTGTTTAAAAACCTGAGCCCGTAACGGGCAATAAGATCTGTCGGCTTTAACACCGACTCAGGTGTTTTCGGATTACGCGCCGATAACAGGGTGACATCATCGGTGGATACCCCTTCTTCACGAAACAGTTTACGAAACAATCGTCCAAGCTTGCCTCGACAGTCCTGTGCATCGTCATACACTATAATTTCCGGAATGTAACCGAGTCGACCACAGTGACTTTGCATCACCTGGGTGCCGGTACGGAAACTTCTGGCAAAAGTAGCGATTTCTCGTGTAGTCCGATAGTTGTAAACCAGTGGAAAATAAGGCGGTTTAATGGGCAGGACTTCCTCGGGGACAAAACCTCGCTCGGAGCCACCGGCACCGAAAACCCCCTGGCTTCGGTCGAAGAACACCAGAAAATGACTGTTCTCTGGCTCAAGTACGGTTTCTATTGCCTCCCACCAGAATGGCTGAACATCCTGCGCTTCGTCACAGATCAACACATCATAGCGCCGATCAGTTTTGGCAATGGCTTTCGCCAGACGATCCGGTGCCTCGTACTGGCTCCAGTCTTCACGCTTGCCATCAAAGGCGGCTGGTGGGTTCAGAAGATGCACACCAAATCTTTCGCCCAGCTCAATATAGGTCTTAACCTCCACTTCACTGCCAATTTCACTTTTAAGGTAATCATTAAGCAGACGATTGGACGATAGCACCAGCACACGCTTACCCTTGCTTCTGAAATGGCGCGCCAGCAACATTGCGATCAGGGTTTTACCCGTACCCGCCTCACCCTCTACTGCCAGTCGTGCTGAGGCAGCGATGGGCTGCACCAGAGTCTCCTGAATAACCTCTACATCTTTTACGCGCAAATCATGACTATCGAGATAATCTTTAAGGAACAGCTTGCTGGTAAATTCCTTACCCCACAAAATACCATGCAGACCTTCAGCCACATCGTCAAACTTGAGATGGTGCTCCGGCTGTACATGATTGACCAGGCTTTTCATCGCACTGCTCAGTGCCCCCATCTTCTGGCGGCCAATGACAATTGCGGGCACGATAGCAGCGGACTCAATGATTTCACTCTCATGCACCGATGGAAAGGCGACCGCATGACTCACCGGCACCTTGATATTGCGATTTCTGAGTACTCGCCAGAAGCGGCTTTTCCACACCAGCGCCTGCTGGAAGGGGTCCTTAATCTCAAAACTCTCACCGTAACGATTGATGGAGAAAAACTTGCCACTGTCAACGCTGTGACGAATACGTCCACCCTTAACTTCAATCACCACCACACCATATCGACGATGGTAAAGCACGAAGTCGATCTCGTTGTCCTTCATACCGGTATTGCGATCAATGGTGGAAAGTGTGCGGGAATAATACACGGTCCAGGCATCACCCAGGCTCTTACGACAGGTCTCGTAAAACACTTCCTCAGCACGGCTGGCAAAAATCACACGTGTATGACTGGTGTCCGGGTACATCTGAGCCATAGCATCCTCGGAATGAGTAGTATCTCGTTATAGTTATAAGCTTAATAGAACTTAGTTATGAATGCTCTGTTGTGTGTCATTTCGACCTGAGAGATACCCACAGGTATGCAGGCATCCACTTCGCTCGGGATAACATTTTTTGAATTAATCAGAACTCCCCTGACTATATGCCATGAAGCAAAGTCTGGTATGGGCTCAGATCACAGAATTTGATAATGTTAAGTACAAAGATACTCCGGGGGCTTTTACAATAAGAATTCAAACACACAGGTGAACTGACAACTTCTGAAATTAGCTGAATCAAACCATCAACCATCAACCATCAACCATCAACCATCAACCACAAAGCAGGCTGGTTGATGCTTGTAAAGTTCCAGGCCTCCCTTCCGCTTATTTTCCGAACAACCCATTAATATGCGCCACTACCGAACGCCCCAGTGCACTCAAGGCATAACCGCCCTCCAGTACTGATACAATTCGTCCTTTGGCGTACCTGTTTGCGATTATTTTAATTTGCTGAGTTACCCAGAGATAATCCGTTTCATTCAGATTAAGATACGACATTTCATCTTCTTTATGCCCATCGAATCCAGCAGAACATAATATTAATTGCGGCTCGAATGCATTTAATGCCGGCAACCAGGCTTCAATAATCGATTTACGGAAACCATCACTGTCACTATTGAGTGCAACAGGTGCATAGATAATATTGGCACTTTTACTCTGACTGTCACCATATGGAAACAATGGCTGCTCAAACGATGAACAAACCAGAACCTTTGAATTATCCTTAAATATATCTTCCGTGCCGTTACCATGGTGGACATCGAAGTCAACTATAGCAACCCTGTCCAGATTATATTTAGCAAGTGCATGTGCCGCACCAACGGCTATATTATTAAAAAAACAAAAACCCATAGCTCGATTATGCTCAGCATGATGGCCAGGTGGTCGAATACTGCAAAATACGTCGTCGATCTCTCCACGCAATACCTTATCCACACCCATCACAACTGCACCCGCAGCGTGCAGTGCTGCAGTGAGCGTATAAGGATTCATACTGGTATCAGGAGCAACCTCAACCATACCCTGTTGTGGCGCCATATCGAATATCGTCTGGATATAATCATCATCATGAACCCGTTGCAGTTGCTCACGACTCACTTCCGGTGCATCAAAATGTTGCATGAGCCACTCCAGCCCGGAAGCTATCAGTTGATCATTAATAGCTTTAAGTCTGGCCGGACTCTCCGGATGGTAGGCACCCATATCATGCAGCATACAATCCGGGTGAGTAATTAAAGCAACCGTCATAAACCACCTCAAACAACGTTATAAATTAATTATACTAAACTTGTGATAAATTATTACAAACAGATATTTTGCACAGGAGCAATAAGTGCCATGGGTCCACATTACCTCGATCATCTCTTCTCTCCCAGATCAATTGCTGTATTTGGTGCATCTGATCGCAGCAATTCCGTTGGCGCTATTGTTTTTCGGAACCTGTTGTCAGGCGGATATAAAGGCAAACTCTACCCAATCAATCTAAAACATCTACGGGTCCAGAATAAAAAGGCCTATCATCAAATATCAGATATAGGCAAACCGGTGGACCTTGCGGTTATTGCTACACCCGCAGCAAGCGTACCGGATATCATACGACAGTGTGGCGAAAAGGGTGTGAATGCTGCCGTGGTTTTGTCTGCAGGTTTTGGTGAATCGGGACCCGAGGGTGAAAAACTGCAACGTCAGTTGATGGAACAGGCTAAACGCTATGACATCCGAATCATCGGCCCAAATTGCCTGGGCATTATGCGGCCCGAGCTCGGCCTGAATGCCACATTCAGCCACAACATAGCTTCAAAAGGCAATATGGCACTGGTTTCCCAATCTGGGGCACTGTGTACTGCAATGCTGGACTGGGCAGAAGATCATGACATTGGATTTTCACACATGATTTCTCTGGGGGATGCCGCCGATGTCGATTTTGGGGACATACTCAACTTCCTGTCAGAAGACCCACATACCCATTCAATTCTGTTGTATGTTGAAGGCATTCACCATCCCCGTAGCTTCATAAGTGGATTGCGTATTGCGGCACGCATGAAACCTGTAGTTGTGGTCAAATCCGGCCGCCACGAAGAAGGCAAACGAGTGGCCATGTCGCACACTGGTGCAATGGTGGCCGGTGATGATGTTTTCCATGCAGCCTTACGACGTGCGGGTGCCGTCAGGGCATACACCATTAAACAATTATTTTCTGCCGCTGAATTATTGTCCAGCCGTGACTACCGTATCAATGGCAATCGACTGGCCATTGTCACCAATGGTGGCGGTCCTGGTGTCATGGCAACCGACCGAGCGGTTGAAAAAGACCTGACACTTGCCAGGCTGGATAACAGCACACTGGAAGAGCTAAACGAGTTTTTACCTGCACACTGGTCTCATGGCAATCCGGTGGATATTCTGGGCGATGCAGATGCCGAACGTTATAAAAAAGCACTCGTAACCTGCCTTAAGGACGACAATGTGGATGGTGTGTTAGTTATGCTAACGCCTCAGGCAATGACCCAACCCTCTGCAGCCGCTGAGGCCGTGATAGAGGTCGCCAGTGAAAGCAAAAAACCGGTACTGGCCTGCTGGATGGGTGGTAAACAGGTCGCCGAGGCACAGAAATTATTCGCTGCCGACAAAATCGCTCACTTCGATACACCCGAAACATCTGTAGAAGCTTTTTCCCATCTGGCCACCTATCACCAGGTACAGCAACTGCTGATGCAGGTACCCGAACCCTTTGGCAAACGCAGTGAACCGGATATTGAAGGCGCACGACTGATTATCGAAGAGGCCCTGGCAGAAAATCGTAAAGCCCTGTCTGATATGGAAACCATGGCTGTATTAAAAATCTTCGGCATACCAGCCGTTAATATCATGGAAGCCAGATCAGCTAACGAGGCTTTAATAATGGCCGAATCCCTCGGCTTTCCAGTGGTGATGAAAATTAATTCACCGGATATCACACACAAATCTGACGTATCCGGAGTGCGACTAAATATTAGCAGTGCCTCGGCAGTCAGAACAATATTCCACGAACTGATTGAAGCAGCTAAACAAAAAATGCCTGAAGCCACCATCCACGGCGTAACTATTGAGAGTATGTACCAGCGGGCCAATGGTCGTGAATTGCTGGTGGGTGTTATACGAGACCCGGTATTCGGTCCTGCTATTAGTATCGGTGCCGGCGGTACCATGGTCGAAATCATGAAGGACAGCATTGTATCACTCCCCCCGTTAAATCGTTTCATTGCCCAAAGGATCATTGCCCGAACGCAGGTAAGTAAACTTCTGGGTGCTTTTCGTCAAATGCCGGCGGTAAATATGCGCGAGCTGGAAAATGTCCTGCTACGCGTTTCTGAAATGGTGTGTGAGCTGCCGCATATTGTTGAAATGGATATTAATCCACTGATTGTCGATGAGCAGGGCGCATTGGCCGTCGATGCACGCATGGCTATAGACTTCCAGTCTGCAACTGCCCGACGTTATTCACACATGGCCATACACCCCTATCCTAGCCAGCTGGTCAGTCAGATTCAATTAGCCGATGGCAGCAACATCACCATCAGACCTATTCGACCGGAAGACGCAGAAATCGAACAGTCTTTCATGAAAAATTTATCAGAAGAGTCCAAATATTTCCGCTTCATGCAGGCATTGCATGAACTCACACCTAAAATGCTGGTACGTTTCACCCAGATTGACTATGACATGGAGATGGCGCTAATCGCCGTGGTTCGCAAAAATAATGAGGAAATCCAGATTGGCGTCGCCAGATACACCACCAATTCGGATGGCAAAAGTTGCGAATTCGCCGTGGTCATCGCCGACGACTGGCATCACAAAGGTCTCGCTTCCCGCCTTATGAGCCACCTGATGGAAATTGCCAAAGCAAGAGACCTGACGACAATGGAAGGTGAAGTACTGGCCAACAATAAAGAAATGCTTAAACTGGCAAAAAAACTGGGATTTGACATCAAAGAAAGTCCTGATGACATTAATCTAAAACTTATCAGTTGCCGTTTATAAGATTTTTTTACGGAATAGATCTGTTACAGAAAAACCTCTTCATGATCAATATGAAGAGGTTTTTACAATGACTTCATCAGTTTTGATTACCAGGAGCCTCTGATCAAGTCTATGATGACTTCTGCGTGACCTGAAGCGTGCAGTTGCAAGACGCAAAGCGCAGTTAATGGCCTTAGTCCTTAACAAGGTTTGCAACGCAGCAAATGTGCGCTTCAGGTGTCGCCCGAAGGGGCTTACAGGCTTGTCCGTGCTCGGCGTTATGACTTTTCGACAG
>CBDULX010000102.1:0-10699 GCA_965368175.1 uncultured Gammaproteobacteria bacterium | reverse complement strand
TCTCTCAAACCCCATATACTGATTGGCGCTACGGGTGTACAGGGTGCTTTTACTGAACAGGCTATTCGGCTGATGGCGAAAATTAATAAGCACCCAGTTATTTTTGCCCTGTCCAATCCGTCATCACATACCGAATGCAACGCACAACAGGCTTATGAGTGGACAGATGGTAGAGCTATTTTTGCCAGTGGCAGCCCTTCCGAAGTGGTCAACTATAAAGGCAAAAGCTTCCGCCCAGGGCAGGGAAACAATGCCTATGTATTTCCTGGTGTCGGATTAGGCGCCATTGCCTGCGAGGCCAGTCGAATAGTAGATGAAATGTTCCTGGCCGCAGCCGATGCCCTTGCTGGCATGGTTAAACCAGAACACCTGGAACAGGGTAGTATTTACCCACCAATCAATAATATTCGTGAAATTTCATTAAAAATCGCCTGCGCAGTTGCAGAAACCGCTTATGAACAAAACCTGGCACACAAACCGCGTCCCATAAATCTCTCGAATGAAATAGAAAAATTGATGTACGACCCCAGTTATTAATTAAAGAACCTCTGATCAATTTGATAAAATGTTACGCTGCAGCCTGCATAATCTGCCTTTCTTTTATGGTACTCAGGGTGTCAAAAAGCTGTGATACACCATCCATAGTCTGTGTAGCCTGATTAAAGAAAACCTCAGCTGCTACCTCGGGCACTTCTGGCATTATCAACTTGTCCTGAACTATGATTATAAAATTTTCAATACTCAGGGCAATTTGTGATGGCATACCATTCATTTCATCCACTGTTATTTGACCTAGATGAGTAGAGACATACTTATAGTTTCTTATTATTTCATCACTTAAATATTTTAGCTTCATTTTATTTTCCTTTGTACAAACACCCTCATTTGCTACTCCACTACCAATTACTCGGGTTTTTCCAATGGCCTCTAAAGTCTGCGGAATATTCGACCAGATCGCTCTGATCTCATCATCATTGACTGTATTGTGGGCCCGGTGCTGCCCTTTATAGGCAACATCTTCCATCATGAAAATAATATTTTCAATCAGTAAATTGTGATATATAAATATATTTTCTGCGTCCAGCAAAAAAACATTAGCCTTAAGTAAAGACCAGTCTATACGAATCGTCCGCCAACGAGGATCAGCATTAAGAAATCGACTGTATTGATACTCGGCTGAATTAATCAGGTTTTCATTATCTACAAGATGCTTTTCTATTTCTGCTTTTAAAAGCAAATCACCATTTGTATATCGCCTACACAGACCTCTTTGTTTTTGTATACAAATTAGCAAAGACTTTAATAACAAATTGAGCTTTATACTTAGTATTTGTTTTACTTTTTTCTGGCTTGTAACTCTTCTTTTAGCCAGATATATAATAACTATAAACAGCCCGGCCATAACAGCAAAAATTAAAAGCGTCTTATCATGCATCGCTTAAATCCTCTATTCAATGCTTACTATATGTAGACTTTTCAAAAGCTGGCAGATAACAGCTTTTATCATATAATCATGAAAGACCAGCGTGTTTAAGAGAAGCAAATTACAGGCCAGATTAATTTACTGTGAAAACGAGCATATCTCATGGGAATCAGTCACATAGGACACATGGAAACCATAATACATGTGCTACAATGAACAGACATGCGCTATGATGGTGCACAATAAATACTGATGCAGATAATATATAAAGCACAAAATATTACAGAGGCCCATATCATTGCCGGGCTATTACGGGCTAATGGCATTGAATCTCATGTTGGAGGCCATTATTTGCAGGGCGGCGTTGGTGATCTGGCCGCTTTCGATTTTGCGAATGTTCAGGTCGAAAATAAAAACATAGAATTGGCCAGTAAAATTATCACTGAATATAAAGGAACCAAAGTCTCAAAAACAATTGAGCCAGTTAATATATCCACTTCATTAACTGTAAAGGTATTGATTACAATACTTACATTCATTTTCACAATATTTTTATATTATTTAATATCATAAATAAAATACATACTTGATGAGAGGTCTTACAGATGAAAGCACTATTTATCAGCGTATTTTTACTGTTGATTTGTGTCCCTGTTTATGGCAGTGATGAGTCATTGGAAAAATATATTTCAGGCTTTGATTATGAAGCTAGAAAAGACATGAAAATTAACAGTAAAAGCCTGATTAAACTTCTACAGGAAGAAAAAGCACAACTGATCGATATACGATTTAAGGAAGAATACGCTGCCTGGAAGATTATCTCTTCAAAAAGCATTCCTCTGAATGAACTACCCGGAAGACTAAAAGAAATTGACAGGGACAAGATAGTTGTAACCGCCTGCCCACACAAAGATCGCGCTATCATTGCGATGGTATACCTGAGATCCAAAGGCATTAAGGCAAAATATTTAACTGATGGACTGATTGGTATGGCAGAAAACCTACGTGGAGACAATGCGGAAGAGTTCATTTTTGAACTTAAGGCCAACAAAAACGAAATAATTGACTGGTAATAAATATCACAACTAAATGTAGTTCAGGAAATCGCAAACCAGAGGTCTGTAGTACTCGATAGTCAGTATTCCTTTAATTTATAAATCAGGACTTGATACCACACAACCATCGCGAACCGAGTGTCTCAATGAGCGATCAATAAACAGGATCAGGTGAGTATTTTTTTTCAAAAGACAAACCTGATAAATGAGGCAGGTGAAAAACTTTATATGGATACTATGACTTTTAGACTAAAAATTTAATTAGTAAGCCGATACCAGCCGATTCTCCTGTCCTGCCCTGACCTAACCATCACTCTTAGCTGGTTCTACCAGTTTGTAGTGATCGGAACGAACACCGTTCATTAGCATGTCGACATTCTCCTGAGGTATGTTGAGAATCTGTAATGCCAGAGCACCCAGGCGGAGGCTGCTTTCTAGTGCTTCAGGATAGGCATGGGTGGCACCAGCCTCGACTAATCTAGCTACAGAAGCCAGGTCGTGGGCACGAGCGATAACCGGTGTGGAGGGAAAGCTGTTACGAATATGTGAAACAGCTCGTTCTGCCGTCGCCCCATGATCAATAGTGAGAATAACCAGCAGGGCATGTTCTGTATGCGCAGTAATTAGCAGGTCCAGGTCACCAATATCTCCATAATAAACTGGAAAACCATCTTTTTGTCCCTGCTTAACTTTTTTGGTATCCGAATCGAAGGCCACAAACGGCACACCACTGCTGTGTAATAGTACCGCAACAGCATGCCCAACACGACCATAGCCACCAATAATCACCATATTACTCGGGGCATTTTCTATGAAATTCCCAAATCCTTTGCTTGCATCTTCATCCTGTTTTGACATATTCCGAGTTAACCAGCTAGCAAGATGCGCCATAGCCGGAGTGAGCAACATGCTGACCGAGATAATACCAATAGCATGAATAAAAGTGGCATCATCAATCACATTCAACGCTTTGGCTGAAGCAAATAAAACAAATCCAAACTCTCCACCTTGAGCAAGCAGCAGGGATACTCTAATTGCGATGTCGCGTGTATACCCAAACACCATGACAAGGACAAACAGAACAATCACTTTAAGGCTAATAATTACCGCAGTATGTTGAGCAAATAACGATATGTCCATCGCCAGGGCACGAAAATCGATGGACATACCCACAGCCACAAAAAACAGCCCCAGCAGGACTCCCTTAAATGGTTCAACAGAGGCCTGGATCTGATGCCGGAAACGACAACCGGATAGAGACACCCCCATAATAAAGGCGCCCAGAGCCATGGAGGCACCCGCCAGATGCATGGCCCAGGCCGCAAAGATCACTGCAAGAATCACTACCAGTAAAAAGCCTTCTTTATTTCTTTGCCGAGCAAGTATCGTCAGAAAAAATGGAATCACATAACGGCCGAAAGCAGTTAACAACAAAAGTGCGCCAATGATAATAATTACCTGTTCCCAGCGCGCGGCGGTGCCCGACAAGTGTCCAGAGATCGACATTAAGGGCACGATCGCCAGTAAGGGCACTATGGCCATATCCTGCATCAACAAAACTGAAAATGCTGTTGTACCGTGCTTGCTTGCAATCTCACCCCGCTCCTGCAAAAGTTGCAGAACAAAGGCTGTAGATGACAGCGCAAAAGTCATACCTATTAACAGAGCAACTTCCCAGCGTTGTTGATAGGCCATAAAGTAAACACCAATGGCCAGGCCTGACATGATGATCTGTAATGAGCCAAGTCCGATCACATCGCGTCGCATAGCCCACAAACTACTAGGTTTCATCTCAATACCGATCAAAAATAACAGTAAAACCACCCCTAGCTCGGCAAAGTTGCGCACATCCTCAACATGTTCGGTAGCAATCGGTCCCGGTGAATATGGCCCGACAATAATTCCGGCAACCAAAAGCCCTACCACAGAACCAAAACGTAAATATTTGAATAAGGCTACCGCTATCGAAGTAGCAATAAGAACAAGCAAGGCAGAAGTGATAAAGGATTCAAGATGCATGGATGGTGAGTATAGCAAAATCGATGATGAGTTAAACCAGAAGATATAACGCCACTTAAAATGGATGCTAAGCCATTGAAAGTATGAATAAAAAAATCAAATTTTTATTTTGCGAGCCCTGAAAAGCCAGGATGAAAATATTTACAGCATCCCTTAAAATATCACACTATTATCGCAGTGCTTTACAAGTATATTATTCAAAAATAATCTATTTACTATTTTCTACAAGAATAGATTTGATAGTAGCGGGAGAAACCTGACAACACCTGGCAATACTTGCATATGACATTCCGCGCAAGTTTCTGAGTCGATTGGCATTATTGACAAGTTCTTCTCTGGTGGAGTACTTCCCGGTCGTTAGATTTCGACCATAATCTAAATTCGTAATATATCTCATCATATTTACCCAGCACAATCACTAATTTACATCACCGACATTATCTTCTAGCTGAAATTTTGATCCATACCACAAAGAATAGCACTATAGACCACTTTGTATGCCAGTAATTAATTAATTTTTGAGTTGTTAGTCATGCCCTGCTTTCCATTTTTATATTGCATCCAGTCAATCATTGCCCAGGACACATTTTATTTCCTGAAAATACTATATACCTCCCCACCTCAAACTTCTTCACCCAAACGGGGGATAATAATTAAATTGGAGCCAGATCACAGTATTCGTTAATATTAAAATCAATTCAAAGCTGCCAAATTCTTTGCAAACAGTAACATACGTCGTAAATAGTGGCTAAAATAGACTCATGAACGAAAAAATTTTCACCCATCAACTTAACCAGCTTCAAGATGCTGACTGGCAAGCAGTACTCGAAGGGCTAGCTGTGCTTATTATCAATGATGCTCATCTGGAAATCGGGGACTCCCATTCTATTAATGTCATCATTGATGCCCCAAAGCATAGGATACTGGATGCTGCCACATTAAAGCGTGAATCACTGGCTAAGGCGTCTACTATCCTGAGTAATTATTATTTGACGCACCCATTGACATTATCTGGCTTTAACCATCAGGTAGCCAGGTTAATCGAACGACACGGAGCGACTGTTTTTACAGCACTGACCGGTCAATTACCAGCACGTACATTATTCGTTGAGGGCGGTGAAGTGATAGCCGAGACGACTGACAGTCCGCGGCATCGCTATGGTGTATTCTGTGAATTAACGCATCAGTTAGCAGACTCGGCAATCGAGGCGCATATTCATAAATGGCTTGAACGGGGCGAAGCTCACGAAAGCTACCTGAGCATGAATGTGTGCCGCTACAACTGTTGATACGAAAAATTAAAGTAAGCAGTATCACGGACTCCTATCCACACAAAATGATGAGCCCGGCGATCACGGTTAAATTCAGGCAGCAACAATTTACTAACGCAATGCACAGGTGTTAGTATTTAAAAGAGCACCCAGGTTCCCGGCCAGCACAATAGATCATTTATTAAGGAATTAAACATGCGTTTTATCAGCTTATTAATTACACTTCTTATTCTTGGACTTCTGGTCATGTCATATCTGAAACCATCAAAAACTGGCACCGACCAGATATCGTCCCGCCCAAAAGAAACAATTGATCGTGCCGAACAACGTGTTAATCAAACTATTGAAGATTACCAGAAAAAACTGAAGAAACTTGATAACCAGTGATAAGTAAAAAACCAGGATAAATAAAGGTGCTCGCCAGAACAGGCTTTATTTAAGAATTATCGACAATCCCCATCAAATTAAGCTCCATTGCATAAAGCTGCCGATTAAAACCAGTCATTAAGCATAACACCAATACTCAGGCGTTTACTTCTGTGATTGTAGTCAATCAGTGACTCGCCGTAACCACTGACGAACTGAACATAAGCACGAAACTTACGATTAATAGAAAAGCTGTAACCCAGTTCATAATAATTACGCGGCTGATCCTCATAAAAGGTACTTCTAAACAAACTGGAAAACTGGTGATCTGTGTTTTTATATCCTGCTCTGAAATCAAAATATCCGAGGTAATCTTCCAGATCAGGATTATTGTCATCATCATCTGCTTCAGGGAGGCGATACCAGGGTCTGAAACTCAATACCCAGTTTTCGTAAGCCCAGAGACTGTTCACTGCTATCCGGTTCCAGCTGCGCGATAGAGGATCCGAGCGTCCATTAGATTGATGATTTAAGGCTAATGCTATATGAGTCAGTTTTAGTTTACCAAATGATTTATTGGTTAAAAATGCCCAAATGAGCTCTGGTTCATAATCGGTTTCACGAAATGGCGCTGATGCATCAGAATTATACAGCTGCCAGAGAGATAACTGGGTATAACCAAACCAGAGATTTGAGTTCTTAAAAAAGAAATCCTTATTCAATAGAACTCTAAAACTTATCTGAAATTTAACTTCAAGATTATCCAGCCCTTCCTCAGTCGAAAAAGCAGGTTGGGTTGGGCTATATGGTGCTTCGTTTGGTGACGACATATAAGCAAATGGCAATATGTAAGATGGACGATGTGCGGTCAGACTGAAGCTACTACCCAGAGAGGCTTTTTCCTGTTGTAGTCGATAATCTAGAACTGTCCCGGTCAAGCCATCTTTATTATCTCTCTCCAGCTGATCATAGCATGCCAGTCTTTTGTTATTTTTTACGATTTCACTGCATGGCTGGTCTGTAGGTTCAGCAATAGCTGGAACGGTAGAAATAATCAATAACAAAAAGATAAGTGGGTTTCTGCTCATTACGTGACGGGTTTGTGTATTCGCAAAGATTTTGGTGTGTCGTTAATTCTACATTATAATGGTATTCAAAGCATAGCCCAGATCAGGTATGCATATAGTGAATTTTTACACCCGTGTAAGGCAATCTGATGTTCATTCCAGGACTTGCCTTGCTTAGCTAAAGCCTATGGAGCCCCTGATTTATTCAGGGTGACTGCTTAAAACCAGAATAACAGGAACGCTGTCAATTGAATTTATGGATTATGTCATTTATTGGGGGGCTTATAGGCTCTGTGTTTATGGATATTGCAGAACACTATATGGCTAAAGCAGGAATCACTAGTGGAGTCAAAGGTATTCATATTGGAAGATGGGTGCATGGTTTGCTTAGCGGGAAAATATACCACCCAGATATTGAAACAACTGCTCCCGTAAATAATGAGGCACACATAGCTATCGTGTTCCACTATCTGGCAGGTGGTGGTGCTGTGGCACTCGCCTATCCGGCATTTTTGACTTTCTTTGACAAAACACACTTAGCCTGGCAGATTCCATTACCCGTTTTATTTGGACTGATTACCTGTATTTTACCGTGGTTTATCTTAATGCCATTTCTTGGCAAAGGTGTATTTGGAAAAAAGATGCCTGAACAGGCAAGTCCAATTATCGCACCAATTCTTTCTCATCTGGTCTATGGTTTAGGTATTGGCATAACCCTGGTGAGCATCTGATCAAGTATATGATGGCTTCTGCGTGACCTGAAGTGTGCAGTTGCGAGGCGTAAAGCAAAGTTAATAGCCTTAGTCCTTAACCAGGTTTGCACCGGTTTTTGCTCGACAACTGCTCCTTGCGTTGCCTACACGTATGTAGGTAAAGCCATGCCTTGATCACGAACCAGCCTGTAAGCCAGAAGCATCATATACTTGACAAGAGGCTCCCTGGAGACCTTTCCCAGCACTTTTTCTAATCCAGACGACTTAATCAACGGCATCAAAACCCAGATCACTTTAATATTATAAATTACTTATTCGGCCAGCCATTGAAAATATTTTTTATCTTTCTATTGGAATTAGCCATAGCAGTACTATAATAATCTAGTGCATATAGTTTCTGCCCCCCCCTTCTATAAAGGAGATACTAATGGACTCTGTAGCTACTAAACAAGTTGAACTTGCTCTTGACGAATACGGATTACTCATCAATCCAGATGACTGGAATGAAAGTGTCGCTGACACGCTTGCCACACAGCTAGGTATCAATCAACTGACATCCGATCACTGGAAGGTCGTACATGCACTCCGCCAGCATTACGAGAGATTTGGTGTCGCACCTGCTATGCATAATATTTGCAGATCAAATGGACAAAAGTCAGACTGGATACACAATCTGTTTAATAATTGCCTGAACGCCTGGCTTATTGCCGGCTTACCTGACCCAGGTGAAGAAGCTAAATCTTATTTGAGCGATATGTGACAATAAACTCCTTCAAATAGAGATATTATTAGAAATATCAGGGGCAGATAAAAATGGCAGCAACTTAAGCCTGTATAGCATCAAACAATCCGCTGGTTTTTCATGCCTGCAAAGAAAATATATGGTATGAAAAACGGCAGCCTGAATTTACCCTGTTTTTTCCTTATCACCCCTCCACATAACTAAATCAGCCACTTATGCAAATTATTGCAATAACGTTTTGGCTCTAAAATCCAGATATCCAAATTAATTGTAAGGAATCAGCAATATCTGCGACTACTGAACATCTGCCAGTGAAACTCTGATCAGGTCATATTTCAGAAACAATTTACGATATTATAGGTACTAAGATGAGTCATTATTCGATTACTGGTGCAGGTTTAGGTTTACGTCGAGATTCAATAGATGAAATCCTTGATAAATTACCCAGTCAGATTGATTTTATGGAGGTCGCACCAGAAAACTGGATTGGACTTGGTGGTAAATCAGGTAAACAACTTTGCCAGCTAACTGAAAAATATAACTTTATGATTCATGGGCTGTCTTTGAATATTGGTGGCCCATCATCTCTGGATGAAATCTTTATTCGCAAGGTTAAGGACTTCATGAATAAGCACCACATCCTGGGTTATTCAGAACATTTGAGTTTTTGCGCGGATGATGGCCATATGTACGATTTGATGCCTATTCCCTTTACCGAAGAAGCTGTTCATTATGTCGTTAAGCGGATCAGGCGCGTGCAGGATATCATCGAACGACAGCTGATCATTGAAAATGTTTCATACTATGCAGCACCGGGCCAGGAGTTGCCCGAAATCGATTTTATTAATGCTGTACTCGAAGAAGCTGATTGCAAATTACTTATCGATATTAATAACATATATGTCAATTCAGTTAACCATGACTATGATGCTGTCGAGTTCTTAAACGCACTCCCCGGCCATCGAATTGCCTATGGCCATATAGCCGGCCACTACAATGAAGCGGATGACTTAATTATTGACACCCATGGTACTGATGTTATCGATAGTGTGTGGCAATTGCTTGATCATGCTTATGCTTCGTTTGGAGTGTTCCCCACATTACTGGAGCGCGACTTTAATATACCTCCAGTTAAAGAATTATTAGTCGAAGTCGATCGAATTATTGAGATACAGTCTCAGCATCAACTCGAGCCCCTTGCATATGCTTAATTACGCCAATTTGACAAATATACAGTCGTTTATGCAGACTCAGATACAGTTTGCACAACATATTCGCGACCCTGAACAACATTTAATGCCTGGCGATATAGAAGATCGTCGTATGGGTATATATCGTGAACTGATGTATAACAATATAGAAAATTTTTTATCCAGTGGCTTCCCTGTTATTCGCTCAATTTATTCCAATGACCACTGGCATAAAATGGTGCGCGATTTTTTTATCATGCATCGCTGTGAAACCCCCTATTTTCTGGAAACTTCTCAGGAATTTATCGATTATTTACAAAAGGAACGCAAACCACAGGCTGAAGACCCAGCCGGCCTGATTGAACTCGCGCATTACGAATGGCTAGAACAGGCACTGTCAACCTCTGATGAAGAAATTCACTCGGACCTTGTCAGTCACAATGGTGACTTATTAAAAGACTGCCCCATAGTCTCACCATTAGCCTGGACATTAACCTATCAATTCCCAGTTCATAAAATGAGTAAAGATTATTTACCCAGAGAAGCACCTGAACAGTCTACCCATCTGATAATTTATCGTGATCAAATAGATGAAATTCATTTCATGGAAATCAATGCGGTAACCGCACATTTACTCAAGCAGCTGAATGACAGTCCCTCTGCCAGTGGATTTGAGATATTACAGGATATTGCCAGGCAGCTTAAAGCTTCTAACCCTGAGATAATCATCCAGGCAGGCCTTAGCATCATGCGAGAATTACAGGTGCGCGGCATTATCCTGGGGACGAAACAGGTTTTAAGTTGTAAGTTGTAAGTTGTAAGTTGTAAGTTGTAAGTTGTAAGTTGTAAGTTG
>CBDULX010000101.1:0-10720 GCA_965368175.1 uncultured Gammaproteobacteria bacterium | reverse complement strand
AGAACGACTCAGGAGACAAAGTCGAGGAGCTGTTATCTGCCCATGCGCCGTCCTTGCGGGTGGAGATGACCCGCAAATTCACCATCACGAAGTGATTCTAATTAAGCACATATCCTAGGAAACTATTCTAGTGATCTTGAGCACGCCGCTCCTGCGCATCCATGCGCCCGCGGCATACGACCGCCATGGATGGCGGAAATGCAGGTTTTGCAGGAGCAAAAACCTGCCGTACATCCTGTACATAAAAAAAGCCCCGCAAATTGCGGGGCTCTTCTATTGATAGCAGTATTTATTGCTGGGCTTACATCATGCCGCCCATACCACCCATGCCACCCATGTCACCACCACCCATAGGAGCAACATCGTCCTTAGGCAGTTCAGCTACCATGCATTCAGTAGTGATCAACAGACCGGCCACTGAAGCAGCATTTTGCAGAGCTGAGCGAGTCACTTTGGTTGGGTCAAGAATACCCATTTCCATCATGTCACCGTACTCTTCTGTTGCTGCGTTATAACCGAAGTTATCGGAACCTTCAGCTACCCGATTCAAAATAACAGAAGGCTCTTCACCGGCATTGGCAACGATCTGACGTAATGGCTCTTCCATTGCACGTTTTGCAATCGCAATACCGACGTCCTGATCATGGTTTTCACCGACCAGACCAGCAATAGCAGTACAGGCACGAATCAGTGCTACACCACCACCGGGAACAACACCTTCTTCAACTGCTGCACGAGTAGCATGAAGGGCATCGTCAACACGATCTTTTTTCTCTTTCATTTCAACTTCAGTAGCAGCACCGACTTTAATAACGGCAACTCCGCCAGACAGTTTGGCAAGACGTTCCTGAAGTTTTTCTTTATCGTAGTCAGATGTGGCTTCGTCAGCCTGTCCACGGATCTGCAATACTCGGGCTTCAATATCTTCTGCTTTGCCAGCACCATCAACGATAGTAGTCGTCTCTTTAGTGATTGACACTTTTTTTGCAGAACCCAGATCTTCCAGGGTGGCCTTCTCGAGAGACAGGCCCACTTCTTCAGAAATTACCTGGCCACCAGTCAGAACAGCGATATCCTGTAGCATGGCTTTACGACGATCACCGAAACCAGGGGCTTTAACAGCAGCCACTTTGACGATGCCTCGCATGGTGTTTACTACCAGAGTCGCCAATGCTTCGCCTTCAACATCTTCAGCGATGATCAGCAGAGGTTTGCTGGCCTTGGCAACACCTTCCAGAACCGGTAACAGCTCACGGATGTTAGAAATTTTCTTGTCAAACAACAGTATGTATGGGTCTTCCAGTTCGGCACTCATGCTTTGCTGATTATTAACGAAATATGGCGACAGGTAACCACGATCGAACTGCATACCTTCAACTATGTCCAGCTCATTTTCCAGCGAAGTACCCTCTTCAACAGTGATAACACCTTCGTTACCCACTTTTGCCATAGCCTGTGCAATGATGTCACCCACATCTTTATCAGAGTTGGCGGAAATAGTACCAACCTGGGCAATCGCATTGTTGTCCGAACAGGGTTTGGAGATTTTTTTCAGCTCTTCTACTGCGGCAATAACTGCTTTATCGATACCGCGTTTCAGATCCATTGGGTTCATACCGGCAGATACAGATTTCATGCCTTCACGAACAATGGCCTGGGCCAGAACAGTCGCTGTAGTGGTACCGTCACCGGCCACATCAGATGTCTGAGAAGAGACTTCCTTAACCATCTGTGCACCCATGTTTTCGAATCTGTCTTCCAGTTCGATTTCTTTTGCAACCGATACACCGTCTTTGGTCACAGTCGGTGAACCAAAAGCTCTTTCCAGAACCACGTTACGTCCTTTAGGACCCAGGGTTACTTTTACCGCATTGGCCAGGATGTTTACACCCTTGACCATACGGCTGCGAGCGTCGTCGCTAAAACGTACTTCTTTTGCAGACATTGTTTATTGTCCTCTTTAAATTTTTTGCTCCGGTCAAAAACCGGGTTTCATTTATTCACTGAAGCGGGATTAAGCTTCGATCACACCCATGATGTCATCTTCACGCATGATCAATACTTCGTCGCCGTCAACCTTAACTTCAGTACCCGCGAATTTGCCAAACAGTACAATATCACCCACTTTTACATCCAGGGCACGGACATCACCGTTTTCAGCAATCTTGCCTTTACCCACAGCGATGATCTCACCACGGGCAGGTTTTTCAGTTGCAGAATCGGGAATCACAATACCACCAGCACTGGTGCGTGCTTCTTCCATACGTTTGACGACCACTCGATCGTGCAATGGACGAATATTCATATATTTTCTATCCTCTTATGCTTAAATTATTAGCACTCTCATGCGATGAGTGCTAATGATAGTCACGATCCACCTTGAGTCAAGTACCCTGCCCATGTTTAGAAGCATTCAGAAGGTATTAATTCTAAAGCCTATACTCAGGGACATGAATCTTCAGGCATTTAATATTCGAAGCCCTCAATCCTCTCGGGTATAGTCCCCCTCGATGGTTTTTGAGCTCTGGTGGTGTTGATTTTCTCTGTGTACGCTATATGTGGTCTGGATAGAGGATTTCAAGAGCAGATATCGAATTAATCCGCGGCGAGTAACCGGCAGCAGGCAGATGAAGCCCAGGGCATCGGTGAAAAATCCGGGCGTAATAAGCAGAGCGCCACCCACGGCCAGTACCAGGCCTTCCAGCATTTCCATGGCTGGAATCTGGCCCTGAGACATCAGCTGGTTGGCCCGCATCAGGGTACTCAGTCCCTGCTGTCGTAGCAGACTAACGCCTATTACTGCGGTTAACACCACCAGAAAGAGGGTCCAGCCGGCACCGATCACCGTGCCGACCTGAATCAGAAAATACACCTCAATTAATGGAATAATAAAGAATAAAACTGGCCAAAAACGCATCATATTAGAAATATCTCTTTTGATTTAAGCAAATACTAAGTGTTTACAGGAATACTTCAGGAACCTCTAATCAAATATATGATGTCTTCTGTGTGACCTGAAGTGCGCAGTTGCAAGACGCAAAGTGCAGTTAATGGCCTGGGTCCTTAACAAGCTTTGCACCGGTTTTTGCTCCTGCAAAACCGGCATACATGCCATCCGTGGCAATAAACGCAGCAAATGTGCACTTCAGGCCTCGCCCGCAGGGGCTTACAGGCTTATCCGTGCTCGGCGTTATGACTTTTCGACAGGTGCCCACAACCTGCTTTCGAAGTCACGTCTTGATCACGGATAAGCCTGTATGCCAGAAGACATCATATATTTGATTAGAGGTACCTTAACTATACAGGGTACTTGCCATGACACCACTAAAAGCATTATGTTCCATCCTCACAACAAGAACTTAATAATGGGTGTCTGGTTCTAAGCAATACCCGTTAACATCAATTTTGACCGACAAGAGCGACTGATTAATGAGTAATTCCCCCATTTCCTGGGCAAAAATCGTAATTTTTCTGTGTCTGACCATCACCAGCCATAGTACATGGGCCAGTGATCCGTTCAGCAACATCAATTCAGTGGGCGGTGGCTTTGGCGGTGGTGCCGATGAAATCCTCGAACCCGACCAGGCCTTCATACTCAGCACCACATCCGAAGCCGGCCAGGTAATAGCCAGCTGGGAGATTGCTGAAGGCCACTATTTATACCGGGACAAGATTAAAATCATTGCCGATACGGACAGCAAATTCAGCACCGGTGAACTCCAGGTAGCAGAAGGCGAACTAAAGCACGATGAATATTTTGGTGATATCTATGTCTTTCATCACCAGGCACAGGCCATTCTGCCAATCACTTCAATTGAAAATGGGGTTAAGGCAGTAAATTTCAAGGTTAAATATCAGGGTTGCTCTGAAATTTCCGGCATCTGTTACCCCCCCATTACCAAAGAAGTCACTCTGAAACTTAATCCGATTAGCAGTGCAGCCGCTGCGCAAACCGCCAATAAATCCAGACTGCCGATCTCCGAACAGGACAGAATTGCAGAATCCCTTAAATCCGGCAGCAGCTGGTTTATCATTCTCAGCTTCTTCGGTTTCGGTCTATTGCTGGCCTTCACGCCCTGTGTATTCCCCATGATTCCTATACTCTCCGGTATCATCATCGGCCAGGGCGACAAGATAAGCACCCGTAGCGCCTTCACCCTGTCGGTAATCTATGTGCTGGCCATGGCCGTTACTTACACTGTTGCCGGTGTCGCTGCCGGTGTCTTTGGTGAGAATATTCAGGCGGCCTTCCAGAACCCCTGGATTTTAGGCAGCTTTGCTGCAGTTTTCGTACTGCTGTCACTATCAATGTTCGGTTTTTATGAATTACAGATGCCAAGTGCCATCCAGAGCAAACTCACCGAATACAGCAACAAACAACAGGGTGGCACCTATGTTGGAGTCGCGATTATGGGCTTTCTGTCAGCCCTGATTGTCGGCCCCTGTGTCGCCGCACCTCTGGCCGGTGCACTGATTTATATCGGCCAGACTGGCGATGCGGTGCTCGGCGGCCTGGCGCTGTTTGCCCTGAGTATGGGTATGGGCGCACCGTTGATTGCTATAGGGACTTCTGCAGGCAAACTGTTACCCAGAGCCGGGGGATGGATGGATGTAATCAAAGCTATTTTCGGCGTCATGTTGCTGGGTGTCGCCATCTGGATGCTGGAACGCATCATCCCTGCCACGGTGGGCATATTACTTTGGGCAATACTATTTATCGTGTCATCGATATACATGGGTGCACTGGAAGGTCTCAAAGCCGAAAGCACTGGCTGGAACCGACTATGGAAAGGCCTGGGCCTGATTCTGTTTGCTTACGGCATGTTATTGCTGGTGGGTGCTTCTGCTGGCAGCAAAGACATGTTTCAACCACTGAAAGGCCTGGCCATGGCCAGTGGCTATTCCGCACAGAATCAACAACATCTGCAGTTCACGCAGATTAAAGGACTGGCTGGATTAAACCAGCAACTGGCAATGGCCGAACAACAACAAAAACCTGTTATGCTGGATTTTTATGCTGACTGGTGTGTATCCTGTAAGGAAATGGAAAAGTACACGTTTAATGACCCGACTGTACAGGCCAATCTCAAAAACACCCTGCTGTTACAGGCCGATGTTACAGACAATGATGAGCTGGACAAGGAACTCTACAAACATTTCGGAATTATCGGGCCACCCGCCATTATCTTCTACGACCCAAAGGGTAATGAACAGAAAAACTACCGGGTCGTTGGCTATATGCCGGCTGAAAAATTTGGCCCGCATATACAACAGGCTTTGAATTAATCTATGAAAAACACCATCCAGTTAGTCGCAATTATCATTGTCGCCGGTGCCGCGGGATTTGGCCTGCAACAACTTATCACCCAAAATAATAACAGCTCATATTCAACACCACCGAGGCCTGCACCTGCACCCTCAGTAATTGGTCAGCAACGACCGGATTTTTCATTAACCGATCTGGATGGCACACTACGCAATATCAGTGAATGGGATGGCAAAGTTTTACTGGTCAATTTCTGGGCCACCTGGTGCCCACCCTGTAAAAAAGAAATCCCGGCCTTCATGGAACTACAGGAAAAATATGCCGAGCAGGGTTTCCAGATCATTGGCGTAGCCATAGACGATGAAGATTCAGTACGGAATTTTGCCGAAATTATGGACATGAACTATCCCATCATGGCTGCCGAACTCGCCTCCATGGAAATTGCCCGTAGCTATGGTAATCGTGTTAATGCCCTGCCTTTCACTAGCTTTGTTAACAGGCTGGGTAAAATCACCCACACCTTTTCTGGCGAAATTTCCCGGGAAGAAACAGAAAAAATAATTAAAGCTCTGCTATAAATCCAGGGAGCTCTGATTAAATCTGGTTATAACAGGCTGTTATGATTGTTTAGATTTTTCACATAGTGGAGGATAAACACATTCATAAAACTGTAAAGTTATAACAGCATTCAACCGAACTCGGCAGCCGTTAAGGCATGCACAGCTGGCTTAATTTATAAACAGGGCAATGGCGTTGAAAAAGACCTGCAAATATACCGATACTTGATAGAAAATTCAGCAGAACTGGGTTACCCAAAGGCCACAGACCATTTAAATCAAATGTGAATCATCTCAAGTTATTACACATAAATGTTCCTAATTTCATCGAAAATGTATCCATTTCCTGAAAACAGGTAGACATCAACCATAAAACCATGCAAAATTCACCACTATTCCAGTTTGCAGAATGATTTAATAATAATTATGGCCCAGATTCTTATCCTAAATGGTCCTAACCTGAACCTCCTTGGTACTCGGGAGCCGGAATACTACGGCAGCAAAACACTGGATAAAATCATTGCTGAAGCCACAAGTCTGGCAGTTAATCTGGGACATAATCTGACCCATCTGCAATCAAATGTTGAACACGAACTGATCGAACGCATACATCAGGCCAGAAATGATGGCACCAAATTCATCATTATCAATCCTGCCGCATTCACTCATACCAGTATCGCAATACGCGATGCCCTGAGTGGTGTTGCGATTCCTTTTATAGAACTGCACCTGTCCAATGTGCATGCCCGTGAGGAATTTCGCAAACATTCTTATTTTTCAGATATTGCCCAGGGGGTAATATCGGGGTTGGGCGCACAGAGTTATGAACTGGCCCTGCGTGCTGCAATTGAATATGTAACAAATACTAAATAAGGTTTTTAAGCCTATGGATATACGTAAAATTAAAAAATTGATCGAGCTACTGGATGAATCAGGAGTGGCTGAAATTGAAATCAAAGAAGGTGAGGAGTCTGTAAGAATTAGCCGCCAGATGGTAGCCGCACCAGCACCGACCCAGATGTATGCAGCGCCAGCTCCTGTGGCTGCCGCAGCACCGGCACCGGCACATGTAGAGGCGCCTGTTGAAGAAGAAGTCTCTGGCCATAAAATTAATTCGCCCATGGTAGGTACTTTCTACCGTTCACCATCACCGGGTACTCCAGAATTCACATCCGTTGGCAAACACGTCAGCGAAGGTGAGACTCTGTGTATTATTGAGGCCATGAAGATTCTTAACCAGATTGAAGCAGATAGATCAGGCGTGGTTAAGGCGATCCTGGTAGAGAATGGTCAGCCGGTAGAATTCGGCCAGACTATGTTCATAATCGAATAAATAAAAGTAACGCTATGATTGAAAAAGTTGTCATTGCCAACCGGGGTGAAATTGCCCTGCGTATATTACGTGCCTGTCGAGAACTGGGAATAAAGACGGTGGCCGTACATTCAGAAGCCGACCGTGATCTAAAACACGTTCGCCTTGCCGATGAATCTGTTTGTATTGGTCCTGCACCATCCCAACAGAGCTACCTTAACATTCCTGCTATTATCAGCGCTGCTGAGGTGACTGATGCCACGGCTATTCACCCGGGATACGGATTCCTGTCGGAAAATGCCGATTTTGCCGAACGCGTTGAAGATAGCGGTTTTGTCTTCATCGGCCCCAAATCCGAATCCATTCGCCTGATGGGTGATAAAGTGGCGGCCATAGATGCCATGCAGAAAGCTGGCGTTCCCTGTGTACCAGGTTCTGACGGTGCCCTGGGCGATAATGATGCCACCAACCTGAAACTGGCCCATAACATTGGTTATCCAATTATTATTAAAGCAGCTGGCGGTGGCGGTGGTCGCGGTATGCGCGTGGTGCATTCCGAAGCCACTCTGCTCAATGCCATATCACTGACCAAAACCGAAGCCGGTACCGCCTTTGGTAATGACACGGTGTACATGGAAAAATTCCTGGAACATCCCCGTCATGTCGAAATTCAAATATTGTCTGATGGTCAGGGTCATGCGGTTCATTTAGGTGAACGCGATTGTTCAATGCAGCGTCGTCATCAGAAAGTGGTGGAAGAAGCACCGGCACCGGGCATCACCCAGGAACAACGAGACCGAATTGGCAACCGCTGTGTAGAAGCCTGTATTCAGATGAACTATCGAGGCGCAGGCACCTTCGAGTTCCTGTTTGAAAACGGTGAATTCTATTTCATTGAAATGAATACACGTGTACAGGTAGAGCATCCCGTTACCGAAATGGTGACCGGTGTCGATATTGTAAAGGAGCAGCTTTATATTGCTTCCGGCGTACCTTTGCGGCTAACCCAGGATGATGTAAAAATCAATGGCCATGCCATTGAGTGCCGCATTAATGCCGAGGATTCCAGAACCTTCATGCCTTCACCAGGAAAAATCACCGCCTATCATTCACCCGGTGGCCCAGGTGTTCGCCTGGAATCCCATATTTATGCCGGCTACACGGTGCCTCCTCACTACGACTCGATGATAGGAAAAGTAATTACCCATGGTGATGATCGCGCTACCGCTATTGCTCGTATGAAAGGCGCCTTATCTGAAATGGTCATCGAAGGTATCAATAGCAATATTGGCCTGCAGATCGATATTATGAACGACGGAGCCTTCCAGAAAGGTGGTGCAGATATTCATTATCTTGAGAAAAAACTCGGGCTATCTTAATTTATGACGCAAAGACGCAGAGACGAAAAAAAAACACTTTTAGCAATACGTTTTAAAACCTCTCTGAGTCTTTGCATCAATTAATATGCCCTGGATTCAACTTACTCTCACAACCACTCAGACCGATAACGATAAAGCCGAACAGGCTTTACTCGATGCAGGCGCCTTATCTGTCACCCTGCGGGATGCCGAAGACAACCCCGTCCTGGAACCGGCACCGGGAGAAACACCGCTGTGGGATAAAATCATCCTGACAGGGCTGTTCGAAGCCGATATTAATACCGAACAACTCAGGCAACAGATCCATCAAACACTGGGAGAAGAGATATCGCTTCATATTGATCCCCTGGAAGACAAGGACTGGATTCGGGCCTGGATGGACAATTACAAACCCATGCAATTTGGTGAACGCTTATGGGTATGCCCAAGACACCTGCAACCGCCCGACCCCAGCGCGGTAAACCTGATGCTTGACCCGGGGCTTGCCTTTGGTACGGGCACTCATCCAACCACCGCCCTGTGCCTGCAATGGCTCGACGGCATTGATCTTAAACGACAGGATATTCTCGACTTTGGCTGCGGCTCAGGGATACTGGCCATAGCAGCCTTATTGTTAGGCGCCCGTCACTGCGATGGTGCGGATATCGACCCGCAGGCACTTCTGGCAAGTATGGATAATGCTAAAGACAATCAGGTAGCCGATAGACTTAACGTATATCAGCCCCAAGATTTACCCGACAGGGTCTATGATATTGTCATGGCTAACATACTGGCCGGCCCACTGGTCGAACTGGCCCCCAGACTGGCCGCCTATACCAAAGCGGGTGGTCACATAGTATTATCGGGCATATTAAACACCCAGACCGATGCCATCTTAAATGCCTACAAGCAATGGTTTAATCTTGAACCACCGATGATTGATGAAGACTGGGTCCGAATTTCAGGAATAAAAAGATAAATCAGTATCATGCAAACAGAGTGCCCCCATTGTCATAGCATATTAGGAATTAACCTGGAGCAGCTCAATCAGGCCAGGGCACAGGCGCGATGCGGTTTTTGCCTGGCCATTTTTGAAGCCAGGCCCTTGCCAGCAAAAACGGAAGATCAGAACATCGACCCTGGCAAGCCCGAACCCGAAATCGGTAATCTTGATGTTGATGATTTCAATGATGAGCTGCCTCGAGTATTACCCGATGTCATTCCTCCTGGATTACGGGCTGAAAGCAGAGCTGGAAAACCACGCTTCGAGCATCTCGAAACCACTCTACTCAGCATTGGCATTGTTGTCGCGATATTAGCGGGAATCATTCAGTACAGTTACTATCATCGATACCAGCTGGTTCAACACAATAACCTTCGCCCCTGGATGATCAGACTGTGTGACATTACCGGTTGCGACCTGCCAGAACCTCGCGATCCTAAACGCATAGAACTCAGCAGTAAAAATATTTTTTCACACCCCAATACCCCTAATGCATTGATGATCAGTGCCACAGTCGTAAATCAGGCCGAATTCGAACAGGCATTTCCATTACTTGAATTACGATTTGAAGACATTCGCGGTAAAGCCATTGCCAGTCGCCGCTTTACACCGGAAGAATACCTCGGCATACCCAGTGATCAGATATCCAAAATGGAATCCGGCAACCCTGTTCCATTTAATATTGAAATCATCGATCCGGGCCAGGACGTTATCAGTTATGAATTTGATTTTTTATAATCTGACAATTACCTATACCTGTTATTGACTAGTAATAGTCGTTCGAAAAAATTTAAAAAATATTTGTCCGCGAATGCAAGACACTTGATTTCACCTTCTTATAAATCCTATTTTATTAATTTATGAGCTAACATCAGACATTGGTTTCGCCAGCTGGCGAGCCACTTTTCTGTCTTCAGCAACAGAAAAGTAACCAAAAGAATGCCGCCCCAGGTCGCAAGCCACTATGCATAAATCGCATAGTGGTGCCCTCGTTACTCGCGATTTATGAGGCTGCTGCGAAACTCACGAATTACAAGAAGCGTAATTCGCTCAGACATTCTCGCAGAAAGCTCCCTCATAAATCACTCCCTCCTCAGCTTACTCCAGAGGGGATGAAGTAAAATAATCTTGTGCGCTTCGCGCCGTTTATATGCGTGTCATCTTCACACGCAAGAACCCCTTTGCAGTTTACTGGGTATTGTTGATCTGTAGGGTAAATCCGAC
>CBDULX010000100.1:0-10738 GCA_965368175.1 uncultured Gammaproteobacteria bacterium | reverse complement strand
AACACCTCACCGCCAAATTCACCCAGAGGCACCGAGGCCAGTTTGGCAATTTCGGAGGCAGCCATGGACGTTTTGAGGTCAGAAACAGTGACATTGCCCGCCAGGTTGAGTTTAAGATGGCCGACTACAGCCTGTTGATTGAATTGCGCATTGAAATCGGCGCTGATGCTTGCCAGTAATAGTGCAAATGGATTGAGTTGCCAGTTAATTTGTTCTACTGGTGGTTTTCCGGGAATGACCGCGGAGGCGGCACTGCCATTCCAGATGCTGCCTTCAATGTCGTATAACTTGAGCGGAAGGTTTTTGTCAGACAGCAACGAATAAACACTGGCTGCTGGAATGGCGGACAGGGTAAAAAGTAAATAACTGACGACAGCAATTAATATGTAATAACGTCGATTCATTACAAATTACGCTCCAGTGTCACTCGAGCTTCTACGGCTCCGGGCTTGTCCTGTTTTTCGATTTGAATACTGCTTGCCTGAATACCGTATTTCTGTTCCATATCGCTTATCCATAGAATCAGGCGATCGAAGTCTGCAGCCTCCAGTTCCACTTTGACACCATTTTTTGCTGTTTCCAGTTTTGTGATCTGCTGTTTAACGCCCATGCTTTGTGCACTACGTTCAGCTAATGAGGAAATAGACTGGTTGTTAAATCGGTTGGCAGAGACTCGACCGCTGGATTGCAGGGACTGTATTTCAGTGCCGGTTTCAATCATCCATTCCAGGGTCTGTTGCTGGCTTTCCAGTAGCTGGGCCTGTTCGTCATAAGCGCTGAAAATCGGGTCCCAGATAATTAGATAGAACAGGCTGACGAGGACAAAAATACCTGCACCAATCACCATCTGGCGCTCACGGGTTTCCAGTTTATTTAGCCAGTCACGCACAGGTGCTATGTAGTTTTCGAGCTGTGATGCAATATCCATTAACCCTGTATCTCCAGTCGTAGGCGGCCTTTTACCGTATCTTTTTCAACCGAAGTGGACAGCACTGCTTTAATGCCGCGAATGGTGCCCAGTTTATTTTTTACCGCTTCGAGATTTTGCAGAGAATCAGTTTGCAGATCGAGATCCAGGTGTTTACTGCGGTAGCTAATGCCATTGATGGTGACTTTTTTATTACTGGCCAGCGCAGGTGTTGCTTCGGCCAGGATATTAAGGAACAGTTCATCGCCACTGCTACCATTACCAGATTTGAGTTCTTTCAGACGGTTTTTCATCCGGTTACGCATGCCGGTAAATTTTTTGGCCTCCGGTAATGCAAGTTTGAATTGCTGTTCAATTTGTCGGGCTAGCTGTATATTTTTCTGTTCCAGTTGTCGGGTTTCGATAATGGTCATGCCCATTTGCAGTACCAGCCAGGTACCGGCCAATGCGGCAACTGAACGCCAGGGTTGCCAGGTAAAATCCGTCTGTTTTTTCTGAGTGTATTGACCCTGTAATATATTGAGTGACTGGGCGAACTGCAGGTTGTTGGCAAAAATTGTCAGCGCATCAGTCTCGAAGGTTTCCACTGACAGGCCCATGTCAGTGTGTGCAATCAATTCAGCCGCGTGACTGTCGTCATCGGCATGTATTAAATGAAGTTGTTGTGGCGCTGGACTGGTTTTGGTTAACAGGCTTTTTAATAGCGTGGCCAGGTTATCACGATCCGTATAACAACCCTGGTCGACGGACATTTTGATGAGAACGCGTTGCTGGTCAATGAGAATCGTCCAGCCATTGTCATGTAATGGCAGGGCCAGTACATCGGGTAACAGGGAGTCTACAGTCAGGCCCGCCTGCTCAAACTGCTGTAATATGTCATCCAGTATATTTTTATTGATAGCGGCTACGGTCAGTTCTGTACCTTGCCGTTTTTGGCTGAGTGCAAAATGAGTCTCATCGATATCACTGGCCAGCTGATCCTCCAGGGCAAAAGGCACGGCCTGGATCTGTCGTTGCCGATTCTGGGTAGGTAGATTGATGGTGGCGATAGTTAGAACTGAACTGTCCAGCAGCGCGATGCATTTGTGGCCTTTGGCTTTTTCTGCCAGCTCGGTCAGGCTGATTGTTTCAATACTGGAATACTGGTTCTGTGCATTGCGGCTAATGCATGCAACAGCGTTGGGCTCGGATGCCAGGTAATGGAAAATAAATGTGTCCGCCATTACCAGACTCCCTGACTGCGCTGTATGATCTGGGCTCCGGCACTGGTTCGCAGAATGGTGCTGTAAAGTTTGATCTGCCCTCGGCCGATTTGTGCAAAACTGATGAGTTGAAAATACTCACTGGAAACGCTCATGCCATCAGTGGTGAAATTCGGTTTTTTCAAATCATTCTTCATGTAGTTCTGGAAATCGTTGATTGTTTCAAAAGCTCGGGCTTCATCCATATCATTTTCAGGATCGGCGCCAACATACTCAATTATAGTTTCCGCATCTTGTTCTGTAATGTCGTCACTCAGGGATTCTAACACTACCGCCGATGCTGTGTTGACATTGATTGCGGTGACCTGGGGCAGAGCCACTACATATTTCACCAGTAGTTCAAAAATGTTCTCGCCATTAGCATTCTGTTCATTAAAGCCCTTAACCAGTCGCAGTTCACTGGCACTGACCATAAGGTGATTTGCTGTACGATAGGGTTTGACGAGGCCAATATAGTAATCATATTCTGCCCCATAGGGGGTAGGGACAGTATCGTCGCCTTTATCCAGCCAGTCGATTACGGCATCAGACAGTCCAGGGTCAATCTGCAGAATTTGCAATAAGCGGCGGAATTGCTGCTCCGCCCTGGCATGGTCTTTGTTTAATTCAGGGGATAAGTTATTAAGGTTAAAACGTGACTGTAGATCCACGAGTCTGCCAGCCACGCTTCCACCTTCGACTGGCATAGGTGGTAATTCTACAGCCCAGTCTTCATCCAGGCTATCATATTTGCTCTGGTTCAGGTCTTCGCGAAGACCTCTCATAGCAAAATTTTCAGCGGCCAGATTGTAGAGATAAGACTGTTCATTATGGATGATATTTTCAGTACGGCGAGTATCGAAATGCAGTTGATCAATGAGCTCGGCCGCCAGCATGACGGCGATGGAAACCACCAGCAGAGCTGTGACAAGTGCCACCCCTTTTTGCTGCTGTAACATATTCATCCGGCTATCCTGTACAGACGAACAATCTCACCCCAGTCGTGGAGTTTCAGGGTGATTTCTATAGCTCTGGCTCGGGGTGGAGCGCTATTACTACTCGGAGTGGAATTGATTAAACTGGGCCAGCTGGTTTTCCATTCCTGTTTGTCATTCATGATGCGGATGCTGATATCTTCCACATTAACCAGTAACTCATGTTCAATGGCCTGAGCATCCTGGGCTCGATCTACATAGGGCCAGGAGATACGAATTAATTTATCATCATCAAGTTTATAAGCAACTCGCTGTAAATGGCTGCGGGTGAGCCTGGCTGGATTGCGCCAGCCATTGCGAGTGAATTGTACCAGCAGATCAGTACCCTCTCCTGTCGATAAGGCGGGTAGCACACCACCCAGTTCATCATGGCCTTCTCGTACCACCAGCTGTTCAAAGTCGCGTTGCATTTTGATCATGGTCAGTTGTATCTGGCGTAACCGTTGCAATGCCTCTTCGGTCTGGCTGCGGTTTTTAATTACCTGCTCAAGACCGCCATAGGCCATCACCGATAGAATGGCAAAAATAGCCATGGCAATTAGCACTTCGATCAGCGTGAAACCCTGATGGTCTGACTGAGTCAGTGTTTGTGTTCTCACTAGCCTGTACCTGGAGGGCTGACGGTAACGACTACCTGGGGTTTACTGATATAAGCAATCAGTCTGGTGATTTTTTGCTCCCTGTCTTCATCCAGATAAATAGTAAAAGCGACCTGATTGGTATTTTTATCATCTACTAATTCGGTGACTTTTCTTAGCCAGAACCATTCATGCCCCGCCATTTCTGTGGAGCCTTTTTTTTCTCCTCTGTCGGGCCAGCTTTGCTTGATCTGTAGTTCGGCAATTTCATTCATGGCTACCCAGTGGGCAATGGATTTCTGTTTTAGATAAGCGGCACTGGCAGTGTGACTACCAGAGGCCTTAATGAGCGCACCCAGTGCTATGGCGATAATGGCCAGAGCTACCAGAATTTCAATCAGGGTGAAGCCCCTGTTACGGTGACTAGTCAGTTTCCTGGAGTACATACTGACCATCGACAGAACCTGTGACTTCAAATGAGCGTTCAAATCCGGGTACACGAATGCGGGCGCTGAATTCCGGTGTGGTTTCACCACTGGATAGCAGAAATACCTGGGGCTTTACCTGCTCTTCTTCAGAGTCCAGGATGGATTCGTTTTCCACCTGAGTAAACAGGACTTCTATTTCTTCAATGCTTAGATCGAGTTCCATATCTTTCGGCAATTCCCGTTTGCGGAATAATCTATCATTGTCGATGTCAGCCCAGATATTTTTTTGCACATCCATTTGCATGAAGTGGTAGCCTTCATCTTCAAAAATAACACCGTATTCCTCGCCGCGGAACACTGCCTGTTCGTGGGCGGCGGAGAGTAATTGCTGTAAACGCAGGCCTTCTTTACGAATAGCTTCAGCCGGGCCGCCGCCGGGCACGACAATGCTAATGAGCATGGTGAAGGCAATGCTTATCACTACAATTACTACCAGCAATTCCATCAGGGTGAATCCCTTATGGAATTGATTAGACATGAATCTATATCTGACCTGCATGGGTGTGATTAACAGATCACCGGGTCTGTTTTTCGCTTACTCAATGGATTTATTTCCAATATCTTTGTTAGGGCCGTCACCGCCTTCGACACCGTCGGCACCCAGACTGTAGATAAGAACTTCGCCATTATCATATTCATACATGTATTCACGCTGCCAGGGGTCCTTGCTCAGTTTTTTGACATAACCGCCGGATTTCCAGTTGGCGGGAACCGGGTCTGAACTGGGTTCAGATACCAGTGCTTCCAGACCCTGCTCCGTGGTAGGGTAGGTATAATTATCGAGCTTGTACAAATCCAGAGCTGATTCCAGGGCCTGGATGTCCTGCTGGGCTTTGACCACCCGTGCTTCATCGGTTCGGCCTAAAAATTTAGGGGCGATCATGGTAGCCAGGATTCCGATAATAACCACGACCACAATAATTTCGATCAGGGTAAAACCCTGTTGCTGTTTAGGCATAATTTTTTTCACAGATGACTCCATGTGGAATAACAGTTACATTTTGAGGATGAATAATAACAGATGGCAAGATTGAATGAAGCATAAGACCGGAATTGGTGGCCAGAGTTTCAGCTGGATCGATCAGACTGTGAATCAGCCAGGGTTTCAGTGGCGATGAATCGGTGGTTTAAGGAACTCTGGCAAGGGGAAAGCCGGTCAGTTTATGGTCTGTTTCTGGTGGTGTTTGTACTCTGCCTGTTGATTCAATGGCTGGATGCATCTCAGCAATTGCGCTACAGCCGTGAGTTGATTCAACAAGGGGAGGTATGGCTGCTGTTTACGGGGCATCTTCTGCACCTTAACTGGAATCATTTCTGGATGAATATGGCGGGACTGTTACTGGGCGCTGTTTTTTTTGGGGCTTATTTCAGTGTGCGAGTCTGGCTGGCACTAATATTGTTCGGCATGCTGTTCTGCAGCATGGCCCTGTATCTGTTTAATCCTGAATTACAGTCTTATGTGGGCATGTCGGGTGTCTTGCATGGCTTATTAGTCGCCGGCGCTATAAAGGAATACAAGCATTATCCAAAAAGCGGCGTTATTTTATGGGTGTTACTGGCAGTGAAGCTGATGTGGGAACAGATTTCCGGTGCTTTACCCGGTTCTGCATCTATGGCCGGAGGTTATGTGGTGGTGGATGCGCATTTATACGGCGCTATTGCTGGATTAATCTTTGTTCTACTGCATCAGCTCATTCATGTTCATGATCGGCATCAGAATGGACAGAACAATCAGTAGCACCACTATCCCCATCACCACAATGAGCAAGGGTTCGAACAGGCCCATGAAGGTGGCGATGATGGTTTCCAGTTCCCTTTCCTGCTGAACTGCCGCTCTATCCAGCATTTCTTCCAGCCTGCCACTGCTCTCCCCGCTGGCGATTAGATGCAAAGTCATGGGTGGAAACAATTTGCTTTTATCCAGTGCAGAAAAAATGCTGGAGCCTTCGCGAACACGATCGGTGGCATCTTTAACTGCTTTTTGCATGGGCAGGTTGGCGATGACCGGTGCCGAAAGTTTCAGGGCTTCCATTACGGGTACGCCACTAGAAGTAAGGATGCTCAGGGTCCGAGAAAATCTAGCTGTATTCAGTCCACGTACCAGGCGTCCAATGACCGGTAGTTTTAACAGGATTTTATGAAACCTGGCGCGATTGGCGGGTATTTTCAGAAACTGTTTGATGCCAAGGAATACCAGCACGAGACCTATGACTAACAGGATAATATAACTTTGCAGAAACTCGCTAATGCTCAGCATGATGCGAGTTAGCAAAGGTAATTGCTGGCCGGTGTTTTCGAACACTTCAACGATCTGAGGCACCACAAAGGCTAACAGGCCAATGACCACCGCCAGTGCGACTACGGTCAGAATGGCGGGATAAATAGTCGCCTGGGCAATTTTCTGGGTCATCTGCTGGCGGCTTTCAGCATAGTCGGCCAGTCGGTCGAGAACGGTGTCCAGATGACCGGAGGATTCTCCGGCGGCTACGGTCGCTCGAAATAGATCAGGAAATACCCTTGGGAAATCGGCGAGGCCAGCGGCCAGAGGGTGGCCTTCCAGCACCCTGGCGCGTATGGCAAATATCATGCTCTTGATGCGCTGCTTCTCGGTTTGCTGACCCACTGCAGACAGAGCTTCATCCAGTGGCAATGCTGCCCGTACCAGAGTGGCTAACTGACGGGTAAACAAAGCCAGATCGGTAGCGCTGATGCCGCGACGGCTGGGGGATGATTGTGTACTGTGTTTCTGTTTGCGTTCCTGCTGTGATGCAGATTCTATTTGCAGGGGCATCATGCCTTTATCGCGCAGCAATTGACGAACCTGACGTGGCGTGTCGCCTTCCAGGACGCCTTTCTTTTCCTTTCCTTTGTCATCCAGTGCAATGTAATCGAATGCGGCCATGAGGATTCCTAGTCTTCCCGGGTTACCCGAACCACTTCTTCCAGTGAAGTAATTCCTTCCAGTACCAGTCTCTGGCCATCATTACGCAGACTGCTGGAGAATGTGCGGGCATATTGTTCCATGGCCTGCTCACCTTCACCGTCGTGGATCATGTTCTGTAGCTTGTCGTCGATGGGGACCAGTTCATAAATGCCGGTGCGCCCGGCATAACCTAACTGATTGCATTCTTTGCAGCCTGTGGCGGTGTAAATAGTGGGTGGTCTGGTTTTGTCAGCACCCAGCCATGCGGTTTCTGTTTCAGTGGCGGTGTGGGCTTCTTTACAGTGCTGACACAGGGTGCGCACCAGACGTTGGGCCAGTACGCCAATTAAACTGGAAGCCAGTAGAAAGGGTTCTACGCCCATATCTCGTAAGCGGGTAATCGCGCCGATGGCAGTGTTGGTATGCAGGGTTGAGAGTACCAGATGGCCGGTTAAACTCGCCTGTACAGCAATGGATGCGGTTTCCAGGTCACGTATCTCACCAATCATCACCACATCGGGATCCTGACGTAAAATCGCACGCAGGCCACGGGCAAAAGTCATGTCTACCTTGCTGTTAACCTGGGTCTGTCCTATGCCATCCAGGTAATACTCGATTGGGTCTTCAACGGTAAGAATATTTCTGCTCTTGTCATTGAGCCGAGTCAGTCCAGCGTAAAGCGTGGTAGTTTTTCCCGAGCCGGTTGGGCCGGTGACCAGGATGATGCCGTGTGGGCGGCGCAGTAATTTGTCTATGGTATCAGAGTCTGCTGCCGACATTCCGAGATGGTGGAGATCCAGGCGGCCAGCTTTTTTATCCAGTAAACGCATAACGATGCGTTCACCATGCCCCGATGGCAGGGTGGATACACGCACATCGACCGAACGACCCGCCACTCGCAGGGAGATGCGGCCATCCTGTGGTAATCGCTTTTCGGCAATGTCCAGTTTGGCCATGATTTTGATACGAGAAATGACCAGGGGTGCAATATTGCGCGGCGGTTGCAGTATTTCACGTAATACACCATCTACACGGAATCGGATGCGCATGCGATTTTCAAAGGCTTCAATATGGATGTCGGAAGCGTTGATCTTAATCGCCTCGGAGAGTAGTGCATTGATCAGTCGGATGATAGGTGCATCATCTTCCGCTTCCAGCAGGTCTTCCGGTTCAATGGTTTCTGCCAGCTGATCAAGATCCAGCTCATCACTGACATCTTCCATCATGGCCATGGCCTGGTCACTGCCTTTCTCATAAGTCTGTGCCAGCAGTGCGTCAAACTGTTCGGTGCTGGTTTCACTGAGTTGAACAGGACGGCGCAGGATGCGTCGTATTTCAGTCAGGGCGGTGGATGAAATGCCATCCTTGTATAGCACCTGTGCTTTATCATCTGAAATATCTGCGATCAGCACACCATAGCGCTTGGCAAAGGTATAGGGCAGAATTTGATTGCTGAGCTGGGCTGGATCAGAGGAAGTCGGCATCTTCTTCTTCCCAGAGACCAAAGTGACCGTTGCGAGATTTCTTCCTTTCAGGTTGTTTAATGTCCAGTTTGCTTTCTGGTTTTACCTTGGCAGGAGTCACATTGTCGATGGAGGGTAGTAAGGGTACATTTTCATCTTTCAATAACCCAAAGCCCTGTTCATCGGCCTGTATCTGCTGGGCCCTCAGGTAATTGTATTTTTCATGGGTATGATACAGGGCATCCGCTTTATCACGCATAATGCTAGGACGCATGAAAATCATCAGGTTCTGTTTTTGCTTGGTGGTGTTGCGGTAGCGGAATAAATGGCCCAGTAAAGGGATGTCGCCTAATAGTGGAACTTTTGATTCATTATCCAGCATCTGATCATCGATCAGGCCGCCGAGTACCAGGATTTCTCCGTCTTCAACCAGTACCGATGTTTTCAGGGTGCGTTTATTGGTAATTAAATCAGACGCCGATGTCGAGCTGGCGGAAATACTGGAAACCTCCTGCTCTATATCCAGCTTGATGGTGGTGCCTTCATTGATTTGCGGAGTGACCTTAAGGGTAATACCTACATCCTGTCGCTCGATGGTCTGAAAGGGGTTGGTACCACCATCGGTGCCGGTATTAGTATACTGGCCGGTTAAGAAGGGTACATTCTGGCCCACCACGATTTCTGCTTCCTGGTTATCCATAGTCACTATACTGGGGGTAGACAGGATATTGGTGGCTGCATCGGAACCCAGTGCTTTTAACAGGAAGGCAAACCGGGTGCCAGTATCTTTACCAACACCAATAGTAAGTCCAGGACCGGATAAGGGTGTCAGGTCTGGTGTTGGAAGGAATAAGTTTAATATTCCGTTACTTGCTCCACCCAGGTTGCTTACGCCTATGGGGACCGAGCCACTATCACTACCGGCGATCGCAAATTGAGAGCCCAGTTCCTTGGTTTTATCGTTGCGGATTTCAGCAATAATGGCTTCTACCAGAACCTGAGCACGGCGGATGTCAAGTTGGCGAATAATCGATTTCATACGGCGAATGACATCCGGGCTGGCAGTGATAATTAATGAATTAGTGGATTCATCGGACTGGATATCGACATTTGGATTAGATGACGGAGTAGCTACAGTGGCAGCCTTGCCTTTGCCACTGACCTGGGATTTTTGAACACCGCTGAGGACTTTTAGCATGTCTTCGGCCTTGGCATATTTCAGGTAAATGACATGGGTGTTGCCACCATCTTCTTCCAGTGGTGTATCCAGGTGAGCAATGGTGGCACGGATTTTCAATCGAATAGCACGTTCACCGCTCATTAAAATACTGTTAGTGCGTTCATCGGCGGCCAGTTTTACACTTTGTGACTGGGGTGTTTTAGCTCCTGCGCCACCGGTGGTGTGTAAGGAATTAATAATTCTCACGAGTTCCGAGGCTGAGGCATGTTTGAGTGGGATGATTTCCAGCTCGTCACTTTCAGGTTTGTCAATACTGCGAATGATTTCGGTTAGTCGCTTAATATTCGCGGCATGGTCGGTAATGATCAGGGTGTTGGTCGGATTGTACGCCGCCATGTGTCCCTGCTGCGGGATCAATGGCCGCAAGATGGGTACTAGCTGGGCCGCAGGAATGTGATTCAGGGTAATCACTCGGGTGACCAGGGCATCGCCTTTGCTGCTATTATTTTTGATGACGGGCAATGGCCCCTGCTTGGCATTTACTGCTGGTACAATTTTTATGATATTGCCCACGGGCACGGCGGCATAACCATGTACCTGGAGGATGGACAGGAACACTTCATAAAGTTCATCCGCAGACATGTTTTTGGAGGATACCACGGTCACTTTCGATTTAACCCTGGGGTCAACCACGAAATTTTTACCGGTGAATTTCGAAACGGTGCCAATAAGGGCGCGTATATCAGCTTCTTTGAGGTTCAGTGTGATTGAATCTGCCCAAACATGATTTTGCACCAGCAAAGCCGTGATAAGTGTAATCGCTGTCTGTTTCAATAAGCGATTCAACTTACTAAAAGAGCTGAATGACATCCTGTAACAATCCTGTTTCAACATAAATGATCTATTTTAAGGTATTTCAAAGTGTAAAGGTAATTCTGCACC
>CBDULX010000099.1:0-10996 GCA_965368175.1 uncultured Gammaproteobacteria bacterium | reverse complement strand
ATTGTTTGTGGCCGATAATTGCTCCTGCAATATCGGCATTCACCACATCCATGTGTCTTAGTTCCGCAGCAGCCTCATAAATCGCGAGTGACGAAGGTACCGCTATGTGTTTTTTACATAGTGGCTTGCGACCCGGGGTGGCATTATCTTGGTTATCTTCTTTGTTGCTGGAGACAAAGAAGTAACTCGCCAGTGGGCGAAACCAATGTCTAAAGTTAGCTCATAAATTAAAAAACAGAATTTATGGTGATAAATCTATAGAACCGGAGAGTCTGTAAATTCAATACCCATTACTGCAAGTAACATTTATTGATCTCTGTGTCTCTGAGCCTAAGAGTCAAAATTCGCTATAAACGCTCCAAATTCATCCGCAGTCAACGGCTTCGACACCAGATACCCCTGTATATACTGACAATTATTCTGCTTCAGAAAATCCAGCTGCAATTGATTTTCCACGCCCTCAGCAATCACTTCCAGACCCAGGCTATGAGCCATGGCAATTATAGCCCTGGCAATGGCTCCATTTTGTTTATCTTTTATATCCTTCACAAAAGACTGATCAATTTTAATAACATCAAGTGGAAACTGATGTAAATAACTCAATGACGAATAGCCTGTACCAAAATCATCAATGGAAAGATGAACACCCAGTTTTTTCAACTGGTGCATGGTTTCAATACTGGCATCGGCATGACGCATAGCAATAGATTCTGTGATCTCAAAATCAATTTTGTATGCAGGTAATGGATAAGTTTCTAATACATTCTTAATCTGACCTATAAGTTTAGACTGATTAAACTGCCGCGCAGACAGGTTTATTCCCAGACGTATGTCATGCCCCTGATTATGCCAGACAAGAGCCTGACCAATGGCCTTTTCAATAACATAAGCACCAATACTGCCAATTAAACCACTTTCTTCTGCCAATGGGATAAATCGAGATGGATGTATCACGCCATGATCAGGATGATTCCATCGCAATAAGGATTCAACCCCGATTATTTTTCCTGTCTGCAAAGATTTTTGCGGCTGATACAGAATTTCCAGTTGCCCCTGCTGTAAGGCGGATCTTAACTCTCTTTCGAGCTGCAGTCGATCATGCAACCTCTGACTGATATCGCGACTAAATATACATTCCTGATCGCCACCCCTGGCTCGTGCTTTTCGCAAGGCCTGGTTAGCCGACTTTAATAACGTATCAGGAGTAATATCATCTTCCGGATATATAGCCACACCCATGCTTAGTGAAACATGTAATTGTTCACCAGATAGACTCAGAGGTGCAGACATCAGGGATACACGTATATTCTGTAAATACTTCTGCACCTGATCAACATCCCTGACACCTTCCAGTAATATTACAAAATCATTTTCACTGATGCGAGCCAGGGTGTCCCCCTGATGCAAACATTGCCTGAGAAAACCTGCAAACTCAACCCAGAGCTGATTAGCTTTTTCATGACCCAGACTGGCATTGATTATCTGAAACCGATCGATTCCTAATAATATTACTGCCACCTGTGACTGAGTTTGCTCAGCCACCTCAAGGGCATGTGCCAGTCGCTCTTTCAGAGATAAAAGATTTGGTAAATCGGTTGATGGGTCATAATAAGCCTGATGAAGAATCATATCTTCATCACGCCTGATAGAAGTAATATCCTGAATAATACCATTTATGGCTTGTGGCACTCCTGATTCATCCACAGCAACCTGTCCCAATATACGAATAAAGCACTCTTTTTTAGATGGATGGATTAGCTTTTGTTCTAATTCAAAACTCTGCGCCTGCTGTTTCGCACTGTTAAAAATTTCCCGCAAACGTTCACGATCACTCTCAGGGAATAAATCCAGGAATGAATCTATACCCTTAATCACCTGCTGTTTCACATCCAGTAAATCGAGTGCCCGTCGATTGAGTGTTAACCGATCATCTGGTAAATTCCAGCGCCACTCGCTTACGCCAGCCATTTCCAGGAGTTTTTGTGTGTTACTGTGCTGGCCACAATTATTTTTTTGCAACTCCATTGTCGCCAATAAATAATCCAGTCGCTCTGAGAACAGACTCCAGTTAATCGGTTTAGTGATAAAGTCGGTTGCTGCCACATTTTTACCCCTTGATATGGATTCCATATCATCATGGGCAATGAGTAAAAAAAGTGGCGTTGTGTACCCCAGCTCCATATTCCGAATTTCTGCACAGGCATCGATGCCATTTTTCAATGGCATTAAAGCATCCAGAAACACCATATCCAGTTGCCGGGTACGAAACTGATCAACAGCTTCAACGCCATTCACAGCCTCGATAACGATACAGTTTTTTTGCTCCAGAACTTTACGGAACATAGATCTGATCACACTATCATCATCCGCAATCATGACCACAGGTCGTGAAAGAGATACATTAGCCTGATCAGTTTCGTTGAATATCCGGTTCATCGATTTATAACCAGTACAGCATAGACCACGTTGAATAATTTTTTATTTGCATCAATCTATAGTTAAATCAGACCATTCCTCTGGCCAGATCCTTTTTCAGGTCCTCAATATCTTCAAGGCCCACAGCTACCCGTATCAATCCGTCAGCGATACCAGACTCGGCACGCTGTTCCGGGGTTAAACGACCGTGGGTGGTCGTAGCTGGATGAGTAATGGTAGTTTTGGTATCACCCAGATTGGCGGTAATGGACACCATACGGGTCGCATCAATTAATTTCCAGCCTGCTTCTTTGCCACCTTTCAGTTCAAACGACAACAAACCCCCAAAGTCCGATTGCTGCTGTTTCGCCAGCGGATACTGGGGATGACTTTCCAGACCTGGAAAATACACACGCTTTACCGCAGGCTGTTGTTCAAGCCATTTCGCCAATACTAATGCATTGTGACTATGAGCTTTCATGCGAATACTCAGAGTTTCCAGTCCTTTTAAAAATACCCAGGCATTGAACGCACTCATGGTTGGTCCTGCCGTTCTCAGGAAACCATAAACATCTGTACCAACTATTTCCTTGCTACCCAGCACTGCCCCCCCGACACAACGGCCCTGACCATCCAGATATTTAGTGGCTGAGTGGATCACGATATCGGCACCGAGCCTGATCGGTTGTTGCAGGGCGGGCGTACAGAAACAGTTATCCACGGCCAGCAAGCAGTCGTTTTCATGTGCCAGAGCCGCCAGCTGTTTAATATCGGCCAGTTCAGTCAATGGATTCGATGGGGTTTCCAGAAACAACAAACGGGTTTCAGGACGAATGGCAGCTTTCCAGCTGGCCATATCCGTCAGATCGACAAAACTGGTTTCTATACCCAGCTTCGCCATATAGTTTGTAAACAATACGGTGGTGGTGCCAAATATACTGCGTGATGAAACAATATGATCGCCGGATTTTAGCAGTCCAAGACAGGTTGATAGAATAGCCGACATACCCGAGGCAGTAGCCACACAACACTCTGCTCCTTCCAGAGCCGCCAGTCGTTGTTCAAAGGTTCTAACGGTTGGATTGGTAAACCGGGAGTAAATATTGCCCGGCTGTTCCCCAGAAAAACGAGCAGCAGCCTCGGCCGCCGAACTAAATACATAGCTCGAAGTAGGAAAAATGGGTTCACTGTGTTCACCCTCTGCGGTACGTACCTGTCCGGCACGAACAGCGAGTGTATCAAAACCATAATCGTCTTCTAATTCCGACATTGCACACCTTTTATTTTTCGATATAGACCGGACAACCGGTATCAACCAGATCGAACAACTCAATCACATCTGCATTTTTCATTCGAATACAGCCATGAGATGCAGGACGGCCGATATTATCCTCTTCGGAGGTTCCATGAATATATATATATCGCTGATAACTGTCCACATCGCCGCCCTGATTTACACCAGGCTCACGCCCCTCCAGCCACATAATGCGACTACTGATTATATCTTCGGGCAAGGCCACTCCCTTCTCCATTAAATCGGCTAATAAACCCTGTGGTTTGCGTCCTATAAATACTTCCATCATAGGCGCATCTGCACCAATTTTCTCTGCAACAACATGCTCACCCAACGGAGTCTGGAAACTCCCGGACTGATTACCCTCACCATAAGCCGATGTAGAAACCAGATATTCTTTAACGATTTTCAGATTTGCATCCAGCAAATACAATTTCTGTTTCGATAATCTAATTTTTATTCGATCAATGTTTGTCATTTACAGTGAACCCGGTACAGACTATGTTTATAATATGCTGATCAACTTTAAATTACCAATCCCTAAACTATGACTGCCAGGCTGCATAGTCTCAGTATTTTGTTAATGACGTTCACTCACTGGATACCCGCACATGCGGATAATACCCAGGTTGAAACAAGCTGTATCAGTATCGCCAACAAATTATCCAGCGTGAATCTAAAAGAATGCCTGGCACTGGAGATGACCGCCAGCGATGGTCAGTCTAATCTGAATAAACCACTGCTCATCAAGGAATACCCTCCACTGGGCAAACGTAAACCCCAGGCCCGTATCCTTATGATTGGGGGTATACATGGCGACGAGTACTCTTCTGTCACCATTGTATTTAAATGGATGGCGATTCTCGACCGGTTTCATTCCGGTCTGTTCCACTGGCAGATTGCACCACTGGCCAATCCGGACGGTTTATTACAGACCCGCTCACAACGAACCAATGCCAATGGTGTTGACCTCAATCGCAATTTCCCCAATGGCCATGATGATGATACAAGTATTAGTTACTGGGAAAACAAAACATGGCGAGATCCCCGACGATATCCCGGTACAGAACCGGCCAGTGAAACAGAAACTCGCTGGATGATGAATTTAATACAGGACTTTAAACCCGATGCAATCGTTTCAGTACATGCACCTTATGGCATAGTAGATTTCGACGGCCCCCGGCCACCACCTACACACCTTGGGCCACTGCATTTGCATCTGTTAGGAACCTACCCTGGCTCACTGGGGAATTTCGCGGGCATACAACTGGATATACCCATTGTGACCGTAGAACTACCCTATGCCGGTATCATGCCCAGTGATGCTGAGATCCGCAGGATATGGATTGATCTGGTACGCTGGCTACGAACCAATATTCCAAAGAAATAAATTACGGGCCCAGATCTACTGATTTTCGACCCTGGCCAGCTGCTGCACCGCCGGTGCATCAACCCGTCCTTCAAAGATAATTCGCCACTGCCCATCTGCTTCCTTGTGCCAGTACTGACGTTTCCATGACTGACTACTGAAATTATCGCTGTTGTAATGCTGGTTAAAAGTCGCCACCATTACGTCTTCATTGGGATGCAGCAACAAACTCAGGTGCTTTGCCTTAACTTCAACAAAACTTTTCTGCCCCGCGATACGCCGTTTGTGTTTTACCCAGGCATTGAAATTCTGCTTACCATTAGAAAACTCTTCTGAATAGTGAGACAGATAGTCGCTGGTTTTCATACTCTGCCAGTCATCCAGCCAGCGTTCAAAAATCGCATTCACCTGCTGTTTCTGCTGTTGCCACTGATCAGCATCCAGCCATTGCAAATCTTCACCAATCACTACCGGTGTCTGGCCCAGGGTAATAAAGCGACCCACTTCCAGCAGGTCATCGTTAGGTAGAACCACACAACCTTCCGATGCCAGAGGTGGCCGATTATAGGTCCCACTTCGAGTACCATGGAGCCAGATGCCATACCCGGTCCGGCCATTGTGGTCATCCCAGGCATTTGGATAATTAATAGGATAGGCGCCAGAACCATATTTGTCCGCTAACTGTGAGGGCGGTATGTAAGACTGAACAAAGTAGACGCCCAGGGGTGTTCTCAAATCACCCTGCTTTTCCTTACCAGACCCTGCTCGGCCAATGGATATATAAAAATCGGCTACCTGCCTGGGATAACCGTCATGGTTCTCGAACACATACAGACGTGACTGCTTCAAATCCACAGCCAGTGCATTCAGATAATATTTGTCCATTCGACCAAGGGCCGCCGGTATTTTCTCAGCATAAGCCTGCTGTGTCTTTGCCTGCCAGCGTTTTCGAATTTCAGTTAACAGTGTATCAAGAGCCTCCCGATCAGATAGACCCTGTCCGGGTTTGATACTTCCGTTACGTGCGCTGATAATGTCTGCATATAACATATGAGCGAGTTTGAATTCAGGTTCGTCATCGAGCAAGGCTTGCAGGGTATGCTCCGCCGAATTCATGTCGGCTTGCTGCATAGCATCCAGTGCCTGTAACAGTCGTTGCTCTGGATGCAAATCAGCCTTTACAGGCATAACCGACAAACAGCACAACAGGATAAGGTCGCGCAGAAGCCACAATCTATTGTAAGAGGTGCCCATATATTTATAACGCCTTAATCACCCGTTCCGAAGTTATCAACCACTGATTATTCTCAAGACTCATTAACAACTGTTTAATGACCTTATCAGTATAGCTGGCAGATCGGTATAATTGTACAAACTCCACCAGTGCAGCATTACCCTGTTGATCAAGAAATACCTTGATATTATCCAGACTAATTTCAACCTTCCGGGCCGATTTCAAACGAATTCGACGCTGATAACGCCATTGCTGAAAATCTATATCCTGTTCAAAGGCTTTAAACCGGGAAGAATAACAGGCCAGATAGTCATCAACCATGGCCGCCGACCAGGCACTCGACCAGTGATCCAGCTGTTGGCGGATCATATCATCCGCATTCACCACAGTTTCGGTAACCTCTGCCGTTAGAACTGGCTGAACACTGACTTGCTGTATGCTATCCAGCAACTGCAAATTGGGCAGCTCCAGACTTGCTGAATTCCCCAGAGCTTTCTCATAGGCCCTGGCGGCCAGGTGATCATATAACTTCTGTCGATTCTCCTGAGCCACTTTGAAACTGGCCTGACTGGTAACTGCCTGCTCCAGAATCTGGCGAGCCTGCTCAACCTGTCCCAGTTTCAATAAAGCAACCGCCAGATTATTTTTAGGCTCTGGCCAATCCGGTTGTGCACTTGCCACCTGCTGAAATAATTCAGCCGCCTGTTTCCAGTCACCCTGTTTACTTAGGCTAATGGCCTGTTGAAACAGACCATGCTCATCCGCACGGGCTATGTTGCCCGACAGCAGTATCGCAAACATCAATCCGAACAGGCTGAATTTAATTATTTCCATCTGTTACTGACTACTGTACAAGTCGATTCCCGACAGTTGCTCACTCTGTTCACGATCTGATTTTGAGGCATCACATCTTAATTGCTCAAGATGCTGCAAATAATGCTCATCCACATCGTTGGTTATGTATTTGCCATCAAAGCAGGATGAGTCAAAACCATTGAAATGCTTGCTACCCTTGTTAACCGATTTGATCAGGTCTGCAAGATCCTGATAAATCAACCAGTCCGCACCTATAGCCTGGCAAATTTCCTCTTCGTTACGATTATCCGCAATAAACTCTTTGGGTGATGGCATATCAATGCCATACACATTGGGGTAACGAACCGCTGGCGCGGCTGAAGCCATATACACTTTTTTGGCTCCGGCATCACGAGCCATCTGGATGATCTGTTTTGAGGTGGTGCCACGAACAATAGAGTCATCCACCAGCAATACATTTTTACCTTTGAATTCCAGATCTATAGCATTGAGTTTCTGGCGCACGGACTTTTTACGTTGTTGCTGTCCCGGCATAATGAAAGTGCGACCAATGTAACGATTTTTTATGAAGCCTTCACGGTACTTCACTCCCAGATGATAGGCCACTTCCAGTGCCGAAGTTCGACTGGTATCTGGAATCGGGATGACCACATCAATGTCATGGTTCGGTCTTAATTTAAGAAGTTTTGCCGCCAGCGTCTGCCCCATACGCAACCGGGCCTTGTACACTGACACATCATCGATAATAGAATCCGGACGTGCAAAATACACAAACTCAAAAATACAGGGGTAGCGTTGTGGATTCTCAGCGCATTGCTGGCTGTGGAATGTACCATCAATATCAATAAAAATAGCTTCACCTGGCTCAAGATCTCGTACCAGTTCAAATCCCAGGGAATGCAGAGCTACACTTTCAGATGCCACAATATATTCTGTACCCAGAACAGTCTCACGCTTACCATACACCAGAGGCCGAATACCAAAAGGGTCGCGGAATGCAAGAATGCCCTTCCCCACGATGGTGGCCACTACGGCATATCCGCCTTTACAACGTTTATGCACATCACTCACCGCCTGGAAAATCTCTTCAGGCTTCACACTGAGTTTTTTTATCTGTTGTAATTCATGAGCAAATACATTGAGCAATACTTCTGAATCGGAATCGGTATTGATATGCCGCAGGTCATCCATGAATAATCTGGCCTTAAGATCATCGGCATTGGTAAGATTGCCATTATGAGCCATGGCAATGCCATAGGGTGAGTTCACATAAAATGGCTGGGCTTCTGCCGATGAAGAGCAACCAGCAGTAGGGTAACGTACGTGACCTATTCCCATATTACCCTTTAACTGAATCATATGTTCGCTGTGAAAAACATCGCTCACAAGACCATTGTTTTTGCGTAGATAGAATTTATTACCATCACAGGTCACTATACCTGCCGCATCCTGCCCCCGATGTTGTAACAGAGATAAACCATCATATATCAACTGATTTACCGGACTTCGGCCAACAATACCGACTATACCGCACATAAAAACCTCGAAGAGACTTGTTCAATAACGAAAATATTTGGCCACATCACTGGGCAAATAACTTTGTAACCACATAGCCATATGCTCAAACCGTCCAGCCAGCGCAGAAGATTCCCACCATTCATATTGGGGAGCCGGCGTTAAACCGGCAATAAATACCAGCCCAACCACTACAATCAGTCCTAATGTCGCACCAATCACCATGCCCAACACACGATCCAGACCGGTAAGACCGGTTTTGGTAATCAGATGTCGGGCCATAACACTCACCAGTGCACCTAACATTATAGTCAGAACAAACAATATACCCATGGCCACCGCCAGCCGCATGGCTGGATTTTCTATCGAACTGAGTAATGAAGCGGCCAGATTCGGAGCCAGTGAGAATGAAATAATGCTGGCTGCAACCCAGGTTCCCAGTGCCATTGCGATTTTGACAAAACCCCAGATCAATCCTAGCACCACCAGAATGCTGATTATGAGGACAATAGCGAAATCAAGCAGGGTCATTGTTGCTCCTGTTCAGGAAAGTCGGAATCATATCAGAATTAAGCAATAGACAGGCACAAATCAGGGGTGTTTAACCACCATTCCCTGAATTTTTTCTTTCTCCAGAATGGTTTGTTTGAGCTTGTTCACCCTTTCTCGGTCAAGCTCCGGGCCAATGCGTACTCGGTAGGGTATTTTACTGGATGATTTAAGCACTTCTACATAAGCTGGATAACCGCTGGCGCGTAGTTTATCCCTTAATACCAGGGCATTGGTTTCATCCTTGAAGCTCCCCACCTGCAAAGCCCAGGCATGAATGCCAGATTTAGTGGCTGGTGTCTGCTGCTGACTGGGATTTATCTGTGCAGATGGCTCTGCCTCAACCACCACTTCCGAGATGGATTCTGGTGGCTCGATTTTATCTTTTTCTGGCTTGTAGTCAGGCAGGGGTTCGAACACCGGGGCGGGCGGAATTTCTATATTTTTAGGATGGCGCGCACGATGACCTGAGCCATCCAGCCACTCAGGGATCAGTATAACCAGCAGGGCTGCCAGAATAACGGCACCCAGCAAGCGTTGTTTCAAGGCTCTATCCAATGTTTAACCCATTAATGTAATTTGTCGCTTCTGCAACCGTATAAAAAGAGCCAAATACAATCAGGCGGTCCTCCTCATTCATCATGCCCAGGGCATATTTACAGCTATCAGCAACTGTTTGCCCGGCGCTGAGTGTACCATTAGCCAGATGACTGTTCACGGCTTTTGCCATGGATTCCGCATCCATCCCCCTGGGCACAGCCAGACCCGCTGTAAACCACTCATCTACCACAGTAGACATTTTTTCCACCACCTCAGACACCGCTTTGTCACTCAACATGGCTACCACAGCCAGGGTTCGGCCTTTATGTTCAAGCCCTGACAGAGCCTCAGCGAGAGCTTCCGCAGCCTGTGGATTATGTGCAACATCCACAATCACCTGCGGCTGCTGATGTATGGTCTGGCAGCGTCCGGCCAGATCAATATGACTTAGTCCCTCGGTTATGGCCTCAACCGTCATCGCCCGTGACAGCTTTAGCTCACTCAGTGCCATCACCACTGCTGCCGCATTCTGAACCTGGATTTGCCCTTTCAGTGCCGGCCGCGGCAAATCTGAATAATGGAGATTCGGTCCGTGCAATTGCCAGATTTTATCGCTGATATTCTGAAACAGATAATCTTTTCCCGCCGACAATAATCTGGCCCCGGTTTCTACAGCCACCTGCTGTATTGCAGGTATCGACTTCAAACTTCCGTAGATCGCGGGTCGACCTGCCCTGAATATACCGGCTTTTTCTCTAGCAATACTGTCGACATCCGGCCCCAGCCAGTCCATGTGATCCAGACCCACCGAACTGATCAGGGCCACATCGGGATCGATCACATTCACCGCATCCAGGCGTCCACCCAACCCGACTTCCAGCACCACAACATCCAGCCCAGCCTGCGCAAATATCAGCAGGGCAGCCATTGTGCCAAATTCGAAATAGGTAAGCGCCACATCCCCTCGGGCCTGATCAACCTCCTCAAATACCTGACAGAGCATATCATCTGTCACTGGCTGACCATTGATACGAATTCGTTCGTTGTAGTGAAAGAGATGGGGAGAAGTGTAACAGCCGACTGTATAATCCGCCGCTCTGAGGATGGATTCCAGCATGGCCACTGAAGAACCCTTGCCGTTGGTTCCGGCCACGGTAATCACCGGGCAATTAAAATTTTCACACAGGCCAAGAGCTTTGAGCACCTGACGTACACGGTCCAGCCCCAGGTCGATGGTTTCAGGATTGAGGGTTTCCTGCCAGTC
>CBDULX010000098.1:0-11150 GCA_965368175.1 uncultured Gammaproteobacteria bacterium | reverse complement strand
AAACATAATGGATCTACATATCAATAGCCATATAAAAAAGTATAACGAGACTTGGGGTCTCGTTAATTCACCTGTTATGTACCAGGAGTAATTCAGTGCTAGGAAAACTATTTGGAAAGAAAAAAGATGATGATCTCAAGAAGGATGAAGTTCGTATAGTTCTCCCTGAAGAAAGTTATACTCTAATCGAATATAAGGAAGATGAATTACCTTGTATTGCTGCAGTCAATTCCGGCCTGCTTAATTTCGAGCATAAGGATATATTTCGTTGGCATCTGTCAGTGATTATCGACTTCTATGAAATTGTCGATAACGGAATGCCCTCAGATGAAGAGAGAGAAATTGTAGACCCATTCTGCGACAAACTCGATGAGGAGATAAAGGCCGGTGGCAACGCATTATTCCTGGTTAGAGAAACATGGAATAAAACTCGTCGCCTGGCCTGGATGGTCTATGACCCTGAAATCGCAAATCAACACCTTCAGTACATAATTGAGCATCATAGGCATCCAAGGCCATTCGACTATCAAATGGAAGAAGACATAGAATGGAAGCAACCAGAATGGTACTTTAATGCGGTAAGAACATAAAAATGTTTAACAAGACATGGGGCCTCGTTAATTCACCGGTTATGCATAAAAAGTAACAATAGTGCGCGCATCTGATCATGTTAGCTTTGATGGTGAATACAGCACAGCATACATGTCATCTGAACCGGCAGGAAAGGAAATTGCGGAACAACTAACAGACGTTCTTGTGAAAAATGACCTAAAAGTTCTTAATAGCTATAAAACTGATTATTCTCATGGAATCTTAGTGTCAGTCAACGGAACAACGTTCTACGTAGAAGTTGGTGCGGTTGGTGATGAAAATGCAGAGTGGTTAGCTTATTTCGGGTTCAAGTTTAATTTTCTAGGTATTAAGTGGCTTATTAGTGGTAATGAATATGATTTTCTTGCCAATGCCTTGAATGATGCACTTCGTATGATTCCACGAATCACAAATATTAGATGGTATAAAAACCAACACACATGGAATCGTAATAGTTCAAACTATACGGTAGGCCCATAAATACATAACAATTAGCTTAAGCCGACCCTGAACGCCAAAAATCGCTGCGTTTTAATTTTAAAGTTAGCGCTAATAATGCAATCACTCAGCTTACAATAGAGTTTTTTGTGAATCTGAAGGTATGAGTCGGAGGTACATGGGAAGTATTCTCAAGTACCTCAGATCTCCAAAAGGGCATTCATACAAAACTTATATATTTTCTCTGCGCCTTTGCGTCTCCGCGTCAAAGTTTTAGATTTTGGTCTACCAGAAATATCCGATCAGATTTTTACATCTACTTTCCCAGCTGCTGATCTATCCAGCCACAGCAACAGTGAAGGCAACAGGATAAAGTCCAGAACCAGGGCCAGTAGCAATGTGGTTGCAGTGAGTACACCCATGTCGCTGTTGAGTTTAAATACCGAAAAATACAGTACACTGAAGCCGGCGATTAAGGCTACAGATGTGGTTAACAGGGCCGGGCCTACCTGATCGAAGGCATAGGCGATGGCGGCTTCGGTGTTCAGCGCCTGGTCTCGCTTGCCCTGACAATATTTACTTAGAAAATGCACGGTATCATCCACGATTATGCCCAGAGATGTCGCAGCTACTAGCGACAGACCGAGTCCTATTTCACCATTGAATAATCCCCAGAGTCCAAATCCCATACCAATTGGGATTAAGTTGGGCACCAGGCTGATCAGCCCGAGTTTTAAGGATCGAAAAGTCACCAGCAATATGCCAGAAATGCCGATCAGTGCCAGCGTGGTGCTGAGCAAAATACTCGAGGCATTGTTCATGCTGATGTGGGCAAACATCATGGTGGGGCTAGAGCCGATGCTGGCGATGTCCGGTGTGTGTTGTTGCATCCAGTGTCTGGCCCGGTGATCCAGGTCGATATATTCCATTGCACTCATATTTTTTACCGCTACGCTAACCCGCGTGGCGGTTTTATCCAGGTTCACCTGGTTGTTCAGGTCCAGCCCATAGGGCAGCGACATCTCATACAGCAGCAGATACTGGGCGGCCTGATTTTTTTGCTCGGGTAATCGGTACCAGTCGATCTGGTCTTCGTGCAGGTTTTTATTCAGCCGTTTGAGGGTGTCAGTAATACTGTAAATATTGAGGACTTCCGGCTGGGTTTTCAGCCACTGGATAAAGCTGTCCACCTGGTGTAAAAATTCCGGTTCACTGACGCCAGCCTTATCGGCTTTTAAGGCATAGTCGATAAAACCGGTACCGGTTAAATGCCGGGCGATATGGTCTGAGTCATGGCGGAAGGCAATGGATGGATCAAAGTACTGGATCAGGTTTTCATTGATGACATTCTTGGCCGTGAAACTCGTGATGGTGATGGCACTGACCAGGCTTAGAATGAGCAGGATTTTGTAATGCCGGGTAATAAATTGTGCAAAGCCCTGCAGGCTTTTGTGCTGAGCATCCGGTTTCACCCGCACTTTTATCGGTATGAGCATAAACAGGGCAGGCAATAACAGCAGGCTGAATAGCAGGGCGATGGTAACACCAAAGGCAGCAGTATTGCCCATGTGATGAAAGGGCAATACTTCCGTGGTATTGAGGGCCAGAAAACCCAGGGCGGTGGTGAGGCTGGTGAGGAATACCGGGTAGCGGTTGAGCTTCAGGCTGGTGACCAGGGCCTTTTGCCGTTGCATGCCGGAGCGCATGTATTTAAGTGCGGGCAACATGATGTGAACCGAGTTGGCTACCGCCAGGGTCATGACGATGATGGGGATAATTGCCATGGGAGGCGTCATGGGGAATCCCATCCAGCCGGCAAATCCCATGGACATCATAATGGCGTACAGCATCACCAGCAGCGAGATGAACACGGCCTTCAGGCTGCGCAGCAAAATCATCAGAGTGAGTAATACCAGCCCAAACACCGCCGGTATCAGGCTGGTCATATCCACCAGCGAGGCTTCCGCAAAGGCATTGTTTAGCATGATAACCCCGGTGAGGTAGGTCTTCAGCCCCGGGTATTGCTGTTCCAGTTCTGAGCCCAGCTGGCGTACCGCATTGACGATTGCCGGGGTCTCGGTCATCGGGTTTTTGCCCGGCAGCAATACTGAAATATTGATGCCGGTAATGTTCGCTTGAGCACTGATCAGACGATTGATCAGCTGGGGTTCATCCAGGGCGATTTGCTCCAGCTCAGCCAGGTCGGCCTTCTGGTTCGGCTGGTAGAGGTCTTCCACGATCAGGGTGTCGCCGTTGGCATGACTGTGCTGAAAATTGCTGATGGAGTCCACCCGGATGACATAGGGCAACTGCCATAAGCGCTCTGTGGTCTGATGGATGAGATTTAAAAAATCCGCCTTGAACACCTGGCCATCGGCCGGCTCGATCACCAGTAATATATTATCGTTTTTAGTGAATTCCCGACCCAGCTCTTCATAGGCCAGTCGTTGCGGGTTATCGGCACTGAAAAACACCCGGTAATCGCTGGCCGGTACGAGTCGGGTTGCGCCTGTGGCCGTAAGAAAACTCACCAGGGTGCAGATAATCACCACCCGCCACTTATGGTTGAGGCTGTAATGACTGAGGTTTGAAAGTACTGAATTAATGTTCATTTTGGTGAAAACGTCCTGGCTCCGGGTATCTTTGATTAAGTCTGGTTCAGCAGGCTACGATGAGTGTTTCGATTTTTCACGAAGTGAGGCGGTAGTTATTTTATTGCTACGAAATCGGGGAATATCTGGACGTTCTGAGCCCGCATAAACCAATAATGACTTGACGGAGGTTCCCTTAATTTTTGAAACGCTGTTTTATGCCTGTATTAGCATTATTGCGGTTTAGGGTGAGGGTCATGTTGAATTACATCAAATAACCATATATTAATTAAGTGATTTAGCTTTTTGTGTTTATTTCAAAAGCGTTAGCCGTGGGGGGTATTAATCAATATAATTGCGGCATTATAAGAACACCGGGCATAAAAATTTTGGATCTGAATCCTTATCATCTCGTTAAAACCGTATTCTTCAAAATGGATGCGGAAATCGCTCATAGTATTGCTTTAAAAGGCCTGAAACTACTCCACAGGCTTAGATTGCTGGCTCTGGTGCTCGGTAAACCTCAACGTGCTCCCATCAGTGTTATGGGTATAGAGTTCCCTAACTCAGTAGGACTGGCGGCCGGACTGGATAAAAACGGTGATTATTTTGATGCCCTGGCCGATTGCGGATTCGGTTTTATAGAAATTGGCACCGTAACACCCAGACCTCAGCGAGGTAATCCCCAGCCACGTCTGTTTCGCTTACCAGAGGCCGAGGCTGTGATTAATCGAATGGGTTTCAATAACAGGGGGGTAGACCACTTAATCGAGCAGGTGAAAAAAACCCGTTATCAGGGTGTTCTGGGCATCAATATCGGGAAAAATTTCGACACCCCGGTAGAGAAGGCCAGCGAAGACTACCTGATTGCTTTGCGCAAGGTTTATCCCTATGCCGATTATGTGGCGGTGAATATATCATCGCCCAATACTCCTGGTTTGCGAGATCTTCAATTTGGAGAGGCTCTGGATCAGTTGCTGGAAGTTCTGAAAGATGAGCAGAAAAAACTGTCGGAACAATATGGGCATTATGTGCCCCTGGTGGTAAAAATTGCGCCAGATATGGATGATGAGGCCATATCCAGGCTGGCGGATACCCTTATAAAATACAAAATTGACGGAGTTATTGCCACCAATACCACAGCTTCACGGGTAGGTGTGGAGGGCTTGCCCCACGCCGATGAGCAAGGAGGTCTGAGCGGTAAACCGGTAAGGGACAGAGCCGATCATGTACTTCAGGTACTGGCTGCTCATCTGGAAAATGCCATCCCGGTCATTGCTGTGGGTGGGATTTGCAGTGCCGAAGATGCTTTACGTAAAATACAGCTGGGGGCCAGTCTGGTGCAGCTGTATACGGGTTTCATCTACCAGGGGCCTCATCTGGTTGGGGAATGTGTTCAGAGGTTAAGTAAATAAGCCAGAAATTCGTCGTGCCGATCTTCGGGCAGTACCTGTTTGATGACTGGGTGGAGCTCATTGTGAAGTTCGCTGATGCAGGATATGGTGTAGGTTTCCTGAACTCGGCGATGGGCGCCACCATGCTGGTCGGTCTGGATCGTGGTCTGTTTGTCGACACACATCAGCACCAGTGATGGACCTTCATGGAGGACTTCTATAAGCTGACAATGGCTGCCGTTGTACACGATTTCTTCGCCGATAAATTTTTGAAGATAATCAAGCATACCAGGCCTCCGTTCTGAAAATTACAATAATTAAAGCATAACATATATATATTTATTTGTTCTTTAATCAAGGTGAATCAATGAACTGGAAATTACTGAATAGGGAAATAGCCTATGATGGCTTTTTCAAGGTTGAAATCTGTCAGCTTGAGCATGAGCTGTTTGCGGGTGGTAATGTCACTATTAAACGTGAACTGTTTCATCGTGGCGATGCGGTAGCAGTGCTACTCTATGACCCAGTTAATGATAAAGTGGTGATGGTTGAGCAGTTCCGGGTAGGCGCTCTGGAAGACGAAACCGGGCCCTGGTTGCTGGAAGTGGTGGCGGGTATTGTCGAGTCAGGCGAATCTGCAAAACAGGTGGCCCAGCGTGAATGCCATGAAGAAGCAGGTTTAGAGGTGCATGCTTTTGAGTCGGTACATTCCTTTTATCCCAGCCCCGGTGGTTGTTCTGAGAGGCTCTATTTACTTTGTGGCCTGGTGGATAGCAGCAAGGCCGATGGTATTCATGGTATTGCCGATGAAGGCGAGGATATCCGTGTAGTGGTAATGGATTACGAAGAAGTGGTGAACCTGCTGGGTACCGACAGGATTAGTTCTGCTAGTGCTATTATTGCCCTGCAATGGCTGCAATTACACCGGGAGCGGCTCAGGATTGAAAGCTTTGTGATGTAAAAAAAATAAGGTATAGTGTCATGACATTTTCAAACAGCCTGTCATGCTTTCTCGGTTGTTGTAGACCAGCTCAGGGACAGGGTGTAGTAGAGTGTAATTATGAGTGAACGTATTTATATGCTGGCAGTTGGTTTTTTATTGCTGGCAGGTCTTTATGCTGACTGGTCGTCAGTTGTCTATGCCATTATCATTATTCTGATCCTGGAAGGGGTCACCAATTATCGTGTTTCCCGTTTGTTTGGGAAGTATCTCAAATTTGAATCTTTTAGTAGCGATTACGCCTACATTACAGCACCTGAAAATGATTCACCTACGTTTGATTTTGAAGCCGAGCGTGTCTGGTATTTAATGGTAGGGCTGCTATTACTACTCAGTTATCAACTGTATGACACGTTGTGGTTTTTCCCCTGGTTTATGGGCTTTGCAATATTTGGTTCTGGCTTAAGTGGAGTGTGCCCTTTACTTTTATCCTTACGTTGGGTTGGGTTTAAATGAGGGAAGACTGGAAACGTCAAAAATACCAGATAGATAAGAGGATTCAGCTGGCATTACCGGCAAAGATTACAGGTATTGTATTCTGGGGTATGGTACTTATTGGTATCCTGGCATCGGTTTATATTCTGCAGATACGTGAACAGGATTTGGTGAACCAGTACAAGTACGACCTGTTTATGTTTTCAGATCAACTTGAACATGAACTTGAAAAAAAGCTGTCTCCCGATGATCCTGAAATTGATTTGCATAAGACAATTGAGGAAATTCGCAAGCGTTTTGGCTTTGAAGCCGTAAGCTTTGATTTTTCAGGTCGTCATTTCAGCTTTGGATCGTTTGAGCCTGGCCAGGATTCTTTTCAACACACACTGCATATTCATGATGTATTTTCATCGTCCGCTTACGAACAGGTCGAACTGACAGTTTACGTCACCAATATAAAACATTTAATCGCCGATTACCGCAAGAACATGATGATGTCCATTGGTGCTATGGTGTTTGGTTTTGGTCTCATTTTGCAACTGATTCTTTACAAAATTCTTTCACGTCCGTTCCATAATATGGTGGTGTCGGCAGATCGTTTTGCCCGGGGTGAAAGGGATATTCGTTTTAATGAAACCACCAATGATGAGTTTGGTTATCTGGCCAAATTTATTAATATGGCGCTGGATTCATCGATGAAAAAACAGCATCAGCTGGAGAAATCTCGTAAAGATCTGGCCGAAGAAAAAGAACGGGCAGAAGTAAGTCTGCACTCGATTATGGATGGCGTGATAACCACTTCGGCGGATGGCATGATTGAATACATGAATCCAGTGGCCGAGCGATTACTGGGGCGCAATATTGATAGCGTGCGCGATATGCAGCTGCAGTCGGTGCTTAAACTGATTCATGAAGATACCGGAAAGCGCCTAAGTAATCCTATTCAGGATGCTATGCGCAGAAACAATGTGGTTGAATTGCCCAGCCATGCTGCCCTGATTCGTTATGATGGTGAAGCTGTTCCCATCGAAGCGTCTGCCGCTCCAATGCGCAACGATGAAGGGGCTGTGATCGGCGCTGTGCTGGTCTTCCAGGATGTCAGTCATGCTCGCAGGCTAACCCGCCAGTTGTCCTATCAGGCCAGTCATGATGCCTTAACCGGTTTGTATAACCGCCGTATGTTTGAGGATTACCTGGAGCTGGCATTGATCAATGTGCTGGAAGAAGATCGGCATCATGCTCTGTGTTATATCGACCTGGACCAGTTCAAGGTAGTGAATGATACCTGTGGCCACATGGCCGGTGATGAGTTGTTACGGCAACTGGCGGTGTTGTTACAGGGATGTATTCGTGAAGGCGATAACCTGGCTCGGCTGGGGGGTGATGAATTCGGTGTATTGCTGGAGAACTGCAATTTAGAGAAGGCCAAAATCCTGGCAGAAAAGATCTGTCATGAAGTGAGAGATTTCCGTTTTATCTGGCAGGATAAATCATTTGAAGTGGGTGCAAGTATCGGGGTGGTTGGTATCCATATCGATAATGTAGATATGGTGGGCATCATGTCGGCTGCCGATCTGGCCTGTTATGCCGCCAAGGATATGGGCCGAAATCGGGTCCATATTTATCAGCCAGACGATGTGGTACTGGCCAGGCACCATGGGCAGATGCACTGGGCGACCCGAATTAATCAGGCTCTGGAAAAAGGCAGGTTCCTGCTTTACTGGCAGCGGGTGGTAGCACTGGATGACAGTTATGAAACCACTCACTGGGAAGTGCTGATCCGCATGCGGGATGAGGATGGTTCGGTGGTGGCTCCGGATATCTTTATTCCGGCTGCTGAACGTTATAATCTGATGCATAAGGTCGATCGCTGGGTAGTCAAAGGCGTCTTCAAATCGATGAAGGATATCAATGAGCAGGAGTCCGGTGAAAAAATTGTAGCCATTAACCTGTCCGGAATTTCACTGGCTGATGAGGACATGCTGGACTTTATTCTTACTGAAGCCATGTTAAATGATGTGGATTTCAGACAGATTTGCTTTGAGATAACTGAAACTGCTGCTATTAGCAACCTGGCCAAGGCAACCCGGTTTATCAAGGCTCTGAGGAAACGTGGCTGTCATTTTGCTCTTGATGATTTTGGCAGTGGCCTGAGTTCATTTGCCTACCTGAAAAACCTGCCAGTGGATTATATAAAAATCGATGGTGCGTTTGTAAAGGACATGCAAACCGACTCAATCGATCGGGCCATGGTAGCCTCTATTACACATATCGGCCATGTGATGCAAATTCAGACTATAGCCGAATGGGTGGATGATGAATATACCCTGAGCCTGCTCAAAGACATCGGTGTAGACTTTGCTCAGGGCTATTACCTTGGTCGACCTGTACCCTTGCTGGATAAGAGTCCAGTCCCTGCTAGCAAGGCCATCGCCTGATTCTACAGTGAAATTACCTCTATTTTTTTCAGGGTGTTATAATTCAGCTCGCTGCATGTCCGGGCGCGTGTCCAGGCATATTCGTATCAACATTATTTAAAAATATGAGTAACAGGCATTTTGCTTAAGTCATATTATCGGGAACAACTATGAATGTAGTCATGATCGGTTCGGGGTATGTTGGCCTGGTTTCAGGAGCCTGTTTTGCGGAATTTGGCGCCAATGTAATCTGTGTGGATAAGGATGAATCGAAAATTAATGCCCTGTTGCAAGGCGGCATACCGATTTATGAGCCGGGACTGGATGATCTGGTCAAGCGTAATGTTGAGTCCGGTCGCTTAAGTTTCACCACAGAATTGAAACAGGCAGTGAAAAATGCCGAACTGGTATTCATTGCCGTAGGCACGCCTACTCGTCGTGGCGATGGCCATGCCGATTTGCAGTATGTGTACGCAGCCGCTGAAGAAGTGGCCGGTTATCTGGATGGCTATACCGTCATTGTGGATAAATCCACAGTACCGGTAGGAACGGCTCGTCAGGTTTCACGGATTATAAAAAAGACCAATCCCGGTGCCGATTTCGATGTGGCTTCCAACCCTGAATTCCTGCGAGAAGGATCGGCCATTGGTGACTTTATGCGTCCAGACCGAGTGGTGCTGGGTGTAGAGAGTGAACGGGCTGCGGCGCTGTTAAAAGAATTGTATCGGCCATTGAATCTGATCGAAGCGCCCATCCATATTACTAATCTGGAAAGCGCTGAATTAATTAAATATGCCTCTAATGCATTCCTGGCCACCAAGATCAGTTTTATTAATGAAATTTCCCAGTTGTGTGAAAAAGTGGGTGCTGATGTTCATTCCGTGTCCAAAGGCATGGGTCTGGATGGTCGCATAGGTAAGAAATTTCTGCACCCGGGCCCCGGCTATGGTGGCTCATGTTTCCCAAAAGATACTCTGGCTCTGATTCGTATTGCTCAGGAGCATGGCGCTTCCAGTCGAATAGTCGAGTCAGTAGTAGAAGTAAATGCTTCACAGAAGGCCCGCATGGTCACAAAAATTCGGGATGCTCTGGGTGGTTCAGAGTCTGATAAGGTCATCGGAGTACTGGGGCTGACTTTCAAGCCAGAAACCGATGATATGCGGGATTCTCCATCACTGGCGATTCTGCCAGCACTGGCTGACAAGGGAGCGGTGATCAAGGTCCATGATCCGGAAGGTATGGAAGAAGCGAAAAAAATCCTGCCAAAATCAATCCAGTATTGCGACAACGTGGATCAGGTTATCGAAAATGCCGATGCTGTAGTTCTGATGACTGAATGGAACGAGTACCGGGGTCTTGATCTGGAACATCTAAAACAGAAAATGAAAGGTAAGGTCTTTGTCGATTTACGCAATGTTTATGAACGTGAGTTGATGCAGTCTCATGGTTTTGATTATTACTGTGTTGGGCGGTAAGTCGAAAGTTATAAGTTATAAGTTATAAGTTATAAGTCGTAAGTCGTAAGTCGAAAGTCGAAAGATCCAAGACCTAAGACCTAAGACCTACGTCCATAGAACAAATAGGATAAAAATATGAAAGTCCTGGTTACAGGAGCCGCCGGCTTTATCGGCATGTATGTGGCAAAAGCCCTGCTGGATCGTGGGGATGTGGTTGTTGGTATTGATAACCTGAATGATTATTATGATGTGCAGCTCAAGCACGATCGTTTGAAGCAGCTGGATGGGTACGACAAATTTAGCTTTATTGAAATGAATATTGCGGACCGCCCTGCGATGGAAACCCTGTTTCGTGAGCAGGGTTTTAACAGGGTGGTCAACCTGGCTGCCCAGGCCGGTGTGCGTTATTCCCTGATCAATCCCCAGGCCTATGTTGACAGCAACCTGGTCGGTTTTGCTAACCTGCTGGAAGGCTGCCGTCATAACAAGGTAGAACACTTTGTTTATGCCAGTAGTTCAAGTGTCTACGGCGCAAATACGCACATGCCGTTCAGTGTTCACGATAATGTCGATCATCCGGTCAGCCTCTACGCTGCGAGTAAAAAATCCGCAGAATTAATGGCCCACTCCTATAGCCATCTGTATGGGCTGCCCACTACAGGCTTACGCTTTTTCACCGTATACGGCCCCTGGGGGCGTCCCGATATGTCTCCCTCGCTATTCGCCGGTGCTATCCTGCGTAATGAAGCCATCAATGTATTCAATGAAGGTAAAATGCAGCGCGACTTTACTTATATCGATGACATAACCGAAGGGGTAATTAGGGT